>NZ_JAAAXQ010000123.1 GCF_009916105.1 Streptomyces sp. GC420 | reverse complement strand
CCAGTATCCGCGCCCGTGTCCGTATCCATGCCCACGTCGGTGTCCGGGCCCGTGTCCGTGTCCTCGCACGTGTCACAGCACACGTCCTCGCACACCGCCGCACCCCGCTCGGAGCACACCCCCGCGCACGTCCCCGTCGTTCCCGCGCCGGCCGCGGCGTTCCCGGAACCAGCTCCCGCCCTCAGGGTCCTCGTCGCGGACGACAACCCCGTCGTACGCGCCGGGCTCACCGTGCTGCTGGGCACTCGCGACGACATCCAGGTCGTCGCCGAGGCCCGCGACGGCCGCGAGGCCCTCTACGCCGCCCAGCAGCACCGTCCCGACGTGATCCTCCTCGACGTCCGCATGCCGGGTGTCGACGGCATCGCCGTCCTGCCGTACCTCGTCCGGCTCGCCCCGGTGATGATGCTGACCTACAGCCGCGAGAACGAGATCGTCCAGGAGGCCCTCCGCCTGGGCGCCGGCGGCTACCTCGTCCACGGCGAGTTCACCCCGGACCAGCTCGTCCGCGCCGTCCGCGACATCCAGGAGGGCCGCCCCCACCTGACGTCCTCCGCCCAGAGCGCCCTCCTCGCCCATGTGCGGGGCCAGGCCATTCCGTATGCACACGGTGACGCGACCCCTCCGGCGATGGACTGGAAGCCCAACTCCTCGCTTGTTGCGGGGCCACCTGTCTTGGATTCGCCGCAACCTCGGCAAAGCGCTTCGCACATGCAATCGCTTGTGGCACAGTCTTCCAAGCGGCACGAGTTGCGGGACGGATTCAAGCTGAGTTCGAGGGAGGCGGAGGTCATGGATCTCATCGCCTCCGGCATGAACAATCAGCAGATCGCCGCAACCTGCTTCATCAGCGAGAAGACCGTCAAGAATCACATCAACCGCATCTTCGCCAAACTCCACAGCACCAGCCGCAGCGAGGCCATAGCGGTCTGGCTCGGCATCTCCGGACGGGGGACCACCGGCCATGCCTGACCCTCAGCCCCAACTCCCCCTTTGGGCCCGCCTTTGGGCCCACGGACCCTCCGCCGAGCCCCGCCCCTCCGCCTACCGTTCGCGTGTCGCAAGCGTCCGTCACACTGACCGGCCACTCGGAGGGGACCACCGTGTCGAAGATCCGTACATGGAGGAACACCGTCACCACCCGCATGCGCGGCACTTACGCGGACGAGGGCGCGGGCTTCGTGGAGTACGCGGGCCTGCTGGTGCTGATCGCGGCAATCGTGACGGCGGTCGTGGGACTGGGGCTGGATACGACGATCTCGAACGCGATCGACACGGCTGTGGCGACTATCACTGGCGGCTAACCTTCGCGCGATCGCGGAGTGACAAAGGGCAGACGATCCCCCTCTACGTGTGGTTGGTGGGGACGCTGCTCTTTGTTGCGTTTGTGTTCTTCGTATTCGCCAAGGCGGCTGTTGCGCGGAGTGGAGCCCAGGCGGCAGCCGATGCCGCGGCCCTGGCTGCGGCTCAAGAGGTGCGGGGCGAACTGGTCGACGGCCTCGGCGGGGCGATCGGTAATGACGACGACTGGCTGAACTGGCTGGCGGGCGAAGGACCAGGCGCAGACGGCGTCGCTGCAGCGACGGACTTGGCTGCGGCGAACGACGCCACCCTGGAAGGGCTCACGCCAGGCTCAGTGGGAGGGTTTCCGTCCTTCAAGGCCTCCATCGTGACCAATTACACGGTCGGTGAATCCCTCATACCCGGTACTGAGAACACGCAGGCGCACGCCAGCGCTACCGCTGTGATCGAGCCTCGATGTGCGCCCGAGCCGGGAATCGACCCTATCGAAACAGTCGCTTTCGAATGTGGTAGCGACGGGAATTTCGAGCTCGACCCCGAGGATTTTGTCTTGGAAGATCTTCCTGACGCGTCCGTGCTGTTCTCTGTGTACTTGGCCGAATGACGAGCGAGCGAAGAGATAAGGAACGACGACCGATGAGCGTGCGGCATACCTTGAAGGCCCGCAGGGCACTGACCGCAGTGGCGATCACAACCGGCTTGGCCCTCGCGGTGGCTGGATGCGGTGGAGAAGACGACGACAAACCCGAGGCGGCTTCTTCGTCCTCTCCGGCTACGGACGGGGGAAAGAATAAGGAGGATGAGAGCAGTCCTGAAGCGCCCGTGCAGGACCAAGTTCTGGCTGAGGTGACCGGCGGTGAAGGCGTCACTCTGACCATCAGATCTGCGGTGCGGGATGCGGGCGGATTTTTGACGGTCACTGGCAAGGTTAAGAACGGTGGCTCCGGTAGATGGGTTGCCACGGAGTGGCGGGGCGACGAGAAGGAGTTGCAGCGCAATGCGGCGTCGATGGCTGGCGCTGCCGTCGTGGACAAGTCCGGGAAGAAGAAGTATCTCGTCCTGCGTGACACTGAGGGGCGTTGTCTCTGTGCGACTTTCACACCTTTCAAGGCTGGTGAAGAAAAGACCTGGTACGCCCAGTTCCCCGCACCCCCCGAGTCGACCACGTCCGTCGACTTCACCATCGCCGACATGCCACCCGCCACGATCGAGATCTCCGGGGGCGAGTGACCCATGACCCCCCACACCCCACACAGGCCCGCCGCGGCCGTCGGCCTCGCGCTCGTCGTTCTCGTGAGCGGGGTGCTCGCCGCGCCCGCGTACGCGGATGACGGACCGAGCGCGCCACCCGGGTCGACGACCAGTCAGCCGCCGCCCGAGGTCGACGCCAACGCGCCCGGACTGAAACTCGCGGACGGTGCGACGCTCGCCGACGCGCGGGTGCTGGACATCAAGTCCGTCGTTGAGGACCTCGGGGGCGAGGAGCGGCGTGAGGACACGAACACGGACATCAAGTTCGCGCTCCAGGCGGAGGTGCTGTTCCCCAAGGACAGCTCGAAGCTCAATGCCGAGGCGAACTCCCGGATCAAGGCCATCGCGGAGGAGATCGAGGCGTCCGGCGCCACCAAGGTGCGGGTGTTCGGGTTCACGGACAACCTCGGGTCGTACGAGCACGGCAAGAAGCTGTCGAAGTTCCGGGCCGACGCCGTTCACCGGCAGCTGATGAAGGACTTGGACTCCTCGGCGATCACATTCGAGATCCGGGGCTACAGCGAGGACTACCCGATCGCCGACAACGGCACCGAGGAGGGCCGGCGGAAGAACCGCCGCGTCGAGGTGTCCTTCCCGCGTGGAGAGGCATCCCAGTCCGGGAACCAGAGCTGAACGCATGTAGGGTCTCAAAACTCGCTGCATAATCTCAGCAAGAACTGCACGGCGGCGGCACTTATGCCGCCGCCGTGAGACTCGCAGGTCGGAGCGTCACCCATTCGGGCGGCGATACCAGTGATCCATCCCGCCCGCGTTTGCTGCACTGGCACCGTGGCTGCACAGGAAGTTGATGTGTGGCTGGGGGTGTGTGGTGGGGGAATTCGCTGCGTCTGTGAGTGTCCGCCCCGAGGGGCATGCGGCGATGGAGGACCGGGCCTGGAGCGAGGTGTCCGTCGAGCTTTTGGCATCGGCGGCGCCTTGGCGAACATTCCGCTGGTTCAAGGGGCAGAAGCACTACTCGGGTATCTACTGGTCGGCGACGACGAACGACCACGTGATCTACGAGTCGCGGCTGGAGTTGGCGCGTCTCCTCTTCGCCGATTTCGATCCTTCCGTACGCCACATCGTGGCCCAGCCGTTCTTGCTGAGAGCGGATCTGGAGGGGAAGGTGCGCAAGCACATTCCTGACTACTTGCTGATCACCGGGCAGGGGCCCGTAGCGGTGGACGTCAAGCCGCTGCACCGCGTCTCCAGCTCGTCCGGGAGTGGACCGCGACGGTGTATCACTGCCGGCCGCATGCGGGGCTGGTCGATCCCGGAGTGCCGGGGCTGCGGCTGTCGCCTGCCGCGATGTTCGAGCACGGCATGGCCAGGGCCGGGTACATCGAAGTGCCCCGGGACAGGGAACTGGCCTTCGAGTTCCTGCGGACCGAGTGGCGCACGATTCAGAACTACGGCGTCGAGATCGGCCGGCGTCGCTACAACGGGCCCGCGCTCAATCCGTACCGCAATGCCAAGAGCCCTCACCGGGGCCCGGCCGAGGGCAGTTGGCCCTTCCAGGTGGACCCTGACGACATCACCCGGATCTACTTCCGTGATCCGGCCGATCGCCGCTGGCACCCGCTGCTCTGGGAGCACGCGCCGTCGGCCGATATGCCACTGAGCGAGGACGCGCTGGCCTTCGCCCGGAAGCTGGCGGCGGCGAAGTACCGCTACCCCGATGACCGGCTGGCCGTCGCCGATCTGCTGGAGCGCTGGAACCTCGGCCTGGGAACCTCGATCGTCGAGCGGCGAATGGCGCTGCGGCTGTCGCGGGAACAGGCCGGCATCGAGCTGCCGGAGACCGGAAGCGAGACGGAACCGGTCGCCTCACTGCCCTCCGTACGCAAGGCACTGGGCCAGGAGGAGGGACTGTCGGAGCCAGCCGGAGCGGAGCCGGAACCGGAGGACGTGCCCGAAGCCGGCTACGACGACGATGCCGATCTGGATGACCTGACCGACGAGGACGACTTCTACGCCGACGCACTGGAGGACGTGTGAGCCGTTTTGCCGGACTGTCGAACCTGGGCAACTTGGCTCTGTCGAAGAAGGAGGACTTCAAGGCGTTCGCCGACGCGCCCCGGCGACAGCAGCCCGAGGTGTTGACCCGGAAGCAACTCAAGGAGCTCGGCGTGCAGGCGCGGGCGGAGTACGACCGGTCGCGACGGGAATGGCATGCCAACCTCGGGCCGATCAAGACCCCGCAGCTGGTCGAGCTGCACGAGGACCTGTGGGACATCACCGACAGCAACTTGCAGGACGGCGACAAGGCCAAGGGGGCCGTGGCCGTCGATGCCTTTCCCGGGCTGGGCAGGACCACGTCAGTTTTGGCCTTCCTGCGCGAGTTCCACCGCAGAGAGATCGCCGAGAAGGGCGAGTTCACCGACCAGGGCCACGCGAGCGGTGGCCGGTCTGCCGGGTCGGACTGACCGGCAACACCGGCATGAAGGACCTCAACCGGGCCATGCTGGAGTTCTTCGAGCATCCCGGACGGTCCCGGGGCACCACTGTCCAACTCGGCCGGCGGGCCCTGGACTGCATGTTGTCCTGCGAGGTCCGCGTGCTTGCCCTCGATGACCTGCACTTCCTGAAGTGGGGCAGAACGAGCGGCATCGAGGTCAGCAACCATCTGAAGTGGATCGCCAACGAGTTTCCCGTGACCCTGCTGATGGTCGGGGTCGGACTGGCCGACAAGGGCCTGTTCAGCGAGGGATCCGCAGCGGGGGACACCGCGCTGGCCCAGACCGGACGCCGTACGACCCGGCTGGACATGCGGCCCTTCACGATCACGAGCGAGGCCGGACGACGAGAGTGGAACCAGATGCTCCTGGCACTGGAACAGCGCATTGTCCTGGCGGACAAGTACCCCGGGATGCTCGCGCACGACCTGTCCGACTACCTCTTCTCCCGCAGCACCGGCCACATTGGCTCCCTCATGACACTGATCAACCGCGGCTGCCAGCGGGCAGTCCGCAGTAACAGCGAGCGCCTGGACAAGGACCTGCTCGACCGTGTGAAGAACGACGAGGCGTCCGAGAACGCCCGCCGCGAACTCGAAGCCGCCCTGGAAGCCCGTCGGCTGACCAGCCGCCCCCGATCACGCCAGTCCGCATGAGGACTGCTATCGGGACGTTTCCCATCAGGCTGAAGGCGCTACCGGGTGAGGCTCTCGATTCCTGGCTTGAGGCATTTGCGCACCGCCTGCACACGCCCCTCGGTGATGTCCTCAACGATCTCGGGCTGCTCGTGCTCGAAGACGGACTCGTGCCCGGCAGTAGCTCGACCGAGATGCTGACCAGGTGCCTCAGCCCTGTAATAGCCGCGTCCATCGCCCAGGCAACGGGCACGCCCGTCGCAGCCTTGCACGCGAAGACCCTGGCTCACTACGACCAGCGGGTCCTGGACCTCGACCCCCGCTCCGGCCTGCCCCAGAGCGCGACGCGCTGGGGGAAGAGCACCGGCTCACGTTTCTGCACGGACTGTCTGGCCGAGTCGGGTGGCCGCTGGCAGCTGGGCTGGTCATTCGCGTGCGTCAGGCACAATAGGCTGCTGGCCGATCACTGCCCGCAGTGCCGAAGCCGACAGCGAACGCGAGCTCTGGCCACCCGCGAGATCCCGCATCCTGGGCATTGCCCGAACGCCTCGTCAGCGGACGACACCGGCCCCGGCCGACGGCGCTGCGATGCCGATCTGGCCCAGGCGTCCACCCTGCTCCTCGACGCCGATCATCCCGTGCTGGACGCACAGCGGCTCGTTTACGCGATGACCGACTCCGGCACCGCAGCGTTCGGCGCCTACGCCGACCATCCGCACTCGGAGCCCTCGCTGACCTGCGAGCGCTCGTCGGGGAGATCCTCGTCCACGCTCCCCGCCAATCCCTGGCCGAACGCCTTCCCGCGGACCTCCCCATCAATTCCGATGAGTTGAACGCCCTTCTCACCCCGACCGACGTTGGCATTCAGTCCCTGGGGATGCAGACCCCGAAGAGTGCTGCCATGACAGCGGCCGGTGTCGTTCTTGCCGTGGACATCCTCAGCCGACCGGATATCCAGCGAGCCGGAACCTCCGGACGCTGGATCATCCAAGCCGAACGCGAGTCACGCCCATCTCCGGGCCGAAGCCTGCTCGCCCCCTGGGGCACCGGCACCACCGAAGCCCTCCGCGCGGTCCAGCTCGCGGCCATCGGTCCTCAGCTTCAGGCTGTCTACCAGCTTCGCTACCGCGTTCAGACCTTCCATCCAGGCACCCAGCCAGACCACATCCCCGTCCAGCGTCTCCGCTCACTCCCTGCCGCACTCTGGCCCGAACTCGCACTGCCCCTCGCACCGCCCGAACTCCACGACCACCGGATCTTGAGACCTGCCCTGTCCTGTCTCATCGGGCTCGTCGGCAACCGCCAGTCCAGCGACGTCATCGCCGAACGCTTGGGCCAAGCCACCACCGGATTCATGTCCTCCCGCATGCTCGGCCACCTGCGAGAACGCCAGCAGTGGCCAGACATCCAGGCCGCACTGATCCATATCGCGGACTACCTCGACGCCAGCCCCGCCCCGATCGACTACGAGCGGCGCCGCCGCCTCGACTACACCCTCCTGCTCCCCGACGGCCAATGGGTCGATATCGCCCGGCAATGCGACATCGTCCGCAGCACAGGCACCCTCGCCCGACTCTTCAGAAGCTATGTGTTCCTGCGTATCAGCGGCCTGCCCGCCCGAATGGCACCGTCCACCTGCACCCCCGAGAACAACTCCGCTCGCAGCCAACACGCCATGCGCTAACTCCGGTTGACCCCCGAGCTTCTCGCGCATCTCGACCACGCGGCCGAGGAATTCCGCTACCAGGAACGCTTCGACGAGATACATGAAGCCGTCTACCGATGGGACGTATGGGCAGCCGCCTACCTCATCGGCGGCGGCTGCTCGGACGACAGCTTCATGGACTTCCGCGCCGGTCTGATCGCGCTGGGCCGAGACTGGTACGAGAGGGCTGCGGCCTGCCCGGACAGTCTTGCTGAGCATCCTGCGGTGATCGCCGCCGCAGAGGCGTACGACGATGAAGCCGTGTTCTACGAGGACGTCAACTACGCAGCCAGCGACGCGTTCAAGCGCATCACCGGTGGCGAAGAGGACTTCTACGAGGCCTGGGACGAGTACGCAGCCTCGCATGACAGTTCCGGACAAGACGCCGAAGACATCGGCGAAGACTTCGACTTCGACGACCCAGATGAGATGCGACTCCGACTCCCGCGGCTCGCCGCCCTCTACCTCCGTGACACCGCACACTGAGCCGCAACCAAACAGTGAAGGATGCCATCGGAGGACGACGTGTCTGTGAGCATCCAGCCCCGGGGCATGCGTGTTTCAGGCACTAGGTTCGTTTTGGTCAGCGGAGATTGCTTGCTTGTGCGACAGCGTGATGCGACGGCGGACCAGGTCGATGTCCAGGACCTTGACTGGCAGTGCGTCACCGACTTGGACGACCGCCTGTGGCTGGTCCGAGTGCCTCTCGCCCAGTTCGGAGTTGTGCACCAGCCCCTCGAAACCGTTCTCCATCTCTTCAGCGCGTACGAATACGCCGAACGGTACGAGCTTGGTGACGCGGCCGACGATGGTCTGGCCGATCTGCCCGGTCAGCAGCGGCATCGGATCTTCGTGCAGGGCCTTGAGCGACAGTGACACGCGTTCGCGGATCGGGTCGACGTCGAGGATTTCGGCGGTGATCTCCTGACCGACGGCAACGACGTCGGAGGGGTGGTTGATGGGACGCCAAGACAGCTCAGGGATATTGATCATCGCTTGGAAGCCGCCGATGTCCACGAAGGTGACGCCGAAGCTGGCGATCTGGGTCACGGAGCCGGTGACGATCTCGCCTCGGTGAAGGGTCTTGAGGAAGGCCCAGTTCCGGTCGCTCGGCGTCGGCTCGGTCTGCCAGCGGGCCCGTACTACTCCGTCGCTGTCAGGCATGACGGCGGTGAACAGAGGCAGACGTTCATCGGCATACATGGACAGGAGCGCCGCAGCGCTGGCACCGGAGATCCTCTTGGCCAGTTCCGGGAAATCGTCTTCGTCAGCGATGGCACTACGGAGCTGGCCGTCCTTGTCCTGCCAGACACATTCGACGAGCCCTTCGGCGGGGAGAGCGCCGAGGACCGCGTCTATGTCGGAGGACAGGTCCGGCCAGACGGCCAGACGCGCGCGGGGAGCGATACTGGCGCGAACCGTATCGATGGAGTCGCGCGTGAGGCGGTGCCACCGTGAGGCGCCTTCGAGGTATGTCTCTTCCAGGAGCCCGGCGCGGCATGCAGCGACTGCCCAGCGCAGACCGGCCCAGAATTCGTCGTCACCGGGCCGCTGGACATCGGCGTCATCGGTCTCTATCTCGTACGGAGAGGAGGCCTGGCGCTCCGGGAACAGCCCCAGCGCGCGAGTTCGGGCCAGTGCCTCCTCGCAGGGCCGGATACTGCTGATGTAGAGATACTGGTCCCATCCCACATGGACCGCGAACGTGCCTGCCGCCTCCAGCCGGCACCAGGCGCCGTTGTCGCGCAACATGGCACGCACCAGTTCCAGCCCGGTTACGAGCGATACCTTAGCCCCGTCGTGAAATCCGGTCGGGCCGGCGGGGAAGAGCCCGTCCAGCCCAAACCCGTCCACCGGAGGCTTTGCGCCGAAGTGCGCGAAGGACGGGACGTGGGGTTCACGTACGGCCAGGTGATCGACGCCGGTGTCCCCGGCGAAGGCCGCGACCGCCTGAAGATAGGACGCCTCGACCTTGCCGTGATCGCTGACGTTATCCTCACTGCCGGCGTAATGCCCGTGTTCGTCACGGTCAGCGGGGTCGTACTTGGTGACGCGGTAGACGTAGGGGAGCTGCACCGCCTCATCATCCAGCACGCCCGTGCCGCCCTGCGAGGAAATGTCATGGGAGGTGAGACAGAGGCGTAGGGCAACATCCTGAGACAGATCAGGAACCTGCTGGTCAGCGCAAGGCTCTATGACACGAGCCGCGAGATCCTACAACGCAGAAGGCGGGACGGGAGGGCCGGTGCCGGGGATGGCGCCGCCCTCCACAGCTCAGGCTCGCCCCACGGCGACACTTACAACAGGTGGTCCGCCTTACCGGCCTTGATGCCCTCGACCATGGCTCGGAGGGCGTCGCGGCTGTCCACGAGGAAACGATCCTCCTGCCCGGCGACGGCGATGTAGGCATTGCCTTCGATGTCAGTGCCGATGCGGAAGCAGTTGGAACTCTCCGCGCAGAATGGTTCTTCCCAGTCGACCTCGGCCATTGAAGGACTTCTAAAGACTGCGACTGAGGGCACGGATGAAGTCCCGCGATTGGGCGGGTGGCAAGGAACTGGTCTCCATCCAGTCCAAGTGGGACCGGTATTTGTCGAGTTGCGCCGGGGCATGGATGAAGACGGGACCGTGGGCCGAGTCCAGTTGCACAGTGTCGAGCTGAGGGACGGCTCCCTGCGCGTACAGCAGCGACTGCCCGGCACCGGGGA
Source organism: Streptomyces sp. GC420 (assembly GCF_009916105.1). GTDB lineage: Bacteria > Actinomycetota > Actinomycetes > Streptomycetales > Streptomycetaceae > Streptomyces. The sequence continues at coordinate 9,726 of NZ_JAAAXQ010000123.1, read as the reverse complement.
AGCCTCCTGCGCTGAAGGGGACGACCCGCACGTAGACGTTGTCCTGGCCGGCGATCTCCCAGAGGTGTTCCATCTGCCTCCGCATGATCTTTGTGCCGCCGAACTCGATACGCAGGGCAGCTTCGTGCACGTAGCCGGTGTACTTGATCGGATCGTCACGGTGAAGCACCTGCTGGCGCTGCATCCTGAAAGCTACGCGAAGTTCGACTTCGTGAGAGGACAGGGAGGGACGGGAGGCGGCACACACGCTCCGGGTGTAGCCGTCGGTCTGGAGCAGGCCGGGGACATGGAGGAAGGCTCCGGCGCGGACTGACCGGGCGTGCCACTCCAACTCGGTGATGTCGAGGAGTCCGGCGGGCAACTGACCGCGGAAGGTTTCCCACCAGCCACCGGATCTGCGGTTCGCCATGTCGGCGAGTGCGTCGATGTAGCGCTCGTCATCGCACGCGTAATTGCAGGCCGGAGTTCTCACCCGGGCAGGGGTGATGGCCCGGACCCCGGTCTCGATGTTGGAGATCTTCATGCGGTCGAGCCCCAGGAGCCCTGCATCGCATCGACGTGCCCGCCACGCGGGTATCGGCGCGACAAGCCACCGCTCGCCCGTGCGAGATCACCAAGACCATCACGACCCAGGGGAGTGCCATGTCCGGACTCGACGCTGACCCCTTCTCGGGCGGGCGGATCACTCAGTGCCCGCCTCCGCCGCCCGACCAGAGCGAGCCCTCTCCCGCGAACCTCGCCTACAGCCTCACCCTCCCCTCCGCCACAGCGACTCCAGCCGTCGCCCGTGCGACGGCGATGCTCGTGCCGGACGCGCACCGGCTTGGCGAACTCGCCGCGCCGGTCCTCACTCTGGTGGACGAACTGGCGTCGTGCGCCTGCTGGTTCACATCCGCAGGCGAGAGCATCTACCTCTCGCTCCGCAGCCGGGACGACGCACTCCGGCTGATCGTTTACGACGGCCACCCCCGGCACAGCCACCCGCGTCTCGCCGCCGCCTGCGACGAACGGCGGCGTTCGCACCTGCGTGGAGTGCCCCGCGTGGTGAAGGCGTGCCAGGGCGAGTGGGGCTTCGAGGGAGCAAGCGAGCCGGCTCGGGGTACCCGCTCGTGGGCGCTGGTGCCGCTCGCGGCGGCCCGGCTCCCGTGATGGCGGACCTGATTCGGAGCCCAGGGCCGGGTCTCGCGCAAAGGTTTCTGGGCTGCGTAAGGACTGCGTCTCAGGGGTGTGCCGCCGCTCGGGCAAGCGCTGCGCGGACGGCGGCCACCATGCGCTCCGGACGGCGGAGGGCATCGATCGCGGTGAACCGCAGGACGGTCCGTACTTCGTGGCAGCGGTTGAGTGCGTTGAACCGGTCGATGTCGTGACGGTGCGCCCCTCGGGTGCCGTGGTGGGCGTATCCCTCGATCTCCACCACGACGCCCTCCCTTCGGAACAGGAAGTCGGGGCGGAGGCGGCGCCCGTCGGGAGTCCGGAGTTCTGCCTGTGTCTCGGGGTACAGGTTCGCGTCGTGCAGGCGCAGGCGCGCGATCGTCTCGGCCGGGGAACCGCTCCTGGGATCGGCCAGTCGCAGGTACCGCTCACCGCGGGCTCTGCCCTTGCGCGTCCCTGCCGCCAGTACGGCGGCGATGTCCTCAGGGAGGGCGAGGCGGCCGCGCCTCGCGCCGGGCCTGTCCGGCAGCGGCCGCACGGAGAGTGCGGAGTCGACGGCCACCAGGGCCTGGTCCCTGGTGGCGGAGCGCAGCAGGTCGGCGAGGGTACGCGAGACCGTGGTGACCCGGATCGCTCCTGCGGACCGGATCTGCCCGGTGGGGAGCGGTGCCCGGTGCAGCTTTCCCTCGGGAAGGCGGATCCGGTCGGCCGGAGGGCCGGTGGACTCCAGCTCGTGAGGGGGGTCCTGCAGGACCTCGATGCCGTGCAGCCGGGCCGCCGTGAAGTGACTGGCGACCAACTGCGGATGGATCAACTGCTCCGCCCGTACGCGCAGCGCCAGATCGACCTCGCGCCCTGGTTCGGCCCACGCCCCGTGGCGTACATGCGTCCAGCCGAGCTGCTTGAGGCGCCTGACCATGTATCCGGACTGCCAACCGCACTCACATGCGCGTGCGCTCAGCAGGATTCCTCCGTGCGCAGTGGCGAGTCGGTCCAGTGGGACCCGTCCCTTCCTCATGCGGTCAAGATGCCGTCGCTCCGGGACCAGGCGCCGACCCTGTGGACAAGTGGGTCAGGCCTGTGGGCAACGAGGGCGGTAGCGGCGGATTCATGCCACCTGGGACTGGGCACGCCAAGGCGCGGTGTGGATGTCTCCGCATCGTTATCCGAAGCACCTCCCGCCACTCGAGCGTCCCGCCGTATGGTGCGTACCAATGCGGGTTCGCCTCTGCAAATACTCCGAGTAGGCGGACGGCTACACGTCCGCATTCGGCGCCGCGCAGTGGAGGGGATTGGGCGGGGCCGCACTCGTCCACGGCGGGGCCCAGCCCGAACCGCTCGCGGATGGGTCCCCGGCCGGGTCCGAGGGCTCAGGCGGCCGGGCCCTGGCCGGGCGTACGGTCACGGTGGTGACGGGCGCTCGCGGGCGGGCCGGGTGGCGTGCGCGAGCGCGGAGTGCCGGGTCCGGCCAGTGCCGGGTCCGTGTGCCTCCCACTCTCCCGTCCTCCGCTTCAGGCATCTGCGCGCAGGTGTACTCCGCGGCGTACACCCCACCTCGCCATCGCGCCCGCCTCCGCCTCCAGCACATGCCGGGCCCGAACCCGGGGCAGGCCCACCCGCCAGGGGTGCATCGTGCGGACCGCGAGAACCGTGAAGTCACGGTCCAGGTAGGCCACGTCCATCGGAAACCGCATCCCCAGCGTGTGCACTGCACTTGCGGGGCTCAGCAGCAGAGCGCCCTCGATGCCGTCCCGGCCAAGGAGGCCGTGTGCGCGTGCCTGTGCAGTGTCGGCGATCTCCAGGGGCACGGGGGACACGGAGCCGGGGACGTGCAGCGCGGGCATGCGGCAGTTCTACCGGAGTTGTCGACCTGCGCGGCGGAGTCTTCTTGTGGCACCCGGAGCCCGGGGCCGGGGGCGGCGCGGTTTCCCCGACCCGGCCCCACCACAGCGCCGCGACAGCCCCACCACAACGCCGCCCCGCCCCGCGGAAACCGGGCTGCCTCCCGGCCCGCCGCGACGTGCCCTGCGGGCGCGTTTGGGTCCCTGGGCCCATGACCCCTCGCGGTCGGCTCCGTAGGCTCGGGCCGTGCTGCTGCTCCTGGTCGCCCTCGCCGCAGGCTTCGGTGCCGCCGCCGGGCTGCTCGTGCCACGGCCGGCGTACCGGCTGTCGGTCGAGTCCGGCACTCCCTGGCGTACCGCCTGCCCGTCGGGCCATCCGCTGCGGACCGGGCCGGGCGGCTGGCTGGGGGCCGCCCGCTGCGCGGCCTGCGCGGCGGTGACCGTTCCCGGCCCGCGGGCCGCCGCCGCCCCGCCGGAGTCCGCCCCGCTCCCCGGGGCCGTCTCCGGCGGGCCCGCCTACGGGCCGCACGCCGTCCCCCTCGCCGTCACCGGCGCCCTCGCCGCCGCCGCGCTGGCCTGCGCCGTCGGGCCGCGGCCCGAACTCGGGGTATGGCTGCTCCTCGTGCCCGCCGGGATCCTGCTTGCGGTCGTCGACCGCGCCGTGCACCGGCTGCCGGACGTGCTGACCCTGCCGCTCGCGGCCGTCGCCCTGGGCCTGCTCGGCCTGGCGGCCGCACACCCGGAGGCCGCCGGCTCCTGGACCGGGGCGCTGCTGGGCGGGCTCGCGCTCGGCGGCGGCTACTTCGTGCTGTTCCTCGCCCATCCGAACGGCATGGGCTTCGGGGACGTCAAGCTGGCCGTGACGCTGGGCGTCGCCCTCGGGTGGTACGGCTGGGGCGTGCTCTTCACGGGCGCGTTCGCGGGGTTCCTGTACGGGGCGGTGTACGGGTTCGCCCTGCTCGTACGGGGGCGGGCGGGACGCCGGACGGCGATGCCGTTCGGCCCGTTCATGATCGCGGGAGCCTTCACCGGGCTGCTGCTCGGCGGAATGAGTACTTGACTGCTCCCCTTCCCTGAAGCTGCATGAAGGGGATTCCTGGCTCAGGCTGCCTCCGGGAGCGGCGCTCCAGGAGGTCTTGCGCCCTCGGCGCCAGCCGGGGTCAGACCCGCCCGGACGAACATCACGCGGGCGGAGTTCCTGTCCCTGTCCCGATGACGCGGCCAGTGGCGGGCGGGGCTTCGGTCGCGGCCGGGACGACGAACGACGCGTGCTTTCCCCGGCCCCACCGGGCGGTCCCGCGAGCTCTCCACGCCCCGAAGACCGGACACCGCGACACTCCGCCCCGCCGTCAAGGGAAGCGCGAGTCTCCCCCGCAAGCGGGAGGTACCCCCGCCCCGGCGTGAACGCCGGGGCATCTTCGCAAGAACCAGGTGACTCGCCGTGCAACAGGCGCGCATCATCCCTCACGAAGGGTTATGGTGGAAGCCCCCCCTCGGGCCGGTCCGTATCCCCCCCACGGACCGGCCCGTTTTCCGTTCGCTCCGGTACGAGGCGGCACGCACCCGGTGCCCGGCCCTTGCTGCCGCTACGACGGATACGCTCCCGGACGACCCGGGCAGCCGCCCCGGACACGGCCCGGGCACCCCGGCACCCCTTCGGTTCCTCGGTCCTCCGCTCCGGTCCTGCCCCGCCGCCTCAGCCGCGGCCCGCCCAGATGTTCGTGCCGGCCGTGTCGACGGCGAAGGTGTCGATCTCCTTCAGCTCCTCCTCCGTGAGCCCCGGCGCCGCGAGCGCCGCCACGTTCTCCTCGACCTGCGCGACGCTCGACGCGCCGATCAGCGCCGAGGTCATCCGACCGTCGCGCAGCACCCAGTTCAATGCCAGCTGCGCCAAGGACTGCCCGCGCCGCCGCGCGATCCCGTCGAGCCCCCGCAGCCGGCGCAGCACCTCGTCGGAGAGCAGGCCGGGGTCGAGGGACTTGCCCTGGGCGGCCCGTGATTCCGCCGGGATGCCGCCGAGGTACTTGCCGGTCAGCAGCCCCTGGGCGAGCGGCACGAAGGAGATGCAGCCCATCCCCTCCCGCTCCAGGGTGTCGAGGAGCCCGTCGTCCTCGATCCAGCGGTTGATCATCGAGTAGGAGGGCTGGTGGATCAGGGCGGGCACGCCCATCTCCCTCAGCAGCCCGGCGGCCTGCGCGGTCTGCTCGCTGCTGTACGAGGACACGCCGGCGTACAGCGCCTTGCCCTGCTGGACCGCGGAAGCGAGCGCCCCCATGGTCTCCTCCAGCGGGGTGTGCGGGTCGAAGCGGTGCGAGTAGAAGATGTCGACGTAGTCCAGGCCCATCCGCCGCAGCGAGGCGTCGAGCGAGGACATCAGGTACTTGCGGGAGCCCCATTCGCCGTACGGACCGGGGTGCATCATGTAGCCGGCCTTGGTGGAGATCACCAGTTCGTCCCGGTACGGCGCGAAGTCCTGCGCGAGCAGCTTGCCGAAGTTGAGCTCGGCGGAGCCGGCCGGCGGTCCGTAGTTGTTGGCGAGGTCGAAGTGGGTGACGCCGAGGTCGAAGGCGCGCCGCAGGATGGCCCGCTGGGAGGCCAGCGAGCGGTCGTCGCCGAAGTTGTGCCACAGACCGAGGGAGATGGCGGGCAGCTTCAGTCCGCTGCGCCCGGTGCGCCGGTACTCCATCGACTCGTAGCGCTCTTCGGCCGCGCGGTAGCGGAGGGGAAGGGAGTCGTTCACGCCTCCTAGCCCTATCACGGACCCGTGCGGCGCTATCACGGACTTGTGACAGACCGGGTTGGGCCGCCGTGACCCGTGCGCAGTAATGTGACGCATTCGGGGGCCGGGGACGCACAGGACTGCGACCTCCGGGAATTCACAGCACGGAGGGGCTGAACCACAGTGAACCTGCGCGACCTGGTGTACGGGCTCTACGCACGCCGGGTGGAAGGCCGCCTCGACCACGCCAGGGTGCCCAAGCACATCGGCGTGATCATGGACGGCAACCGGCGCTGGGCGAAGGCGTCCGGCAGCACGGCCGCCCACGGGCACCGTGCCGGGGCCGACAAGATCGAGGAGTTCCTCGGCTGGTGCAGCGAGACCGATGTCGAGGTCGTCACCCTCTGGCTGCTGTCCACCGACAACTTCGACCGGCCGCAGGAAGAACTGGTCCCGCTGCTCGAGATCATCGAGGGCGTGGTGCGCTCCCTGGCCGCGGACGGCCGCTGGCGCGTCCACCACGTCGGGACCCCCGACATCCTGCCCGCCCCGATGCAGAGGGCGCTGAAGGAGGCCGAGGAGGCCACCCGTGAGGTGCGGGGGATAACGGTCAACGTGGCGGTCGGCTACGGCGGCCGGCAGGAGATCGCCGACGCCGTCCGCTCCATGCTGCTCGACCACGCCGAGAAGGGCACCAGCCTCCAGGAGCTGGCGGAGACCGTCGACACCGACATGATCGGCCGCCACCTCTACACCAGCGACCAGCCCGACCCGGACCTCGTCATCCGCACCAGCGGCGAGCAGCGGCTGTCCGGGTTCATGCTCTGGCAGACCGCCCATTCGGAGTACTACTTCTGCGAGGTCTTCTGGCCCGCCTTCCGCAAGGTGGACTTCCTGCGGGCGCTGCGGGACTACGCCGCCCGGCACCGCCGCTACGGAGCGTAAATCCCGGTCAGCGAGCCGCTGGTCATGAAGTGTTAACGAACGTGCCGTCATATGCCATGGCATGGCTGCGCACGTTCGAGGGAATATCCCTCTCAGGTCGACATCCGCCACCGCGGATGTCGTAAAGCGGACGGCATGGGGCCGTCCGCCCGGGAGGCCCTTTGCACCAGGACGACCGTGTGGTCCGCAGGGACGAACTCACGGACGAAGCGGAGGGCCGGTGTTCGGCCCGCGCACGGGTGACCGAACCCGGTCCCTTTCCCTTGGGTATGCCCGCGACCGATGTCGCACCCCGACCTCATCCGAGGGGGTACGTCCTTCCGTGGTGACCAGCACGAAGCGCCGCCTGTCCGACCGGCGCACCTATGTACTCGACACCAGCGTCCTGCTGGCCGACCCCAACGCCATGAACCGCTTCGACGAGCACGAGGTCGTGCTGCCGGTCGTCGTGGTCACGGAGCTGGAGGCCAAGCGGCACCATCCCGAACTGGGGTACTTCGCCCGGCAGGCGCTGCGCCTGCTGGACGACTACCGGGTCAGGTTCGGCCGTCTGGACGCCCCCATCCCGATCGGGGACCTCGGCGGAACGCTCCGCGTCGAGCTCAACCACTCCGACACCGGTGTGCTTCCGACCGGTTTCCGATTGGGGGACAACGACTCGCGGATCCTCGCCGTGGCGCGCAACCTGCAGGCCGAGGGATACGACGTCACGGTCGTCTCGAAGGATCTGCCGCTGCGTGTCAAGGCGTCGTCCATCGGCCTGCTCGCCGAGGAGTACCGCGCGGAACTCGCCATCACCGACTCCGGCTGGACCGGAATGTCGGAACTGGCGATCTCCGCCGACCAGGTGGACCTCCTCTTCTCCGAGGAGTCCCTGTACATTCCCGAGGCGGCAGGCCTGCCCGTGCACACCGGTCTGGTACTCCAGTCGGAGCGGGGCAAGGCACTCGGCCGGGTGACGCCCGAGGGCAATGTGCGGCTGGTGCGCGGCGACCGGGACGTCTTCGGGATCCACGGCCGCAGCGCCGAGCAGCGCATCGCGCTGGATCTGCTGCTCGACCCGGACATCGGGATCGTGTCGATGGGCGGCCGGGCCGGCACAGGCAAGTCGGCGCTGGCGCTGTGCGCCGGTCTGGAGGCCGTGCTCGAACGCAGGCAGCACCAGAAGGTGATGGTGTTCCGCCCGCTGTACGCGGTGGGCGGCCAGGAACTGGGCTACCTGCCGGGTACCGAGGCCGAGAAGATGAGCCCCTGGGCGCAGGCGGTGTTCGACACGCTGTCCGCGGTGACCAGCAAGGAGGTCATCGAGGAGGTGGTGGGCCGCGGCATGCTGGAGGTCCTCCCGCTCACCCACATCCGCGGCCGTTCGCTGCACGACGCGTTCGTCATCGTGGACGAGGCCCAGTCGCTGGAGCGGAACGTCCTGCTGACGGTGCTCTCCCGGATCGGGGCCAACTCCCGGGTCGTACTCACCCATGACGTGGCACAACGGGACAATCTGCGCGTCGGGCGGTATGACGGAGTGGTCGCCGTGGTCGAGAAACTGAAGGGGCATCCGCTGTTCGCGCATGTCACGCTGAACCGCTCGGAGCGGTCGCAGATCGCCGCACTGGTGACCGAAATGCTGGAGGACGGGCACATCTGACCCGTTGTGAGCGCATTGGCGCCGCGTGGCCGAGCGAGAGAGCTTAGCCGCGCGGCGCTTCGCTGGCCCCTGCAATCCTCAAAACTCCTGGACTCGGGGGCGTGTGAGCTTTCCCACGCAACCGGGAATTGCCTTGCGGTGTCACGATCCGGCAGAGTCTGGGTTTCGTCAGGCCCCGCATACGGCACAGCAGTACCAGCAGTACCCCGTGGCACCACGGGGACCCAGAACTTCATAGCGAGCGCCGTATGCCGCCCGAGAGCACCACGCGGCACTCCCCTGTGGGGGGTTGCCCACCGGGCCCGTGCCTCCCGTGACCTGTCAGCAAGCGGAGGCCAGCGCCAGGGGCACGATTTCGCCCGCGAGGTCACCCATGAAGCGGGCGATGCTGGAAGGAAACCGTGTGAGCCGGATTTCGGTCCGGGGATTCGCCGTGGCATCCGCCACCGCGGTCACCACCGTCGGAGCCGTCGTCGGTGTTGCCTCCGGCAACGCCGTGCAGTCGTCCACGGACGACTTCGACGCGGCCGCCGCCGATGCGACGCTCCTCGCCGACATACCCGCGGGCCAGCAGGCCCAGGTCCAGGTCAGCTCGCTGGCCCAGCAGGCCGACGCCCAGGCCATCGCCGCCGATGCCGCCGCCAAGAAGTCCGCCGAGGAGGCCGCTCGCAGGCAGGCCGCCAAGGACGCGGCGGCCAAGAAGGAGGCCGCGGAGAAGAAGGCCGAGGCCGAGAAGCTCGCCAAGGAGCGCGAGGAGGCCGAGAAGGAGGCCGCCAGCCGCTCCGAGGTGCGTTCCGCCTCCGACATCGCGGTCCAGAGCTCGTACACCGTCGCCGAGGTCCAGGCCATCGCCCGCCAGATGGTCCCGGCCGACCAGTTCCAGTGCTTCAGCAACATCGTGAACCACGAGTCGACCTGGAACTACAGGGCCGTCAACCCCTCCTCGGGTGCCTACGGCCTCGTGCAGGCGCTCCCGGGCTCCAAGATGGCCACCGCCGGCGCCGACTGGCAGACCAACCCGGCCACGCAGATCAAGTGGGGTCTGAACTACATGAACGACCGTTACGGCAGCCCCTGCGGCGCCTGGTCGTTCTGGCAGGCCAACAACTGGTACTAGGACGCTGGTACCGGGCCCTCGGGCCCCCGTACGTTCTTCGAGCCCCCGGCCTCAACCGGCCGGGGGCTCGTTACGTCTTTCCCGGGCGGGGCAGGGGTAACGTCGTCCGGGACCAGGTGGGGCCGTGGGGGGTAGAGGGAAAACAATGTCCAGATTGCCGAGATGGGTCGGAGGGCTGGGCTCCGGCCTGACCCGTCTGGCCGATCGCCTTGAGAAGCGGTGGGCCGAGGGCCGGGAGGCGGAGTTCGGCGAGCCGGAGCCCGACGACTACCCGGCGGAGGAGGGACGGGAGGCCCCCCTCCGGGAC
>NZ_JAAAXQ010000122.1 GCF_009916105.1 Streptomyces sp. GC420 | reverse complement strand
GGGCCAGCAGGGCCGCGTCGTCCGCCGGCCGGCCCGCGGTGTGGCGGAGCAGGGCGGCGCGCACGGAGTCGACGAGGACCGGGGGCGGCGGGAGGGGACGGCCGAGCACCGCCTCGGTGAGCACCCCGGCCAGGGGGAAGAACCGGCCGCGCCGGTCACGGGCGTCCTCCGCGCCGTCGGTGTGGAGGAACAGCACTTCGCCGGGCAGGAGTTGACCGCAGCGCTCGGCGCTCAGCCGCTCCGGGAGCGGGAACGGCCCGAGCGGGGGCAGCGGCTCGCCGCCGGTGAGGCGCTCGATCCCGCCGTTCAGCCGGTACGGCCACGGGTGGCCGCAGTTGAGCGTCAGGACCTCCCCGTCCGGGCGCACCTCGATCAGGAGCAGGGTGACGAACTCCTCGGTGAGGTGGGCGTCGCGGCCCTGTGCCGTGTCGTCCGCCCGGTCCCGCAGGTGCCGCTGCAGGGCCCGCTCGAGACGGCGCAGCACCTCTCCGAGGTTGGGCTCGTCGTGCGCGGCCTCGCGGAAGCTGCCGAGCAGGGCGGTGACCGTGCCGATCGTGGGAAGGCCGTGGCCCCGTACGTCGCCCATGACCACCCGGACGCCGTGCGCGCAGGAGACGGCCTCGTAGAGGTCGCCGCCGACCGCCGCGCCCCGGCTCGCGGACAGCTGGCCGGCGGCGAGTGCCAGCCCGTCGAGCCGGGCGGGCAGCGGCCGCAGCACCACGGCCTGGGCGGCGTCGGCGACGGACCGGGTGCGTTCGAGTTCGCGCAGCAGCCGCCTGCCGCGGCCCGCCGTGAGCCAGCTGGCGACGACGACGGCGAGGATCGCGCCGAAGGTGCCGGTGCGGGCACCGGCGTCCTCCGAATGGCGGACGGCGTCGAACGGCACCAGGGCCAGGGCCGCGCAGACGGCTCCCACGAGCACGCACAGGCGGCGGCCCGTCCCCGCGCAGGCGATGGCGGGTGCCGCGGCGAGGAGCTGGATCAGCTGGGTCCCGGTGGGACGGAGGAACTCCCACAGCACCACGGCGACGACCCAGATGCCGGGCAGGGCGTGGGCGAGCAGGCGCCGGGCGCGGCGGCCACCGGCGGGCGCGGACTCGCCCCGGGCGATGGTTCGGATCATGCCGGCGGACCCCCTGGCTGCGGTGGGCGGTCGGTGGCTTCACCATGGCCGGCTTGCACGGACGGCCGATCGACCGGCTCGATTCTGACGAGACCGAGCCCGAAGTGACCGGTTGGCACTTATTTCTCACTCGAATGAGTGAGGGGCGCACCCGTTACGCCGGGTGCGCCCCTGTTTCACTGATCAGTGCCGGTCAGCGCTGGTGAGCGGGTGTCACGCTCCGCGCAGCACGGCTCCGGTGCGCTCGGTGGCGAGGGCGACCGCCGCGTCACGGGCGGCCGAGGCCTCCTCGACCGTCAGCGTCCGGTCCGCGGCCCTGAAGCGCAGCGCGTAGGCGAGGGACTTGCGGCCCCCCCCGAGCTGCTCGCCCGTGAAAACGTCGAACAGCCGCAGCGATTCGAGGAGTTCACCCGCGCCCTCGCGCAGCGCCGCCTCGACCTCGGCGGCCGGGACGTCGTGCGCGACGACCAGAGCGACGTCCTGGGTGGCCACCGGGAAGGTGGAGATCCGCGGCGCCTGCAGAGCGCCCGCCCCGGCCTTCTCCACGGCGTCCAGGTCGAGTTCCATCGCGCAGGTACGGGCCGGCAGGTGGAGCGCCTTGACGACCCGGGGGTGCAGCTCACCCGCGTACCCGATGTGCTGCTCCTCGCCGTCGGCGACGACGGCGAGTTCGGCGCAGCGGCCCGGGTGCCAGGGCCCGTACCGGCCCCGGCGGACGACGAGCTCGGCGCCGGCCTCGCGGGCGACGGTGCGGGCCGCCTCGACGGCGTCCGCCCAGTCGGCCGGGCGGCCCTTGCCCCACCAGCCGGCCTGCTCACGGGCGCCCGCGAGGACGACGGCGACGTGCCGGGGCTGGACGGGCAGGGCCGCGTCGAGCGCGGCGATCTCCTCGTGGGTGGGACGCCGGTCGACGGGCAGCCGGACCGCGACGCCCGGCCGCTCACCGGGGTGGAAGACCAGCCCGGTCTCGAACAGCGCCAGGTCGTGGCTGCCCCGGCCGTCGTTGCGGCGCAGCGCGCCGAGCAGGCCCGGGAGCAGCGTGGTGCGCAGCGCGGGCTCCTCGTCCGACAGCGGGTTGACCAGCCGCACCATGCGGCGGGCCGGGTCGTCCGCGGGGAGGTCGAGCTGGTCGAGGTGCTGCTCGCCGATGAACGGGTAGTTCAGCGCCTCGACGTAGCCGGCGCCGGCCAGGGCACGGCCGACCCTGCGGTGCAGCCGCTGCCGCTCCGTCAGCCCGCGGCCGGAGGGCGGCTGCGGGAGGGTGGAGGGCAGGTTCTCGTAGCCCTCCAGGCGGATGACCTCTTCGGCGAGGTCGTTGGGGTCGGTGAGGTCGGGCCGCCAGGACGGGACGGTGACGGTCAGCTCGTCCTGCCCGATGACGTCGCAGCCGATCTCCTGGAGGCGGCGTACGACGGTCTCGCGGCCGTAGGCGACACCCGCGACCCGGTCGGGGTGGTCGGCACGGATCACGATGCCGCGCGGCCCGTCCGGCGTGGAGATCTCGGTGACCCCGGCCTCCGCGGTGCCGCCCGCGAGCAGCACGAGCAGGTCGACGGTGCGCTGGGCGGCAGCGGCGGCGGCCTGCGGGTCGACGCCCCGCTCGAAGCGCCTGGACGCCTCGGAGGACAGCTTGTGGCGGCGCGCGGTGCGGGCGACGGTGACCGGGTCGAAGTGGGCGGCCTCGACGACGATCTCGGTGGTGCCCCTGACCTCGCCGGTCTCCGGGTCCCGTACGGCGTCGGCGATCTCGGTGTTGGCACCGCCCATGACGCCCGCGAGACCGATGGGCCCGCGGTCGTCGGTGATGACCAGGTCCTCGGCGTCGAGGACGCGCTCGACCCCGTCGAGGGTGGTGAACTTCTCGCCGGGCTCCGCGCGGCGCACGCCGATGGCGCCCCGGATCCGGGAGCGGTCGTACGCGTGCAGGGGCTGGCCCAGCTCGAGCATCACGTAGTTGGTGATGTCGACGGCGAGCGAGACCGGGCGCATCCCGGCCTTCTGCAGCCGGCGCTTGATCCAGATCGGGGAGTGCGCCTCGGGGTCGACGCCGACGACGGTGCGGGCGGTGAACCGGTCGCAGCCGTGAGGGTCGGCGACGCGCACCGGGTGGCCGAAGGCGTTCGGCGCGGGGACGTCGAGGAGCGCCGGGTCGCGCAGCGGCAGCCCGTAGGCGGTGGCGGTCTCGCGGGCCACGCCGCGCAGGGAAAGGCAGTAGCCGCGGTCGGGGGTGACGGCGATGTCGAGGACCTCGTCGACGAGTTCGAGCAGCTCGACGGCGTCGGTGCCGACCTCGTACTCGGGCGGCAGCACGATGATGCCGCCCGAACCGTCGTCGCCCATGCCCAGCTCGTCGCTGGAGCAGATCATGCCGTGCGAGACCCGGCCGTAGGTCTTGCGGGCGGCGATCGCGAAGTCGCCGGGCAGCACGGCGCCGGGCAGGACGACGACGACCTTGTCGCCGACGGCGAAGTTGCGGGCGCCGCAGACGATCTCCTGCGGCTCACCCGTGCCGTTGGCGGTGCCGACGTCGACGGTGCAGAAGCGGATGGGCTTCCTGAAGCCCTCCAGTTCCTCGATGGTGAGCACCTGGCCGACGACCAGGGGGCCCTTGAGGCCCGCGCCGAGCTGCTCGACGGTCTCGACCTCCAGCCCGGCCCTGATGAGCCTGGCCTGCACGTCGCGGCCGGTCTCGGTGGCCGGCAGGTCGACGTACTCCCGCAGCCAAGAAAGCGGGACCCGCATCAGATCTCCATCCCGAACGGCCGGGTGAACCGGACGTCACCCTCGACCATGTCTCGCATGTCCTCGACGTTGTGGCGGAACATCAGCATCCGTTCGATGCCGAATCCGAAGGCGAATCCGCTGTACTTCTCCGGGTCGACGCCGCAGGCCGTCAGGACCCGCGGGTTGACCATGCCGCAGCCGCCCAGCTCGATCCAGCCCTCGCTGCCGCAGGTGCGGCAGGGCCGGTCCGGGTTGCCGACGGACTCTCCGCGGCAGACATAGCACTGCATGTCCATCTCGGCGGACGGCTCGGTGAAGGGGAAGTAGTTCGGCCGCAGCCGCGTGGTCATGTCCTCGCCGAACAGTGCCTGGACCATGTGGTCGAGGGTGCCCTTGAGGTCGGCCATGGTCAGGCCCTCGTCGACGGCCAGCAGCTCGATCTGGTGGAACACCGGCGTGTGGGTGGCGTCCAGCTCGTCGGTGCGGTAGACCCTGCCGGGCACCACGACGTACACCGGGGGCTCCCGGTCGAGCAGGGCGCGCGCCTGCACCGGCGAGGTGTGGGTGCGCAGCACGACTCCGGACTCCTCCGCCTGTGCGGCCGCGGGGCCGTGGACGAAGAAGGTGTCCTGCATCTGGCGCGCCGGGTGGTCGGGCGTGAAGTTCAGGGCGTCGAAGTTGAACCACTCCGCCTCGACCTCCGGGCCCTCGGCGACCTCGTAGCCCATGGACACGAAGATGTCCGCGAGCCGGTCCATGAGCGTGGTCAGCGGGTGGCGGGCACCGGCCGGTACGCGGTCGTAGGGCAGCGTGACGTCCACCGCCTCCTCGACGAGCACCCGGGTGTCGCGCTCCGCCTCCAGCTCGGCCTGGCGCGCGGCCAGTGCCTTGTTCACGGCGCCGCGGGCCTGGCCCACGCGCTTGCCGGCGTCGGCCTTGGCGTGCGGGGGCAGGGCACCGATCTCCCGGTTGGCCAGGGAGAGCGGCGAGGCGGGGCCGGTGTGGGCGATCTTCGCCTCGTGCAGCGCGTCGAGGTCGCCGGCGGCGGCGAAGGCGGCGAGCGCCTCGTCCCGCATGCGCTCGATCTCTTCCGGTTTCAGTGTCTCGACCTCAACTGGGTCGTACGACTTATTGGGTGCCGACATCTCTTCCCGTACTTCCGATTCTGGCTGGCGGCAACGACCCCGCTCGACGACTAGGACTCGACGACTCGACGCACAAGGACGCAAAGGTGCCAAGGGTCGAGTCTAACGGGGTACGAAGCCCGGAAATCCCCGCGCCGGACGGCGAGGGGGCGAAGAAGCCCGTGGGGAGTGCCTCAGCCCTTCATGAAGGCCGGAGCGCCCACGGGCAGGGTAAATCGGAACTGCGCGCCGCCGCCGGGACCGCGGCCGACGGTGATCGTTCCGCCGTGCGCCTCGACGATGCCTTTGACGATGTAGAGGCCCAGACCCGTGCCGCCGCGCTTGCTGCCCCGCCAGAAGCGGGTGAAGACGCGACTCATCGACTCCTCGGGGATTCCGGAGCCTTCGTCGGTCACGGTGACTGCCGTTCCCTTCTCGGTCGTCTGGGGGCCCTTCATGTCCGCGGGCGCGACCTCGATCGTGACGGTTCCCGCCCCGTGGCGCACCGCATTTTCCAGAAGATTGCCGAGTACCTGGTCGATCTTGTCCGGGTCGGCCCACAGCTCGGGCAGCGGCCGCCGCACCCTGACGAAGAACCGGTCCGGGTCCCGGCCCGCGGCGATGTGCGCCTGGACGTGCCGTCCCACGGCCGCCGCGATGTCCACCGGCTGCCTGCGCACCTCCAGCCTGCCCGAGTCGATGCGGGAGATGTCCAGCAGCTCGGCGATCAGCCGGGTCACCCGGTTGGCGTCGGCGTCGACGGTCTCCAGCATCAGCCGCTTCTGGTCGTCGGTGAACCGCTCCCATTTCGCGAGCAGCGTGGCCGTGAAGCCCTTGACCGAGGTCAGCGGCGAGCGCAGCTCGTGGGCGACGGTGGCGATCAGTTCGGCGTGGCTGCGTTCGGTGCGGCGCCTGGCCTCGGTGCCGCGCAGCGAGACGACCAGGCGGCGCACCGGGCCCCTGGGGTGCTCGCGGACGTACCGGGCGGAGACGAGGACCTCGCGGCCGCCCGGGAGGAGCAGGTTCCGCTCGGGCTGCCCGACCCGGGTGGCCAGTCCGCCGTAGGGGTCGGTGAGCTGCCACCACCGCCGGCCCTCCATGTCCTCGAGCGGGAGGGCCTGCTCCAAGGGCCTGCCGAGCGCTTCCGTCCCCGGTACTGCGGTGATGCGGGCGGCGGCGGTGTTGAAGCAGATGACGCGGCCGTGCTCGTCGGCGACGACCAGGCCGTCGGGCAGGTCGTCGGGCCGGATGCCGTGCGCGGCCAGTGACTCCGCGTCGCGGCCTGGGTCATGACCGGTACCGGTGCCGTGGTCCGCGACGGTGCCGGGGCCGGTGCCGGGGGCCTGGTCGGTGCCCCGGTCGGCGGCGCTGCCCGGGCCTGTGGCGTCGCCCGGACCGGTGGCGGCGGGTCCTGTCCGGGCGTGCGGGTCCGAGACCGGCTCCGTGTCCGTCTCCCCGTCCGTGGACGGGCGGGCGTCGGCCTGCGCACCGCTGGTCCTGACGTTCATCCCCGTACCCCACCTCTCCCGGAATAGCTCAGTGGGCCCCCGAGCCCGCCACCCTACTAGCTGCCGGTTACCGTGCGGCACCCTCCGGGAGCCCGCTGCGCACGGGCGGAGGCGTACAGACAGACGGCCGCCGCGGTGGCGAGATTGAGGCTCTCCGCCCTGCCGTGGATCGGGACGCGCACGACCGCGTCGGCCAGTGCGCGGGTCTCCTCGGGCAGTCCCCACGCCTCGTTGCCGAAGACCCACGCGGTGGGCCCGCCCATGGTGCCCAGGTCCAGCTCCCCGTCCAGGTCGTGGTCTCCCGCGCCGTCCGCCGCGAGCACCCGCGCACCGGCCGCCCGCAGCCCGTCCAGGGCCCTTTCGACAGGCACCCCGACGGCGACGGGCAGGTGGAACAGGGAGCCGACCGAGGCACGGACCGCCTTGGGGTTGTACAGGTCCACGGAGGCGTCGGTGAGCACGACGGCCTCGGCGCCCGCCGCGTCGGCGCAGCGCAGCACCGTGCCGGCGTTGCCGGGATCACGGACGTGGGCGAGCACGGCGACAAGCCGGGGCCGGCTCTCCAGGATCTCCTCGAAGGGTGCGTCGAGGAAGCGGCACAGGCCGATGATCCCCTGGGGGGTCACGGTGTCGGACATCTCGGCGACGACCTCTTCGGATGCGGTCAGCACGGGCACCCGGGCGGCCCGAGCCGCGGCCACGATGCCGGCGTGCCGCTCGGCGGCCTCCGGCGTCACGTACACCTCGACGAGGTGCTCGATCGCCTCCCGCACGGCCTGCGGTCCTTCGGCGAGGAAGCGCCGCTCCTTGCCGCGGAAGCTGCGCCTGGCGAGCTTGCGGGCCGCCACGACGCGCGGCGATCGCAGAGAGGTCAGCTCAGGGGCGGCGGCCATGCGGTGCACTCATTTCCGGGTCGGGTCTGGGATCGGCGGCTCCGGCTCCCTGCCGCGGGGCGGCGCGGGGACCGGCCGCGCGTGGTCGAAGACGGCGCGTGGTCGAAGACGGCACGCGGTGGAAGGCTGCTTCCCGGGGCGGCCGACTGGGAACGGCGGGCGCAGGACGCACTCGGACCCGCAGGCCGGGGGCCTGCGGGTCCGAAGCGATCGTGCGCGGTCGGCCTGGGATCAGGCGGCCGTCTTCGGCGCGTTGACGTCGCTCGGAAGGGCCTTCTGGGCAACCTCGACGAGCGCGGCGAAGGCGTTCGCGTCGTTGACCGCGAGCTCGGCCAGGATCTTGCGGTCCACCTCGACGTTGGCCGCCTTCAGGCCCTGGATGAAGCGGTTGTAGGTGATGCCGTTGGCGCGGGCAGCGGCGTTGATGCGCTGGATCCACAGCTGACGGAAGTCGCCCTTGCGCTTCTTGCGGTCGTTGTAGTTGTAGACGAGGGAGTGGGTGACCTGCTCCTTCGCCTTGCGGTACAGGCGGGAGCGCTGGCCGCGGTAGCCGCTGGCCTGCTCGAGGATCGCCCGGCGCTTCTTGTGGGCGTTGACTGCCCGCTTGACGCGTGCCACTTGGTTGACTCCTTGTACGGGGCCGCGGTTTCCTCACGCGGCCCGGAAACGAATGGGTCCCGGTATCTGCCGTGCGCCCCGGCGTGCGGGGCGAAAGGTCACTTGCCGAGAAGCTTCTTGATCTTCTGGGCGTCGCCCGGGGCCATCTCGGCGTTGCCGGTGAGGCGCCGCGTCACACGGGACGACTTGTGCTCGAGCAGGTGGCGCTTGCCGGAGCGCTCACGGAGCACCTTGCCGGAGCCGGTGATCTTGAAGCGCTTCTTGGAACCGCTGTGCGTCTTGTTCTTCGGCATAGCGCCGTTCTCTCCTCGTCGGTGGCGCTCCCCCGCGCCGGTGTACCGAATCGGTGCACCGGCATGCGGAAGCGTCAGTTGTATCGGTGTGCTGACGCCGGGCGGGATGCCCGGTGATCAGGCTGTTCAGGCCTCGGCGTGTTCCTCGGCGGACGCGGCGGCGGTCTGGTCGCCGGAGGACTCCGGCTCCGTGCCCTCCGCCCGGTCCCGTCCCTGGCGCTCCGCCTTGCGGGCGGCCTGCGCCTCACGGGCCTCGGCCATCGCCTCGGTCTTCTTCTTGTGCGGACCGAGAACCATGATCATGTTCCGGCCGTCCTGCTTCGGGTTCGACTCGACGAATCCGAGGTCCTGGACGTCCTCCGCGAGACGCTGCAGCAGCCGGTAGCCGAGTTCCGGCCTGGACTGCTCGCGACCACGGAACATGATCGTGATCTTGACCTTGTCGCCCTGCTTGAGGAACCGAACGACGTGACCCTTCTTGGTGTCATAGTCGTGCGGGTCGATCTTCGGCCGGAGCTTCATCTCCTTGATGACCGTGTGCGCCTGGTTCTTGCGCGCCTCACGGGCCTTCATGGCCGACTCGTACTTGAACTTCCCGTAGTCCATGAGCTTGCACACGGGCGGACGGGCGTTCGCCGCGACCTCGACCAGGTCGAGGTCGTACTCCTGCGCAAGCTCCAGGGCCTTGGCAAGCGGCACGATGCCCACCTGCTCGCCACTGGGACCGACAAGTCGCACCTCGGGAACGCGAATCCGGTCGTTGATGCGGGGCTCGGCGCTGATGGATCCTCCTCGGATAGCACCACGCGGCGGCCTGGCGGACTGCCGCGTACTTACACTTGTGACCAACCGCGCCGGCGCACGAAAAATGCCCCGGACGGGACACAAGCGGGCTCCTGCACACCGGAGCACCGCCGCGGCTCGCGCGGGGCGACATCGGGCGAGTCCATCGTCCGTACGGAACGATGGGCGCCGCCTGACCGATGACCCGCCGCCCAGGAGGCGGTCGGGTGGGAGTTCGGAGCCTCCACTTGTGGGCCGGTCATCTGAATGTCCGGCCGGTCGTCATCCAAGGTTAGCAGCTGCCAGGGGGTGGGGCGAACCGGCGCGCACCGGGTCCTCCCGGCACTCCGCCCGCGGCCGTACGGCGGCGCCCGCGGCCGTACGGCCGCGGGCGGAGGGAGCCGCGGCGGGGCCTATCGTGTGGGGCATGAGTGACGCGACCCCCAACAGTGCTTCCGGCGAGTCGGACGAGTCCCGCGGCTTCGACGCCATGGCCCGCGACATCGCGGAGGTTCCCGCGGTCGAGGTGATCGTGACGGTCGCCGTGAACCTGATGAGCGCCGCCGCCGTGAAGTGCGGACTGACCGAGGAAGGCGAGCAGCACAAGGACCTGGACGAGGCCCGCAAGCTGATCCACGCCCTGGCCGGCCTGCTGGACGCGAGCGTCACCGAGATCAGTTCCTTCCACGCGGCGCCGCTGCGCGACGGCCTGAAGTCGCTGCAGCTCGCCTTCCGCGAGGCCTCGCTGGTCCCGGACGAGCCCGGTCAGGGGCCGGGCGAGAAGTACACCGGCCCCGTCTTCCACTGACGCCGCTCCCCGCCGGGCCCCCCGGCCGCACATCCGCCCGCTTCCGCCGGTCTGAGGCGGATCCGCCTCACAGCGCCCGGCTGAACAACGGTTCGCCGGGCGCTTCCGCGTCCGCGGGCAACAGCGCGAGGTCCAGGCCGCGCACCAGGCGCGCCCTGAGCACCTCGTCGGTGGCGAGGGCCCGCGCCAGGCGCCGCACCGCGTCCGCCACGGGCGCGTCCCGGCCGAGTACGACGGCGAGGGTCCCGTCGGAGTCCTTGCCGGGCAGCAGGTGGGCCCGTACGACCGAAGGCTCGGTGGCGAGCGTCGCGCGCACCGCCTCGACCACCGCCGGGTCGTCCAGCGGATCGGTGCTGGTGCGGCCCTCGGCGGCGGCGAGCAGGGCGGGGCCGGTCAGCTCGTACGCGACGGGCCCCGCCATGTCCAGGACGAGCGTGTCGGCACGTTCGTGGGCGACCGCCCGCAGGGCCTGGCCGAAGGGGACGGCGACGGGTCGGGCCGCCGGGTCCCACAGCGCCAGGGAGGCGGTCGAGGTGAAGGCGGGCAGCGCCGTCCTGTTCCCCGCCTTGAGTGTCGGCACGGCCATCTCGCTGGTCTTCTCCCGGCGCAGTCCGTCGGGAGACTCCTCGACCTCGCCGAGCACCGCCACCACCGGCACCAGGAGGCGGGCGTCCGGCAGCGCGGCCAGCACCCGTGGTTCCGCGGACCTGTCCTGCGCCCAGGCGGCGAGCGCCTCGGCGAGAACGGGGTCGGCGGAGCCGTCGTCGTCGGAGAAACCGGGATCCGGGATGTTCTTGAGCTCCACGCCCCGAGCCTAGCCCCGCCCCCGGAACCGATTCTCACCGGGCTTTCAGCCCGGGCACAGTCCTGCCCCAGCTTGCGTTCCTAGCGTCCGCGCCATGTCTTCTCCGGGACCCCGCGGACGTCGCCGACGGCCTCGCCGCACCGCCGTGCACCTCTCGGTCGCCGCCGCGCTGCTCGTCACCGGCTCCCTGGCGGGCACCGCGTACGTGACGGCGCGGGACCGATCCGCGGCTCCGCCCGGCGCCGTATCGTCGTCGGCGCCCTCCGCCGAGAGTGCCGCGGCCGGCACCGCCCCGGCCGGGCGGAGCGAGGCCGGGGGCGCGGACGCGGAGGCCGCGGACGGGGACGGGGACGAAGAGGAGCGGGAGACGGCGGAAGTGGACCTGGACGGGGCGCTGGCGCGCTCCCTCGACTCCGTGGCGGCCGGGACGGACGCCTCGCTCGCGGTGGGGCTGCTGGATCTGGAGACCGGCGCCGGCGCGTCGTACGGCACGGACGGGGAGCGGACGTACGACACGGCGAGCATCGTGAAGGTCGACGTCCTGGCGGCCCTGCTGCTGCGCGCCCAGGAGGAGGGCAGGGAACTCACCGCACAGGAGCGGGCCTGCGCCTCCGCGATGATCCGGAACAGCGACAACGCCTCGACGACGACGCTCTGGCAGGTCATCGGCGGCGCGGACGGACTCGACGCGGCGAACGAGCGGCTCGGCCTGAGCGGCACGACGGCGGGACGGAACGACAACTGGGGCCTCACCCGCACCACCGCCGCGGACCAGCTGACGCTGCTGTCGGCGGTCTTCGCCGACGGCGGTGACGGTGGCTCCGGCGGTTCGTCGGGCTCCGTACTGAGCGAGGAGTCACGGGCATACGTCGGGGAGCTGATGGGCGGAGTGGCAGCCGGACAGGACTGGGGAGTCTCGGCGGCGGGGTCGGGCGCCCGGCTGAAGAACGGCTGGCTGCCCAGGACCGCCACCGGGCTGTGGGACATCAACAGCATCGGGTTCGTGACGGTCGGCGGCCACCGCTGCCTGCTGGCCGTGCTCTCGGAGGGCCACACGACGAAGGAGGAGGGGATCGCACTGGTCGAGGCGGCGGCGAAGGCCGCGGCCGGGGTCGTGAGCGGGTGACGGTGGCGGACGGGCAGGAGGGCCTCGTCGCCCCCTGCCCCGCCCGCCCTGAACGACTGGCCGGCCCGGCACGGCGGGGACCGGTGGGCCCTCAGCCGGCGCCCGTCGTGGAGCGGGCGCGGGAGCGCCACAGGACGGCGGCGGCGGCGAGGAGGAGCGCGCCGAGAGTGCCCGCGGTGGGCGCGACCCAGCCGGCGAGTCCTCCGTCGCCGGCGGCCGGTGCGGGACCGGGACCGAAGTAGCGGCCGTGACGGGCGGCCGTGGCGGGGGTCCCGGGCTCCGGGCGCAGCGCCGCGCCCTCCTTGATCGCGGCGGCCGGGTCCACCATGCCGAAGCCCCGGGAGTCGTCGCGCCCGCCGTCCGGGACGTCGCCCGCGGTGTCCGTGAGCAGCTTCTTGACCTGAGCCGGGCTCAGCTCGGGGTGTGCGGCCCTGACCAGGGCGACGGCGCCGGAGACGAAGGCCGCCGCGGCGCTCGTGCCCCAGCCCTCGTAGTACTCCCGGTCCGGGTCGGCGATGACGACGTCGACGCCGGGCGCGCTGACGGTCGCGTACCAGCGGCGGGTGGAGAACGAGGCGCGGGAACCGTAGCGGTCGACCGCCGTCACGGCGATGACGCCCGGATAGGCGGCCGGGTAGGAGGCGCGGTCGCCGGTCTCGCCGCCGTTGCCCGCGGAGGCCACGACGACGACGCCCCTGCGCAGCGCGTAGGCCACCGCCGCGTCCTCGGCGGGCTCGGGATGGGCGGACTCGCTGTCGTCGCCCAGCGACAGGTTGATGACGTCCGCGCCGTGGTCGGCGGCCCAGCGGATGCCGTCGGCGAGGGCACCGCCGCGCGAGCCGCGGGCCTTCTTGCGGGCCGGGTCGCCGTCTTCGAGGATGACGCGGACGGGGAGGATCTTCGCCTCGGGGGCGATGCCGAGGACGCCGTCGGTGTTGCCGGGGCCGTGCCCGTGGCCGGCGACGATGCCGGCCATCGCGGTGCCGTGCCGCGCCCAGGCCCGGTCGCCCCTCTTGGCCCCGAAGCCGATGAGGTCCTTGCCGTCGAGGACCTGGCCCGCGAGGTCGGGGTGGCTGCCGTCGACGCCGGTGTCGAGCACGGCGACGGTGATGCCCTCGCCCTTGGTGGTACGCCACGCCTGCTCCGTGTGCAGGGCGTCGAGGCCCCACTGCTGGGCGCGGATGCCGTCGTCGGCGTGCGCGGCGGTGCCGGGCAGGACGACGAGGGCGGCCGAGGCGAGCAGGGCGGTCAGGCTGCGGCGTGCGCGCATCAGGGCGACTCCGGGGGTGCTTCTTCGGTGGGGGCGCCGGCGGGGCCGTCGGTAGGGGCGTCGGTGGGTACCGCACCGGCGGCGGCACCAGTGGCGACTCTGCGCAGTCCGCGCTCGATCCGGTCGGCGAGGCCCTTCGCCTCGTGGCCGAGCCCGGCCTGGGCCGGGGCGCTGGTGGCGCCCTGCTGCCTGGCCTCCTCGGCGGGCTCCGGGGCCTCGGTCTTCCGGCCGTCGGCGAAGCCGGAGACGGCGAAGACGACGGCGGGCGTGTCGGTGAGCACGCTGACGGTCCAGCTGGCGCGCTGGTCGTCGCCGAAGTTCTCGGCAGGGGTGCCCTCGGCGGCGTACGTCCGGGGCATCAGGTCGGGGCGGAGGCCGAGGCCTTCGGATTCGAAGCGGGTGCGCAGCGCCCGCATGCCCCGGGCGTCGGTCTCGGTGAAGAGCATGCCGACGGTGGTGACACTGCTGCGGGTCTCGTCGACGTACGAGGCGCGCAGGACGCGGACGCAGCCGACGGGCTGCAGTGCCTTTCGGAGCAGCGGGTCGAAGGCGTCGTCGCAGGCGGAGGCGGGGGCGACCGCGACCCGCGTCCACCGGCGGTCGGCTCCGCCGGGACCGGCTCCCCCGCCCTTGACGACGGGCGGGAAGAGGGTGTCGACGGGCACGCTGTGCCAGAGGCCGCGGGCCGCGGCGAACGAGCTCACGGTGCGTTGCCCGCCGGCCGCGGAGTCCTCGGCGAGCAGCGCGCCCGCGGCGGCGCCGCCGAGCAGCCCGACACCGAGCACGAGGCAGGCCACGATGGCGGCCAGTCGCATGCGCTGCCGCCCCGGGCCGCCTCCGGCGCCGTCCTCGGCCGGGTGCGGCGGCGTGATCCACCGGGCGGGCGCACCCCCGGATATGCGCGTCCAGTCCTCCCCCACCGGGGCGTGCGGCCATGCGGTGGCCCCGCCGGGCGGTGGCCACGGGGAGCCGGCGGTGGCGCCCTGGGCGCCACCGTACGGGAGCCGCGAGCCGTCGGGGCCGGCCTCGGCCGGCCGCCGGGCGCGCGGGACGGAAGGCGCGGAGGGGTGGCCGGGCGGGGCCGTGTGCTCCGGTGCGCGCGTGCCGCGGAAGTACCCCGGTGCCGACCCGCCGTCGTTCCGCTCCAGCACGTCGCTGCCGGATGCCCCGGCACGGGGTCCCAGCGGGTCCCGTCCGGCCGGGGTCCCCGCGTCCCGCAGGCCCCCGGCCCGGCCCCCGGACCGGCCGGAGGCGGACACGCCCGCGGAGAGGGCGGGGCCGCCCCCGGGCGAGCGGCGCTGGCAGGCCGGGCACGATGTGCGGCACGCGGTGTTCGGGCCCGGCTGGGTGCAGGGCAGCGGCATCGGGCGGGTCACCGTGCGTTTCGAGGAGCCGGGATCGCCCCCGGGGCGTGTGCGGACCTTCGCGGTCGACGACCCGGACCTGGAGCCCGCGGATCCGCTGCCGCTGGTCCCCGGGGCGGTGACCGCCCCGGCGGCACGCGACGGCTCACCGGGGCCTCAGCCCGTTCCCGGGGCTGCCACGGACTGATCCGGGGCGGAGGCGTCCGCGGTGCGGTGCGATGGCGCGGTGCGATGGCGCGGTGCGATGGCGCGGCCGTCCCGGGCCGGTGGCCGTGCGGGAACCTCGCGGATCCACTGGAAGGCAGGTCCTCATGAGGGAGGCGTCCGGCCCGGGATTCTTCGACCGGCCGCGGTAGCCCGCCCGGGGTCCGAGGCATCGGTTCGGCCTCCCCGGCCCGGGCTCGCGGATGTGCGTCAGGGAGGGCTGCCCGGCTCGCCGTCAGCGTCCTCGCCCGGGGGCGTCCCCGGCCGCGGACGCGCCGGTTCCTCGGCGATCCGGCCGAAGTCGCGGTCCGCGCCGGTTGACGGACGGGCCGGGGGCTCGGTGCGAGGTGCCACGCTCAGGCCGTAGTGGTGGTACAGCTGCAGTTCCTGCTCGGGGGAGAGATGCCTGCCCACCCCGAAGTCCGGGGCGTCCTTGATGAGGGCCCGGTCGTAGGGCACCTGAAGGGTGTCGTCGACGAATTCGCTGGGTTCGAGAGGTACGAAAGCGTCCCGGCTGAACAGGCCGGTGCGGACCGCGGCCCACTCGGGCGTACCGGTGGCGTCGTCGAGGTAGACCTCGTCCACGGTGCCGATTCTGGTGCCATTGCGGTCATAGGCCTTCCGGCCGATCAGGCTGCGCGGATCGATGTCGGTCTGCACGGTCCCTCCAAATCCTCGCAACTGCTTCGTCAGCACTACGAAAATGCACATCCGTCCCGGCGGCCACTCGAAGGACTGTCCGGAAGCCTCGCTGGTACCCTGGCTAACGGCTGCTGACCCCGTGCGGGAGAGCTCTCCGGCGAAGACGCCGGAGGCGCCGAAGGAGCAAATCCTCCCCGGAATCTCTCAGGCCCACGTACCGCACGGACGAGGTCACTCTGGAAAGCAGGGCGGGTGACGGACGGTGACGTTCCGGCTCCCCTCCTCACCGACGGTGAAAGCCGGTGCGCCATGGCGTCCCGGTGAAGCTCTCAGGTCGAGATGACAGAGGGGGAGGCCGTCCGGGCACCCGCGCCATGGTGCCCCTCGCAGGTCGTGTCAGACCAGGAGGCCTCCGCAATGACCGCCCACCGCATCCCCCTCAGCCGGCTGGAACGCGGCATCCCCTTCGAGCAGCGGCACATCGGGCCCGACAACGAGGCCCAGGCCAAGATGCTCGCCCAGGTCGGTTACGGCTCCCTCGACGAGCTCACCGCCGCCGCCGTCCCCGACGTCATCAAGAACACCGAGGCACTGGGGCTGCCCGAGGCCCGGACCGAGGCCGAGGTGCTCGCCGAGCTGCGCTCCCTCGCGGACCGCAACCAGGTCCTCGCCCCCATGATCGGCCTCGGCTACTACGGCACCTTCACCCCGCCGGTCATCCTGCGCAACGTCATGGAGAACCCCGCCTGGTACACGGCGTACACCCCGTACCAGCCGGAGATCTCCCAGGGGCGCCTCGAGGCGCTGCTGAACTTCCAGACCATGGTCGCCGACCTGACGGGACTGCCCACCTCCGGCGCCTCGCTCCTCGACGAGGGCACGGCCGCCGCCGAGGCGCTCGCCCTGTCCCGGCGCGTCGGCAAGGTCAAGGGCGGCGTCTTCCTGGTCGACGCCGACACCCTTCCGCAGACCGTCGCCGTGATCCGGACCCGCGCCGAACCGACCGGCGTCGAGGTCGTCGTCGCGGACCTGTCCGGCGGCATCCCCGCCGAGACCGCCGAGCGCGGCGTCTTCGGTGTCCTGCTCCAGTACCCCGGGGCCTCCGGCGAGGTCCGGGACCTCAGGCCGGTCATCGAGCAGGCCCACGGCCTCGGGGCCGTCGTCACCGTCGCCGCCGACCTGCTGGCCCTCACCCTGCTCGCCTCACCCGGCGCGCTGGGCGCGGACATCGCCGTCGGCACCACGCAGCGCTTCGGCGTCCCCATGGGCTTCGGCGGCCCCCACGCCGGCTACATGGCCGTCCGCGAGAAGTTCGCCCGCAGCCTGCCCGGCCGCCTCGTCGGCGTCTCGGTCGACGCCGACGGAAACACGGCGTACCGCCTGGCCCTGCAGACCCGCGAGCAGCACATCCGCCGCGAGAAGGCCACGAGCAACATCTGCACCGCTCAGGTGCTGCTCGCGGTGATGGCCGGCATGTACGCCGTCTACCACGGCCCGGACGGGCTGAAGGACATCGCCCGGCGGACCCACCGGTACGCGGCGGTCCTCGCCGAGGGCCTGCGCGCGGCCGGCACCGATGTCGTCCACGGCTCCTTCTTCGACACCCTGACCGTGCGGGTGCCGGGCCGGGCCGCCGAGGTGGTCGCCGCGGCCCGCGAGGGCGGCGTCAACATCCGCCTCGTCGACGCCGACACCGTCTCCCTGGCGACCGACGAGACCACGGGCCGCGCCCAGCTCGCCGCAGTCTGGGCCGCCTTCGGCGCCGACGGCGACATCGACGCCCTGGACGCCCGGACGGGTGACGCGCTGCCCACCGCGCTGCTGCGCGACGACGAGTTCCTCACCCACCCGGTCTTCCACCAGCACCGCTCCGAGACCGCGATGCTGCGCTACCTGCGCCGGCTGGCCGACCGCGACTACGCGCTGGACCGCGGCATGATCCCGCTCGGTTCCTGCACGATGAAGCTCAACGCCACCACCGAGATGGAGCCGGTCACCTGGCCCGAGTTCGGTGCGCTGCACCCCTTCGCGCCGGTCGGGCAGGCCGAGGGCTACCTCACCCTCATCAAGGAGCTCGAGGAGCAGCTGGCCGAGGTCACCGGTTACGACAAGGTGTCCCTCCAGCCCAACGCCGGCTCGCAGGGCGAACTCGCCGGTCTGCTCGCCGTGCGGGCGTACCACAGGGCCAACGGTGACACCGGGCGCACCGTCTGCCTGATCCCGTCCTCCGCGCACGGCACCAACGCGGCCAGCGCCGCGATGGCCGGCATGCGCGTCGTGGTCGTGAAGACCGCCGACGACGGCGAGGTGGACGTCGAGGACCTGCGCGCGAAGATCGAGCAGTACCGCGACGAGCTGGCCGTCCTCATGATCACCTATCCGTCAACGCACGGCGTGTTCGAGGAGCACGTCGCCGACATCTGCGCGGCCGTGCACGACGCGGGCGGCCAGGTGTACGTCGACGGCGCCAACCTCAACGCGCTGGTGGGGCTGGCGAAGCCCGGCCGGTTCGGCGGCGACGTGTCGCACCTGAACCTGCACAAGACCTTCTGCATCCCGCACGGCGGCGGTGGCCCCGGCGTCGGCCCGGTGGGTGTGCGCGCCCACCTCGCGCCGTACCTCCCCAACCACCCGCTGCAGTCCTCCGCCGGGCCGGAGACCGGCGTGGGCCCCGTCTCGGCGGCCCCGTGGGGATCGGCCGGCATCCTGCCCATCTCCTGGGCGTACGTGCGCCTGATGGGCGGCGAGGGCCTCAAGCGGGCCACCCAGGTCGCGGTGCTGAGCGCCAACTACGTCGCCAAGCGGCTGGAACCGCACTACCCGGTGCTCTACACCGGCCCCAACGGGCTCGTGGCGCACGAGTGCATCGTCGATCTGCGGCCGCTGTCCAAGGCGACCGGCATCAGCGTCGACGACATCGCCAAGCGCCTCATCGACTACGGCTTCCACGCGCCGACCATGTCGTTCCCGGTGGCCGGCACCCTGATGATCGAGCCCACCGAGAGCGAGGACCTCGCCGAGCTGGACCGTTTCTGTGAGGCGATGATCGCGATCCGTGCCGAGATCGAGAAGGTCGGCTCGGGCGAGTGGCCCGCCGGGGACAACCCGCTGCGCGGCGCCCCGCACACGGCTGCCGCGCTCGGCGGGGAGTGGGACCACGCCTACACCCGCGAGGAGGCCGTGTTCCCGGCCGGGGTCTCAGCCGCGGACAAGTACTGGCCGCCGGTGCGCCGTATCGACGGCGCGTACGGCGACCGCAACCTGGTCTGCTCCTGCCCGCCGCTCGACGAGTACGAGGGCTGACGCACAGCGGCGCGTGACATGCGTCGGGGCCGGTTCGGAGTTGGTCGTCTCCGGGCCGGCCCCCGTGTGTGAGTGGAGCGTGTCTGTGCGTGGCGCCTAGGCGGCGGTCGCGACCGCCCCCGTGCCCAGCGGCCGGCGCGGGCCGATGACCTGCCCGTCCGGCAGCAGCTCACCGGTGTCCTCGAAGAGGAGGACACCATTGCACAGCAGGCTCCAGCCCTGCTCCGGGTGGTGCGCGACGAGGCGGGCCGCCTCGCGGTCGGCGGAGTCTGCTGAAGGGCACGCTGGCTGGTGTTGGCACATGGATGGTTTCTTCCGTTGCGATGTGAGTGTCCTGCGGCTCGATGAGGAGTTCATGGCCGCCCCCCGTATCAGTCGGTGGTTCGCTCCCAGTGTTGCCCCACGGACGTGGATCCGCAGGGATTTCGCGATAGCTGCTCTTACCGAGTAGTGACGCATCACCCAGGAGGACGGTTCAGCGCGGCCACACTGTCCGTTCGGGTGGTTCGCGGATGGTCCCAGTGGGCTAGTCAGCACCTGACGCCACCCGTCCGGAGGGTGCGGACACGCCTGTGCCCCGCGGGCGGAGGCCGCGGGGCACAGGCGCGGGTCACCCGCCGGACGGGTGCTCAGGCGGTGCTCTCGAGGAGGGGCGGCGGGGCCGGCGTCAGGCGGAGACTGAGCACCGGCATGAGCTCGGCGGCGCGGTGCGGCCGGTTCGCGGCGATCCCGGGCGGCGCTGGTGCCAGGGGCACCAGCAGGTCGGCCGGCGCCGGGATGCCCCGCTCGGGCTCGGCGGTGGGGTCACCGTGCAGCCAGAGGGTCAGCATGTACAGCTCCGGGACCGACAGCAGCCGCGGCTGGTAGCGCGTGCTCAGGGTGTCGGCCTGCCGTACGGCCTGTTCGGTCGCGGTGACGTACGGGCCTTCGAAGAAGTGCGAGAAGGTCCAGCCGTCGGGGGTGAGCCTGGTTTCCGCCGCGGCCACCGAACGGTCGCCGGACCGGATCAGGAACCGCCAGCCCGTGAGCTCCGTGCGGGCCACGCCGGATCGCGGGGTGATGGTCCCGAGTACGTGCACGGGCAGGGCGAGATCGGGGCTGAGCGAGCCCTGCGCGCCGCGCAGGGAGGGTGTGCGGGCCTCGGACACGGCGGTGGGGGAACCGAGTGCCGCGAGGACGCTGCGCAGGGCGGGGGCGGGAGCCGGGGGGACATGCAGCGG
>NZ_JAAAXQ010000121.1 GCF_009916105.1 Streptomyces sp. GC420 | reverse complement strand
GGGTGCACGAGATGCTCGACGGCCGCCTGACCTGACCGTCCGCCGCGTCGCCCCCGCGTCCGCGGCCCCGCATCGCCGCTACGGAGCCCACCGCGCAATGCCCAAGATCAGCGCCGCCACCGTCGCCCCGGGCCGACGACGGTGCGTACGTCAAGTCCGTCCGGCGCCTCGACGCACGTACGCTCGACCTGACCGTCGCGTCGCCGGCCATGGGCGCCGACCTGCCCGTCCGCGTGATCCTCCCCAAGAACTGGAAGAAGGGCGGCTCGCGCACCTTCCCGGTCCTCTACCTGCTCCAGGGCGCGAGCGACGACTACACCTCGTGGACGCGCGAGACCGACGTGGAACAACTCGCCGCGGACAGCGACATGCTCGTCGTCATGCCGGACGGCGGACGGGCCGGCTTCTACACCGACTGGTGGGACCACGGACGTGCGAACCGGCCGCGATGGGAGACCTTCCACACGGTCGAACTGCGGCAGCTGATGGAACGCCGATACCGCGCCAACACCGCGCGTGCGGTCATCGGCCTGTCCGAGGGCGGCCTGGGCGCACTCAACTACGCGGCACACAACCCCGGCGTCTTCCGCTTCGCCGGCTCCTTCAGCGGCATCGTGGACACCTCCGATCCGCTGATGAGGTTCGCGTTCGTCGCGACCTGCATGCGCGAGGGCGTCGACCCGCTGCGCATCTGGGGCCACCCGGACGACCAGCGGGAGGTGTGGGACGCCCACAACCCGTCCACGATGACCGACAGGTTCAAGGGGACCCGGGTCCACCTGTCCGCGGGAAGCGGCAGGCGTGGCGACCTGGACCAGGACGGCAACCCGCTGGCGTCCCTGCTGGAGCAGCCGCTGCCGCGTTCCACCGAGGCCTTCTCGCAGGCACTCGGCCGCGCGGGGGTGAAGGTGACCCTGAACCTCTACGACCACGGCACGCACTCGTGGCCGTACTGGGAACGGGAACTGCATGTCGTGTGGCCGGGGCTCGAGTCCCTGCTCAAGGCGCGCCGGACCGGCTGAGCCGCCGGGGCACGGCGTCAGTCCCGGAACAGGCGCAGGCGCTCCTCGCCCACCCTCGCGCGCGCCTCGGGGTCCGTGACGCCCAGCCCCGGGCGCGGAGACAGGCAGAGCACCCCGACCTTGCCGATGTGCTGATTGGCCTGGACGACCCTGGCCGCCGCCGCCACCTGGTCGAGCGGATACGTCTTCCACAGGGCCGGGACCAGGTGCCCCAGGCCGATCAGCCGGTTGACCTCCCACTGCTCGTGCAGGTTCGCGCCGTGACTGCCGATGATCCGCTTGAGACGCATCCACAGGTAGCGGTTGTCGTAGGTGTGTTCGTAGCCCGTGCTGGAGCCGCAGGTGACCACGGTGCCGCCGCGCCGGGCGAGGAAGACGGAGGCGCCGAAGGTCTTCCGTCCGACGTGCTCGAAGACGATGTGCGGGTCCTCGCCCACCGCCTGACGGATGGCGGCGCCGAGCCTCTTCCACCCCTCGGGCCGCTCCAGAGCGGCGGGATCGCCGTCCTCGATCTCCGAGCGGTTGATGACCGCCTCGCAGCCGAGGGACCGCAGAAGAGCGGCCTTGGCCTCGGAGTTCACCACGCCGACGGGGATACCGCCGCCGTTCCTCACCAGTTGGACGGCGTATGCGCCGAGGCCGCCGGTCGCTCCCCACACCAGCACCACGTCGCCCTGCTTCATCTGCGCCCCGCGGTCGCTGACCAGCATCCGGTAGGCGGTGGCGGCGCAGAGCGGGTTGACCGCCGCCTCCTCCCAGGTCAGCATCGGCGGCTTGGGCATGAGCTGACTCGCCCGCACGACGGCGTAGTGGGCCAGGCCGCCGAAGTTGGTCTCGAAGCCCCAGGCCTTCTGCCCCTCGCCCAGCATGCCGTCGCGGTGCGTGTCGGGATCCTGCTCGTCGACGTAGGCCGGGGCCACGACCACATGGTCGCCGGTCTTCCACCTGCGCACGGAGGAGCCGGCTCGCACGATGACGCCGGAGGCGTCGGAACCCGGCACGTGGTACGGGAGATCGTGGCGCGCCTCCCAGCCCCCGGCCTTCCCCATCTGCTCGAGGAACCGGAACGTCGGCACCGGCTCGAACATCGCCGTCCAGACGGTGTTGTAGTTGATGGAACTCGCCATGACCGCGACCAGCACCTCGTCCGGGGCGAGTTCCGGCATCGGAATCTCGTCCACGAACAGGGACTTGCGCACGTCCTTGTCCTCGACGTCCTGGAACATGTTGATGTCGCGGGCCCGCACCGTCGCCGCGGAGAAGTACGTCGGCACGGGCAGCGACTCCAGAGTCGCCGCGTCGGCACCGGCGACGACCGCCTCCGACATGCTCGTGTTCATCGGGTTCTCCTCATCCAGTACCGGAACGGGTACTTCGTCAGCGCTCGCCGGCCGCGTGAACCGCCATCAGCCTCCTGGCGAGGGGGCCACCGGGGCTTCAGTCCGCGGGGGAATTGCTTCCCTGACCTGTGGCAATTTCCCTGCATCCCGTGAGTGATCGGTGCGGGCTGGACCGCAACCCTCGGGTTGGAAGCCCCCTCCGTCAGGTGGGGAGCGGAGTCACGACGTCTCTCTACAAGCAAGCGGTTCATCTGCTGTCACGCAACCGGACGGGCGACGCCCGGGCCCCGTGACCGGGTGGAAGGCGCAGCTCAAGCGAGGCGGTGCGCCTGGCGGGCGGGAGAGCGGCGCCGCCCGAAGGGAGTAACACGGGGCCCGTCCGCCGCGCGGCGGACCGTGCCGTGCCGGGCCCTCGTCAGCCGAAGCGGTCCAGCAGGCGGCGGTAGAGCGCCGGCGCGGCGCCCCGCACCCGGCCCGGGAGGTGGAGCCAGGACGGCACGTACACATCGTCGCGTCCGCGTCCCACCGCGTCCCACACGGCGTCGGCGACCCTCTCGGCGGGGACGGGACGCGGCCGCGTCCGCTGGTAGGGCCTTCCGCGCCGCTCGAAGAACGCGGTGTCCACGACGCCCGGCACGACGTGCGTCACCCCGACGCCGCTCCCGCGCACCTCCTGCCGCAGCGCCTCGGCGAAGGCGCCCACGGCGGCCTTGGCCGCCGAGTACACGGCCTCCTCGCGCACGCCGACACAGCCCGCGATCGACCCCACGAGCACCACGCGGCCGCTCCCCGCCGTCACCATGGAGGGCAGTACCTCGCGCACCAGGTGCAGGGTCGCGTTGAGGTCCACCGCCAGCACCCGGTCGATCGCCGCGGGCGGCATCGAGACGAAGGGGCCCGCCCAGCCGATGCCCGCCCCCGCCACCAGCAGGTCGATGCGCCCGGCGGCTTCCAGCGCGGCCTCGGCCAGCAGTCGCGGGCCGTCCGGATCCGCGAGGTCGGCGGGCAGGACGACGGCGGACGCGCCGACGGCGGTCTCCTCCAGGCGGCAACGGTCGCGGCCGGTGAGAAGCAGCTGCCATCCGCCCCGGGCGAAGCGCCGCGCGATCGCGGCGCCGATGCCCGAGGAAGCCCCCGTCACCAGGGCCACCTCCGAGTCCTCACCGGCACCGGGCCGCGGCTCCCGGGCCGTCACGGGCCGCCCGGACGCCGGGAGGCCGGGCCCGGACAGGGTCCTGGGGCCGAAGATGGAACCGGAGTGCGTCATGGGAGCCTTCTCTCCGCCTTTCGGTTGCGGTCGGCCCGGTTCCGGTACCCGGCGCCGGTTCGTGTGCCACGCGCGGACGGGAACACACCGGTACGCGAGTGCCCCAAACCACGCTTTCGAGGTAGCGGACGCCGCCGGCCAGCGGTAGCACCTGATGATTTACCGGGATAGGAAGGTGATACCTACATATTCTCCCTTTTCGTCGCGAGGTGATGATGCGCCTGCTGCTCGTCCACCCCAGCGCCCTGATGTACTCCGAGATCTTCCTGAGGCTGGAGCCACTCGGTCTCGAGCGGGTGGCGGGCGCCGCTCGCGACGCGGGACACGACGTGCGCGTCGTGGACCTGCAGGTCCTCGGCCGGCGGCAACTGGCGAAGGAGCTGAAGTCCTTCCGCCCCGAAGCCCTCGGCATCTCCCTCAACTATCTGGCGAACATCCCCGAGGCGATCGAACTCGCGGAACAGACCAAGCTGGCCGTGCCGGGCTGCTTCGTCTTCTTCGGCGGCCACAGCGTCTCCTTCGTCGCGGAAGAGGTGCTGGAACAGGCACGCGGAGCGGTCGACGCGGTGATCCGCGGCGAGGGGGAACCGGCGATCGCCCCGCTGCTCGCCGCCGTACGCGACAGGGCCGTGCACGACGTCCCCGGACTGGTCACCACGTCCGGGCGCGGGCCGGCGCCCCAGATGCTCCACAGCATCGACGCACCGCTCCCGGCCCGGGACCTGATGCGCAACCGCCGCCGCTACTTCATCGGCGAACTGGACCCGTGCGCCTCGGTCGAATTCACCCGCGGCTGCCCGTGGGACTGCTCCTTCTGCTCCGCGTGGACGTTCTACGGCCGCAGTTACCGCAGGGCCTCGCCCGAGGCGGCGGCCGACGACCTGGCGAGCATCCCCGAGCCGAACGTGTTCATCGTCGACGACGTCGCCTTCATCCGCCCGGAGCACGGCGAGGCCATCGCCGCGGAGGTGGAACGCCGCGGGATCCGCAAGCGGTACTACCTGGAGACCCGCAGCGACGTACTGCTCCGCCACCCCGACGTCTTCGCGCGCTGGCACCGGCTGGGCCTGCGCTACATGTTCCTCGGCATGGAGGCCATCGACGCCGAGGGACTCGACCTCTACCGCAAGAGGGTCAGCCCCGACGAGAACATCAGGGCGCTGGAGACGGCCCGCCGCCTGGGCATCCAGGTCGCCATCAACCTGATCGTCGACCCCGCCTGGGACGAGGAGCAGTTCCGCGTCGTCCGGGAATTCGCGCTGTCCGTACCGGAAATCGTCCACTTCACCGTCATGACGCCCTATCCGGGGACGGAGATCTGGCACACCGAGTCGCGGCGGCTGACCACCCGGGACTACCGGCTCTTCGACATCCAGCACGCCGTGGTCCCCACCACGCTGCCGCTCGACCGGTTCTACCGGGAACTCGTCCGCACGCAGGCCGTCATCAACCACAAGCACCTGGGCCTGCGCACCGCCTTCGGCGCGGCCCGGGTCCTCGGACGGAACCTCATGCACGGGCAGACCAACTTCGCGCGCATGCTGTGGAAGTTCAACCGGGTCTACAACCCGGGCCGCCAGTTCGCCGACCACCAGCGCCCGGTCCGCTACGAACTGCCGCAACCGCAGCGCCTCGACGTCGGCGACCGCAAGCAGCTGTATGTGCACACCCGCGGCCCCGCCCCCGTCCGGGGCCCTGGGGCCCCCGGCTGATCCCGGGCCGGGGCGTGCCATGAGGGAGCGGGCACGGGAATGGTGACCGCCGTCGTCGCCGCGCTCGCCGCCGGGGCCTGCTTCGCGGTCGCCGGAGTGCTCCAGCAGCGCGCGGCCAGCGCGCGGCCGGACGAGGAGGCGCTCTCCCCGAGGCTGCTGCGCCACCTGGTCCGTGAGCGCGTGTGGCTCCTCGGGATCGCGCTGGCGGTGCTGGCCTACGCGTTCCAGTCGCTGGCCCTGGCCTTCGGACCACTGAGCCTGGTGCAGCCGCTGATCGTCACCGAGCTGATCTTCGCCGTTCCGCTGTCCGCGAGGCTGAACCGCATGCGGCTGGGTGCCCGCGAATGGTTCGGCACCTTCGCCGTGGCCGCCGGCCTCGCCCTCGCCCTGGTCTCGGCCCGGCCGCACGGCGGCCGGCCCGGTGCGACGGACCCGCTCTCCTGGGGGCTGGTGCTGGGCGCGACGGCGGGACTGGCCGGCTGTGCCCTGCTGACGGCGCGCCTCCTGTCGGGGGCGTGGCGAGCCTCCGCCGTCGCCCTGGCGGCGGGGGCGGTGATGGGTGCCCAGTCGGCTCTGCTGGCCGCCACCATCGACCGGCTCGACGAGGGTGTCGCCGCGGTACTCGCCGGCTGGCAGACGTACGCGCTCGTGGGGGCCAGCGTGATCGGGCTGCTGCTCATCCAGAGCGCGTTCCAGCAGGGGCCGCTGGCGGCGGGCATGACGGTGATCGACGCGACCGAGCCGGTGGTCGCGGTGGCCGTCGGCACGGCGGTGTTCGGTGAGACGGTCACCCACGGCTGGCCCGCCAGCGGGTTCACTGCTTTGGGCCTGGCCCTGGTGGTCGCGGGCATCGCGAGCCTGGACTCCTCCCCGCTCCTCGCGGCCCTGTACTGCCGCGAGCGGCGCGGGACGCGGACCCGGCACCCGCCGAGCCCCCCGTCCGGCCAGGACCGCCGCGACGGCGAGCACACCGCGGACACGCCGTGACCGCGGCCCGCGCCGACGTGCCCCTGGGCGGGCCTGGTGACGTCAGGCCGCGCGGGTGCCGGGACGGTGCGCGGGCCGGCGCCAGGCGGGGAGGAGGTCCTCGGCGAGGACGCGGTCCCAGGAAGGGTGGTCGTCCCTGGCGGTGGCGGCCGCCCGCTGTCGAACCGACCGCAGCAGGTGCGGGTGCCCGGCCAGGGAGGACAGCGCCTCCGCCCAGCCGCGTGCGTCGTCGCGCGTGACGACCAGGCCGTCCCGGCCGGGGTCCGACAGCCACTGGGTCGTTCTGGCGCCCTCGGGCAGGACGACGGCCAGTCCGCTCGCCATGGCCTCGGCGACGACGTTGCCGATGGTCTCGGTGAGCGACGGGAAGGCGAAGATGTCGCAGCCGGCGTACACGAGGGCCAGGCGCTCCTGGGCCAGCGGGCCCAGCAGGGTGACGTCCGGGCCGAGGAGGCGCCCGATCCTCGCCGCGTCCGCGTCCGAACCCGACCCCGCCATCAGCAGGTGGGCCCTGAGCCCGCGACGGCGCAGCAGGTCCACGGCCTCGGTGACCACCGCCGCCCGCTTGGAGGGGTCGAGACGACCGGCGAACAGGACCAGCGGCCGGTCGGCGGGCACCCCGTACTCACGGGCGAGCCGGGCACGGGCCGAGGCGTCGGGGTGGAAGCGCGTGTGATCGACTCCCCTGCGCAGCAGCGCCACGCGGTCCTCGCCCAGTACCCCGGCCAGCTCCGCGCGCTCGGCCGGAGTGGGGACCAGGACGCGGTCGCAGGCGCGCAGCAGCCGGTCTTGCCGCCGCCGCAGCAGGGCGCCGACCGGGCACGCCGCCCCGCGTGCGAGGACCCCCCCGACGCGTTCCACCGGGGCGGGGAGCCTTTCGGCCATGTGCCGGGCGTACGCGTCCGCCAGCGCGGGGACGTCGGTGTGCACGGACGCCACCATCCGCACCGGGCGGGGAGCGCCTGCCCGCGTCGCGCGGCGGGCGCTCCTGACTGCGGTCGAGGCGAAGGCGAAGCTGTGCGTCAGGTGCCAGACGTCGTGCCGCGGCAGCAGCCGTGCCAGCCGCGGGTGGTACGGCGACAGGTCGGAGACGTCGGCGCCGCCGGTCACCGGCATCAGGGAGGCCGTGCTGAGGACCGGCCGCAGGGTGATGAGACGGACCGAGGGGGAGAGCCGCTCGATGCCCTCCGGCTCGCCCAGGAAGTAGACGGTCAGGTCGATCCCGGGCCCCGGGAACCGGGCCGCCGCCTCGGCGAAGCGCTCCCAGCACTTGACATGTCCGCCGGCCGTCGCCGAACGAACGAGCTCCACCAGGACCGCGACGGAGACGACGTCCGGGCCCGGGGAGGTGCCGGGCAGCGGGGCCACAGGGTCGGGCATGGTGCCGCGAGTACCCGGGGGCCGGTGATCCACGCCGCGAGTACCCGGGGGCCGGTGATCCGCGCGGGTCGCGCCCTCAGCCGACCCGCGCATCGGACCTGCTCACGGGAGGGCGCGACGGCGGTCGAGTGCCGGCGACGCGCGTGATCATGGGGCCGGCGACGGCGAGCAGGAGGACGTAGGCGGCGACGAGTGGGCCCAGCCTGTCGTCGAGCGTTCCGGCCAGGGCGACGATGACGATGGAGAACTCGCCGCGGGCGATGAGCGCCGAACCCGCCCGCATCCGGCCCTGGCGGCCCGCGCCGTCCCGGGACGCGGCGTACCACCCGGTGGCCAGCTTGGTGAGGGCGGTGACCGTCGCCAGGGCCAGGGCCGCGGGAAGCACCGGAAGCAGGGCGCCGAGCCCCACGGACAGCCCGATGGCGAGGAAGAACGCCGCCGCGAAGAGGTCCCGCAGCGGACCGAGGACGGTGCGGGCCCGGTCCGCCGCCTCACCGGTGAGCGCGAGCCCGACGAGGAAGGCCCCGACCGCCGCCGAGACGTGGACGGCCTCCGCGAGCGCCGCCACGATCAGCGTGATACCGAGGACGCGCAGCAGCACCTGTTCCGCCTCCGGGTGCGACACCAGCCGCCCCAGGTGGTGCCCCCACCAGTACGAGGCGGCGAAGGCGGCGGCCACCGACGCCACCGCGACCAGCACGCCCAGCAGTGCCTGCCGCCAGGTGCCGCCGGAGACGATGACCGCCAGCACGGGCAGGTAGACGGCCATCGCGAAGTCCTCGAGCACCAGGATCGACAGCACCGAAGGGGTCTCCCGGTTGCCCAGCCGGCGCAGGTCGCCGAGGAGCCGGGCGATGATGCCCGAGGAGGAGACATAGGTGACGCCCGCGAGCGCCAGGATGCCGCCGGCGTCCAGCCCCAGCAGCCGGCCTGCCACGGCTCCCGGCACCGCGTTCAGTACGAGGTCGGCGGCGGCGGACGGCACATGGCGCCGCAGGCTGACACTGAACTCCCGGATGGTGAACTCCAGGCCGAGGGTCAGCAGCAGCAGGACCACGCCGATGGACGCCCCGGCCTCCACGAACGCGCCCGCCGCCGGGACCGGTGCGATCCCGCCCTCGCCCAGGGCCACCCCGGCCAGTAGGTAGAGCGGCACGGGGGAGAGGGCGAAACGCCGAGCCACGGCGCCCAGCACGCTCAGCGCCGCCAGGATGACGCCCAGCTCCAGCAGCAGCGCGACGGAGGTGTGCACCGGCTCAGCCCCGGATGAGCTGTTCCACGCCGGCGATCCCGTCGTGGGTCCCGATCACCACCAGCACGTCCTCCGCGCGGAGGATCGCTTCCGGCCCGGGCGAGGCGATCACCTTCTCACCGCGCACGATGGCCACGATGGAGGCGCCGGTCCTGGTCCGGGCCATGGTGTCGCCCAGCGGGCGGCCGACGAACTGCGAACCGTGCCGCACCTCGACCTGTCCGGCACTGAGCCCGGGCACTTCCCTGGTCAGGTCGGCGAACCGCTCCGCGATGCGGGGCGCGCCCAGGATCTCGGCGAGTGTGTCGGCCTCCTCACTGGTGAGCCGGAACAGCGGCCGGGCCACGTCCGGGTTGTCGCCCTCGTACACCACCAGCTCGAAGTCGCCGGTCCTGCGGGCGACGACGCCGATCCGTTCGCCGTCCTGATTGATGAACTCGTAACGCAGGCCGACACCGGGCAGGAGCACCTCGTTCACGTCCATGCCCTCATCTTCGCGTTGGAGGGAGAAAGCCGCTTATCCGGTTTTCCGGGCAAAGGCGGCGGTCCGCTTCCGTTCGGTGAGGCGCCGCGGGGTGTTCGCGCGTGAACGGGCCGCCTGAAGGGCAAGGTCTGCCAGGAATACCCCCAGGGGTATAATGACGGTATGAGGCGCACCCCATACGCCCGGAGCGGGCCGGACCTCTCCGTGGAGCACCTGGCCTGCATCGTGCCGCCGAGGGGCGGGCAGGGCGAGCACTGTCCTGACACCCGGCCGGTCGCACCGGTGACACCGGCCGCGGAGCGGCGTGCCCGCGAGGACGTCCGCGAGCGGCTGGTCCGTGGATTCCCGGACGTCGCCCCCGAGGAACTCGATGCCGTGGTCGCGGAGGAATTCGGCTTCTTCGCAACCGCCCGCATCCGGCACTACGTGCCGGTGCTGGTGTTCAAGAAGGCGAGTCGCCGGCTGGCCGCCCGGCCCGGCGCGGCGCGTGGCGGAACTGGAGGCGAGGACGGATGAAACCCGCTCCGAAGTGCGTCATCGACAGGTCCCGGCCCTGCAACGCGTGCATCGCCCCCGATCCGCGGAGCTGTCCCTACCCGTTCCTGCTGGGCGGGGCGGACGACGTCGGCGACGGGCCCGACGCGGTCGGCGGGGACCAGGAAGGGCCGGGCGAGGGCGCGGATGCCGCCCCCGGCCTGGGATCATGAGCCCGGGCGCGGCGGGGCGTCAGGCGGGCGCACCGGCGAAAGAGGACGGAAGAACCGGCTGACCGGGGACGAGGAGTACGGACGATGGACGCAGCGGACTGGGACGAGCGCTACCGCGGCACCGGGCTGGTGTGGGAGGCGGAACCCAACCGCTTCGTCGCACAGGAACTCGCCGGGCTGCCGGCCGGCCGGGCGGTCGACCTGGCGGCGGGGGAGGGCCGCAACGCGGTCTGGCTCGCGGGGCAGGGCTGGGACGTGGACGCCGTCGACTTCTCCGCCGTGGCCCTGGCCAAGGCCGAGCGGCTGGGGGCCGAGCGCGGCGTGGCGCTCAGAACCGTCTGCTCCGACCTGGCGGCCTGGTCGGCACCCGAGGGCACGTACGACCTTGCCCTGATCGCCTATCTGCAACTGCCCTGGCCGCAGATGGAGCGAGTGCTGCGCGAGGCGGCGAACGCCGTGCGCGGCGGCGGGACCCTGTTCCTCGTGGGTCACGCCGCCGCCAACCTCGAGCGAGGTCACGGCGGCCCGCGGGATCCGGGTGTGCTCTGCACGGCCGAGCAGGTGGCCGCCGAATGGCGCCCCCGCGCGCGGATCGTCCGTGCCGAGGAGGTCACCCGCCCGGTGAGCACGGAGCAGGGCAGCCGTACCGCCATCGACGCACTCGTCCGCGCCGTGCGCCGCTGAGCGTCGCACGCGGAGGCCTTCCGCGCGGGGCCCGGGTCGTCCGGTCATCCCGTACGGCGTACGGCGCCTCGCCGCGCCGGAACCGCCGCGCGCCGGGGAAGTGCCGGCGCCCGGACCGCGCCACCGCGGTCCGGGCACCGAGAGGGGTCGAGGGCTCCGGCCGGCAGCCTCAGCTCGCGGTCCCGGGCTTGGTCGCCAGGTACCAGTCGGCCAGCTTGACCGAGTCGTCGGCGAGCCGCGCGTCGAGCTCGGCCTGGGTCTTCGGGGCGCCGACCACGACGTCCTCGCCGGGGTGCCAGTTGGCCGGGCAGGAGACGCCGTCGCGGTCGGAGGTCTGCAGGGCGTCGACGAGCCGGAGGATCTCCGGGATCATCCGGCCGGCGTTCATCGGGTAGTAGAGCACGGCCCGTACTGTCTGCTCCGGGTCGATGACGAAGACCGCGCGCACGGCCGCGGTGCCCGAGGTGTTCGGGTGCAGCATCCCGTAGGCGCGCGAGACCTTGGTGTCCAGGTCGGCGACGATCGGGAACGGTATGCGTACGCCGAGCTTCTCCTCGATGGAACGGGTCCAGGCCAGGTGGCTGTGGACGGAGTCGACCGAGTTGCCCAGCAGTGCGACGTTGCGCGCGGCGAAGTCGTCCGCCAGTTCGGTGAAGGCGATGAACTCCGTGGTGCACACCGGGGTGAAGTCCGCGGGGTGGCTGAACAGCACCAGCCACTGTCCGGCGTAGTCGGTGAGCCGTACCGGGCCGTGCGTGGTGTCTGCCTCGAAGTACGGAGCGGGGTCACCGATTAGAGGCAGAGCGCGGTCGGTGTCCGACGGGGTCGGCTGCTCGGTGGTGGTCATGGTCGTTGGCTCCCTTGGAGGGGACGGTTTCGCTGGTCGTCCGGCACGGGCGGGCGACCGCCGGCTGCCGCTTCGCGGCACGGTGGCCGGTGGTCTCGAACGCTCGCACCGAATACCCCCCAGGGTATACCACCGCGGCGGGGCGGCTCCGCAGGGCCGAACGGCCCTGCGGTCCGTACCGAGTGCCCCTACCGGGTGCGGTTACGCAGCGCTTCAGTGGGGCGCGGCGGATTCCGCCCGTACCGGACGGGAAGGCGAGGTCATGCACCGTAAGACATCGGTGGCGGGCGTCACCGCCCGGGAGGAGGCGGCCGCGGAGGTGACGGCGCGGGCGGCGGCCGTACGGCTCCGGCGTCGGCTGTCTCACCGGCGTCGGCCACCTCGCCGATGACGCCTGCGCCGCCGAGGCCCGCGGTCACCGGCCCCGCGCAGGCAGGGCGGCCGAGGCGGGCGGCGACGGCAGCGCCCCCACCCCCACCGGACTGTTCGCCGCGACAGCCACCGAGCGGGAATCATGACGACTGCGAAGTCCTCCACGGGGCTTCCGGCCCCCGCGTCCCCGTTCGTGGAGCGGACCCGCCGGGGCTTGGCCGATCCCGGGCTGCTTCCGCGGGCTCAGCAGCACCTCCGGTGTCACCGAAGCCACGAGCGGCGGAACCTTGAAAGCCGCACCCGGCGCCCCTGGACGGGTCAACCATACGAAGGGCCGGCCCTGTCACGCAGAGAAACGCAGGGGGACCAGCGTCCTCGTCGACGACCAGCTCTATCCGGCTCGGGCGGTTCGTCGGGTCCGTAGCGTTTCCGGGTCGACAGGGGCAGCACGATCCGCCGCTACATCATCTGGCGAAACCACCATGCCGACCACCGCCGACTACGAGCCGTCGTGGACAGGGCAAACGTTGCCTGATGCGGCACTGGACCGTGCCCTGGTGGCGGATGCTGCCGAAGAGTGCGTAGACCGCAGGGATTCCTCCCCCGGTTCGGCGTGAGATCGCAGGAACGTCGCGTCCTGGATACGGCTTGTCGAGCGGGCTCAGCGGTAGGTGCGAAGCCGGTGTCGGTCACCGGTGTAGTGGGCGTGGTCGTTGAAGGTGAGCAGACTGGTCCCGGAAGCGCCTGAGACAAGCGTGGTGACAGAGGCGTTGACGATGACCCGGTTAAGAGCGACGACTCCGGCTGGTGGCAGGGAGAGCAGGGTGCCGCAGAGCGCGGCGAGGACTCCGCCCGACGTGACGACGACCGCATCGCGGCCCTTGCCCAAGGTCGCGGACAGCTCCGTCAGCGCGGTGGCGGCGCCCTCTGCGAAGGCGGCCCATCCGGCGCCGGACTTGTCGGTGTCCTCCATCCACGCCCGCAACGCACGGTCGAGTACGTCCTGTACGGCGCGGGAATCCGCCACCGCGCCCGTGAGCGCCGGCTCCGGGTAACGCTCCATCAGGGCGAGGTGGTCGAATTCGTTCCAGCGTGAGTCCTCGTGCAGGCGTTCGCTGAATCCGGCGGCATCGGCGAGGAGGCGGGCCGTGTCGCGTTGGCGGATGAGGGTGCCGGACACGAGGTGCGGGTTGCGCAGCCCACGGCGGGCGAGCTCCCGGCCGACGGCCGTGGCCTGTTCGCGGCCGAGGTCCGACAGTACGTCGTAGTCCTTGGCGCCGAAGGACGCCTGGCCGTGGCGGACGAGACAGATCAGTGGCATGGAGGGGCTTTCCTGCTTGTGGGGTTTCCCGGCCTGTCAGCGGTCGGCGCGACGAATGGTCGAACGGCATTGCCGTTCCAAGGAGGTGACGGCGAGCCGCAGGTGCCGGAAGACCGGGTTGCGGGTCTGCTTGTG
The DNA here is from genome assembly GCF_009916105.1 of Streptomyces sp. GC420. Classification (GTDB taxonomy): domain Bacteria; phylum Actinomycetota; class Actinomycetes; order Streptomycetales; family Streptomycetaceae; genus Streptomyces. Next base: position 6,368 of record NZ_JAAAXQ010000121.1, on the reverse strand, counting down.
GTGGTAGCGGCCGGGGCTTGGCCCTGGAACTCGAAGGCGATCGCATCGGCAACCTCACGGTGATCACGCCGGCGGCCACCCCGCTTCGGCGTCAGGTCCGGGAGCGACGGCTCGACCGTCGCCCACTGCGCGTCAGTCAACGGCGCACCCGGGCCGACGATCCGGTGATCCAAACGAAACAGCCTGGTCCGACCAGGTGGCCGCCGCCCACCCGACCACGCGCAGAGTCTGGGTGGACGGCGGCTGTCGCCAGCACCTCGTCGAGCACGCCGCCGGCACCGACATGGACCTGGCGCGACCCGACGCTCCGGGACCAACCGGCAATCCCGGGATGAAACATCGAGAGAAGACGACCTCTCAGTGGCCGGCCACCGTCGCCTGGCGTGCGGCCGGGGCCGCTCCGCGCCGGCTGTCGGTGCTGAGTGCGTGCAGGATCTCCTCCACGCTCTGTTTGGCGTCGCCGAAGAGCATGCTGCTGTTCTCGCGGAAAAAGAGGGGGTTCTGCACGCCCGCGTAGCCGGAGGCCATGGAGCGCTTGAAGACGATGACCTGCTCGGCCTCCCATACCCGCAGCACCGGCATGCCGGCGATCGGACTGCCCGGATCCTCGGTCGCGGCCGGGTTGACGGTGTCGTTCGCGCCGATGACCAGCACGACCGAGGTGTCGGCGAGGTCGTCGTTGATCTCGTCCATCTCCAGGACGATGTCGTAGGGCACCTTCGCCTCGGCCAACAGCACGTTCATGTGCCCGGGTAGACGCCCGGCGACGGGGTGGACGCCGAAGCGGACCTCGACGCCCCGCTCGCGCAGTTGCCGCGTCAGCTCCGCGACCGGGTGCTGGGCCTGGGCGACGGCCATGCCGTAACCGGGGGTGATGATCACCGAGCGGGCCTGGGCGAGCAGCTCGGCCGCCTCCACGGCGCGCACCTCACGGTGCTCGCCCTGCTCCTCCTCATGGCCGGCCGGTGCCGCGATGCCGAAACCGCCCGCGATGACGGAGATGAAGGAGCGGTTCATCGCCTTGCACATGATGTAGGACAGGTAGGCGCCGGAGGAGCCGACCAGCGCGCCCGTGACGATGAGCAGGTTGTTGTCGAGCAGGAAGCCGGCCGCGGCCGCAGCCCAGCCCGAGTAGCTGTTCAGCATGGAGACGACGACGGGCATGTCGCCGCCGCCGATCGACGCGACCAGGTGCCAGCCCAGGGCCAGTGCGAGCACGGTCACCGCGATCATCAGCGACAGGTTCGGGCTGATCGTGAACCAGGCGGTCAGTACGGCGAAGGCGCCGAGCGCGCCGAGGTTCAGCGCGTTCTTGCCCGGCAGTATCAGCGGACGGGAGTCGATCCTCGCCGAAAGCTTCAGGAACGCGACGATCGAGCCGGTGAAGGTGACCGCGCCGATGAAGACGCCGATGAACACCTCGGCGTGGTGGATGCCCAGCAGGTCGGCACCGATCCGGGTCTGCGCCGTGCCGTGCGACTCCACCTCCAGGTAGCTGTTCCAGCCCACCAGCACCGCGGCGAGGCCGACGAAGCTGTGCAGCACCGCGATCAGTTCGGGCATCTGTGTCATTTCGACGCGGCGGGCCCGCCACAGGCCGATCGCTGCGCCGAACGCCATCGCGAGCACGATCAGCGCGACCACGCCGGCGGTGATGCTCTGCGCCGCCACCACGACCGTGGCGACCAGCGCGAGGGCCATGCCGGCGATGCCGTAGACGACGCCTGCGCGGGAGGTGCGATGCTGGGACAGGCCGGCCAGGCTGAGGATGAACAACAGGGCGGCGACCAGGTCGGCCGCGTGGGAGGCCGTCACGGAGGTCATCTGGTTCAGCCTTTCGAGAACATGGACAACATGCGGCGGGTGACGGCGAAACCTCCGAAGATGTTGACGCTCGTCAGCAGGATCGCCACGAAGGACAGCGAGGTGACGATCCGGCTCTCGTGCCCGATCTGCAGCAGGGCGCCGATCACGACGATTCCGGAGATCGCGTTGGTCACCGACATCAGCGGCGTGTGCAGCGCGTGATGCACCTTGCCGATGACGTAGTAGCCGATCACCACCGCCAGCGCGAACACCGTGAAGTTCTCAGCGAGTTGCGCGGGGGCGAGGGCCACCAGCAGGAACATTGCGAGCATGCCGAGCCCGATCAGGCCGAAGCGTTTCGCAGGCGTGAGCTTCGGCTTCCTGGGCTCCGGCTCGGCCTGTGCGGCCGCGGGCTGCACGGCGGGCGCGGCGGAGACCGCGACGGGCGGCGGCGGCCAGGTGACCTCTCCGTCCCGCACTACGGTCACGGCCCGCTGCACGACGTCGTCGAAGTCGACCGCCAACTGGCCGTCCTTGCCGGGCGTGAGCAGCTTGATCAGGTTGGCCAGGTTGGTGCCGAACAGCTGCGAGGCCTGTGCCGGCAGCCGGGTGGCGAGGTCGGTGTAGCCGATGATGGTGACGCCGTTGTCGGTCACCACCGTCCGCCCCGGCACGGTGCCCTCGACGTTGCCGCCCATCGCGGCGGCCATGTCGACGATGACGCTGCCCGGCTTCATGACGGCCACGTCCTCGGCCGTCAGCAGCCGCGGCGCCGGCCGGCCCGGGATCAGCGCGGTGGTGATCACGATGTCCACGTCCTCGGCCTGCTCGTGGTAGAGCTCGGCGGCGGCGCGGTCGTAGTCGGCGGAGGTTGCCCTGGCATAGCCGTCGGTGCCCGACTCCTGAGCGGCGTTCACCGGCAGGTACTCGCCGCCCAGCGACTTCACCTGGTCCGCGACCTCCGGCCGCGGGTCGGTGGCACGCACGATGGCGCCGAGGCTGGAAGCGGCGCCGATCGCCGCGAGACCGGCCACACCCGCGCCGGCCACCAGCACCTTTGCCGGCGGCACCTTGCCCGCCGCGGTGACCTGGCCGGTGAAGAACCGTCCGAAGACGTGCGCGGCCTCGATGACCGCGCGGTAGCCGGCGATGTTCGCCATCGAGGACAGCACGTCCATCGACTGCGCCCGCGAGATGCGCGGCACCGCGTCCAGCGCCAGGGCGGTCACCCCGGCGTCGGCGAGCGCCTGAAGCAGCTCGGGCTTTTGCGCCGGGGTCAGCAGGGCGACCACGGTCGCGCCCTTCCGCAGTCGGCAGATCTCCGCGTCGGAGGGGGCGTTCACCTTCAGGACGACATCCGCGTCCCAGGCCTCGCCGATCCCCGCGCCGGCATCGGCGTACGCCTGGTCGCCGAAGCCGGAGGCCTCACCGGCCCCGGACTCGACGACGACCTCGTAGCCGAGGCCCAGCAGCAGTCGTACCGTCGCCGGGGTCGCCGCGACCCGCGTCTCCCCGGAGACGGACTCGGCCACTATGCCGATGTGCCGGGGAGGATGGTGTGAAGGTTCTTGAGCAGACATGTCCTGAATCTCTCGTCAGAGGAGGGTGCGAAGGGGAATCTGCGCTCGGGGAAGTCACGACGTCCTCCCCCGTGATCGCTGGAACCTAACCCGTCGGACGGGTGCGGGCCAACGCGAACAGACAGTGACGTGCTTCACCTTGCGGAACCTGTCGAGAACGATCGGACAGCGCGGCACCGAACCGGCGGGCCCCGAGCAGCCGGGGCCGCTCCGCCCCGCCGCGGCCCCGATCTGACTGTGCGTCCGCCGGCTCGGAGCGTCCGGAACGCTCGCGGAACACGTGATGGGCGGGCGGTCCATCGGGCGTTGCCGTGCGCTCGACGCCCGCGTGGCCGGTCCAGGCCGGCGCCATGGCCGCAGGGCTGCTGCTCGATGGCGGCACCGGCGTCGACCGGCGCGATCACCGGCAGCCTTGGGAGCGTCAGGTCGCAGTGTCCCGCCCCCGGGCAGGGCGTACGCCGGCAGGACCTCGCCGCCGAGTTCGGGACCCGTCTCCGTGGTCTGCGGGCACGGCGAGCGCGTGGACACGCTCAGCGGGGTCGGGCACGCAGATGACCGCGGCATCAGCGACTTCGGAGTGCCTCGCCAGAAGGTCCTCAGCCCCGTGCGGATGGAGGTCAACAGCGCCGCTGCACGGGTGGTTCAGCTGTCACCGAAGGCCGCGACGGATGGCGTCGGCGATGAACTCGCCGATCAGGACAGCGGTAGCCGCAGGTCCTCGCTGCGCAGTGTCCGGCAGGGCCGAGGTGTCGCGCTGGGGATCGCGGTGGCCGACGCCGTGCCGGCGATGGTCAGCTTCTTCGGGCAGGACAACGCGTCGACTGTGGTCATCGACACATCCCTGTCATACCTACTGGTTGGTATGCTGCTGCGAGCCGCGAACGACAGGAGGCGCGATGTCGGCGACCAACCGCTGATCCAAGGACTCGCCGGCAATGCCGCCGTCGCGCGGCTGGCCGCGAACCGGGCGCACAGCACCGGGGCGGTACCGGTGCAGCGCATTGCGCAGGAGGGACTGCTCTTCCCCGGCCTGGCGGAACTGCTGAACGTCCCGGCCGTGGAGTTCACCCAGCCCGATGACCCCAGCACTCGGCGCTGGCCCGAATCCGTTCCTCCGCGCCCATGCCTTAGGGGTCGGGCTTCCGAGAGCGCTGGGGCACCCGCCACCAACCCCGCAAGTGGGACCGGAACTGGCGCCACCGACCGCCGCGTCACGGGCAGGCCATGGCCTTGTCCCCGCTGCGACGGCATCAAGCCGGGCTGGGTCCGGATCAACTTCAACTACTTCATCACAGACGCCGTCCGCGACTACCTGATCGACGCCGTCGGCCTGCCGGCCACCCACGGCCAGCGGCTCCTGGCGGACTACCGCCTCGGCCCGCACACCGGTGGCCGGTGCCACCGCGGCGGGCCGGCCGATCCTCCCCTGAGCCTGACGGCCGTGGGGTGGGGCCCGGACGGGCGGCTCACCGTCGCGGACCGCCGGGTCCGCGCGGGCGAGGGAGCCCTGGCCGGCCGGCTCGACGAGGCACGCCGCCTGGTGGCTGCCGGGCCCGAGCGCATCGACGGCGGACGGGCCGGGTTGTTCGCCGACTTCGAGCGGATGCGCTGGTTCCATCTGCCGCCGGCCTGCCTGGAACAGAGGCGGAGCCCTGCCGCGGGTCACCCCGGATACCAGGCGGTATCCGGGATGTGGGCGGCCGGAGACGCGGTGCGGTGTGACCCGGGGGCTCCCGAGGAGGCCCCGCAGGCGCACCGGCGGGGTGCTGGTGGCGCCGTACTCCTCGACGTGCGCGAACGGGTCGAATGGACGGCCGGCCGCGCCCCCGGCGCCGCACACGCCTCGCTGTCGGGGCTCGGCGCGGGCGGCGCGCTGCCCGCCGCGGCACAGGGGCGGCCGCTTGTGGTGGTCTGCCGCAGTGGACACCGGTCCCGGCAGGCCGCGAAAATCCTCGCGGAGTGGGGGTGCGAGACTGCGGACCTCAAGGGCGGCGTGACAGCGTGGCTCGCGGCCGGACTTCCGGTCGTCGGCGGGCACCGGAGGTAGGCCGGGGCGCGCCGGGGCGCGAAGGCGGTCGCCGCCGCCCCGAACCCGGCGGGGGCGAGAGCGGCGGCGACGGCGTGCGGGCGCGTGGCGCGGCAGGAGCGGAGGTCCCGGCCGAGGGCCTCCTGTCCTGTCCCGGGAGGCCCAACTGCCTTGCCGCCGCGCCCGGTTGCTCCTGATCTTCCGGATGATACCCCGGCGGGTAATATACTCAAGAATTCAACAGCATTGCCGGGCATCACCGACATCCCCCGACACCCATAAGGACGCACCCAGAAGATGACCACTCCTCCGACTCTCGACACGGATGAGGCGCGCTCCCGTATCCACGAGCTGACCGTGATCGATGTCCGCACGCCCGGTGAGTACGCGTCCGGTCACCTCCCCGGCGCGCTGAACATTCCGCTCGACCGGATCGAGCGCGCCCTGGAGGACATCAGGCATGCCGCCCGGCGCGGCGACATCCTCGTCGTCTGCGCGTCCGGGGCCCGGTCCGAGAACGCCTGCAAGGTCCTCGCCGAGAACGGCATCGCCACGGCGACGCTCGCGGGCGGCACGGGGGCCTGGGCCGCCGAGGGCCACGACCTCCACCACCCCGAGGGTGCCTCCCGCGCCACCTGGGCCATGGAACGGCAGGTCCGTCTCACCGCCGGATCCGTCGTGCTGCTCGGCCTGCTTCTCGGGTTCCTGGTGCACCCCGCGTTCCAGCTGATCTCCGCCGGCATCGCCGCCGGTCTGGTCTTCTCCGCGGTGACCAACACCTGCGGCATGGCCGTCATGCTCTCCAAGCTGCCGCACAACCGCCCCCGCGGGGCGGACCTGGACGCCGCGCTCGCGGCCCTCCGCAGCCGCTGAGCACTCCACCCCGCCGCTCGGCGCGGGGCGGCAGCGCGGCCCGGTCCGCCGCTGCTCCCCGCCCGGGGCGCGTACGGACGCTG
>NZ_JAAAXQ010000120.1 GCF_009916105.1 Streptomyces sp. GC420 | reverse complement strand
GGGGTGGTCCCGGTACCGCCGTACCGGGCCGGTCGCGTCCGGGCCCGCGCTGCGGCCCGTTGCCCCGGCCGCTGTCGGCACGGCCCGCGCCGGGGCGGACCGGCCACCACCCCCGAGCGGCCGCCGTCCGCGCGGTGTGGGTGGCGTGTTTGCGCCACGGCCAGCCGCCTTGCGGTGAGGTGCTGGGGGTGCTTGTCCCACGGGTGGCTGTCGGTGCGACGCGCGTCTGGGTGGTCCGCCTCGTGCCGGACGGCCTGTGGTGCCTGCTGGGTGGCGTGTGCTGCCGGGGTCGGCTGTCCGGCCGGTGTGGTGGCGTGCGTGCCCGCCGGGCAGCCGCCTTGCGGTGAGGTGCTGGGGGTGCTTGTCCCACGGGTGGCTGTCGGTGCGACGCGCGTCTGGGTGGTCCGCCTCGTGCCGGACGGCCTGTGGTGCCCGCCAGGTGGCCTGCGTTCTCGGGGCCGGCCGTCCGGCCGGTGCGATGCCTCGCGGCGAGGCCCTCGGCGCCAGTGTCCGGGGCGCCTGTTCCCGGTCGGTCGTCCGCGCGGCGCGCCCCTGGACGGGCCGCCGGCGGTGCCTCTCCGGTGGCGGGCGTACCCCATGGCAGCCGACCGGCCGCTGCAATGGGCCGGGCCGCCGGCCGCACGGCCCGGCCACGGGTGGCGTGCGTGCGTGCGTCCGGCCATGGCGGCAGCCGTGCGTCCGGGCGGTGTGTGCGCCTTGGCGGCGCCCCGCGGCGGGTCGCCGGCCGTGCGGCCCGTCCGCGGGCGGCACGGCCGTACCTACGCGGTGAGGCCCGGCCCGGGGCGGCTCAGGCCCGGGGGCGGCCGTCCGGCCGCACCCGGTTCGCACAAGCGTCTCCTTAGTGGCCGGGACGACGATCGCGAAGTCAGAACAACCCTTGCCGGCGCCACGCCAGCGGATCTCGGAGAGGTCAGGGAAAGACGTTGACGAACTTCCGAACCTTCACGGAACTGGTTCTGGAGCGCACCGAAGCCCGCAGCGCCGCGGATGCCTTCATCTTCCTGCCCGACGACGCCCGCGGCTCGGTGCCGCAGCACCTCACGTCCGCCGGGCTCGACCAGGAGGCACGCCGGATCGCGTCCTGGCTCCAGGAACACAGAGCCGCGAACCGCCAGGTCCTGCTGCTCTACCCGCCGGGGCTGGACTTCATCAAGGCCTTCACCGCCTGCCTGTACGCCGGCGCCGTGGCCGTGCCCGCACCGCTGCCCACCGAACAGGGCCAGCACTTCGCCCGGGTCCTCGGCATCCTGCGCGACGCCGAGGCGTGCGCCGTGCTCACCGACTCGGCCAACGCCCCCGAGATCTCCGCCTGGCTGGCTGCGGAGGGCTGCTCCGACGTGCCCTGCCTGGCCACCGACGATCCGGCCCAGGGCGACGCCGGCGCCTGGCACGCGCCCTCACTCACCCCAGAGAGCCTGGCCTTCCTCCAGTACACGTCCGGCTCGACCAGCGACCCCAAGGGCGTCGTGGTCTCGCACCGCAACCTGCTCGCCAACGAGGCGGCGATCCAGCGGTCGATCGGCACGGGACCGGAGACCGTGTGCGGCGGCTGGCTGCCCTTCTACCACGACATGGGCCTGATCGGGCACATCCTCCACCCGCTCTACCTCGGCATCCCCGCCGTCCTGACGGCCCCCTTCACCTTCCTCAAGCGCCCCTACCGCTGGCTGAAGATGATCGGCGACTACGGCGTCACCACCGGCGGCGGCCCCAACTTCGCGTACGACCTGTGCGTGCGCCGCGTCACCGACGCGCAGCTGGAGACGCTCGACCTGTCCACCTGGACGACCGCCTGCAACGGTGCCGAGCCCGTCAGGGCCGAGACGGTCCGCGCCTTCACCGAGCGCTTCGCGCCCGCCGGCTTCCGTCCCGAGACCTTCTTCCCCTGCTACGGCATGGCCGAGACGACCCTGCTGGTCTCCGGCATCCCGCGCACCGCGCCCCCGCGCGTCCTCGACGTCGACGCCGAGGCCCTGGAGCGCGGCGAACTGGCCGACCCGCGGGCGGACGAATCCACCCGGTCCCTGGTCAGCAGCGGGATCGTACGGGACTTCGAGATCCGCATCGTCGACCCGGAGACCCGGGTCGAGAGGCCCGCCGAGCACGTCGGTGAGATCTGGCTCAAGGGCGACAGCATCGCCTCCGGCTACTGGAAGCGGCCGGAGACCAACAAGGAGATCTTCGACGCGGTGATCTCCGACGGCAAGGGCGGGCACGACGCCGGCGGCTGGCTGCGCACCGGCGACATGGGCGTCCTGAAGGACGGACAGCTCTACGTCACCGGCCGGCTCAAGGAGATGGTCATCCTGGCGGGCCGCAACCTCTACCCGCAGGACGTCGAACGCGCCGTCCAGTCCAGCGACAAGGCCTTCGGCACCGGCGCGGGCGCCGTCTTCGCCGTCGAGACCGACCGCGAGCACCTGGTCGCCATCCAGGAGGTCCGTCCCAGCAGCCTCTCCACCGACCTGCACACCTTCGCATCCGGCGTCCAGAGGTTCATCAGCAAGGAGTTCAGCATCCCCGCCGGCAACGTCCTGCTGGTCCGCCCCGGAACCGTCCGCAAGACCACCAGCGGCAAGATCCAGCGGACTCTGATGCGCAAGCTGTTCCTCGAGGGCCGGATCACCCCCCTGTACGAGGTCCTGGAACCGGCCGTCCGCGAACTGATCGCTTCCACCGGGACCGCCGAGACGACCGGTGCCGCCGCCGGCTCGCACTCCCTGGAAACGGTGGTCTGACATGGAACATCCCCCGTACCGGCTCGCCGAGGAGTTCGACCGCTTCCTGGGCGACCCCAACGACCCCGACGAGGTCTTCTCCTACGCGCGCTGCGCGGAACTCGACGACAGGGAGGAGTTCCCCGCCGACATCTGCCACCGCTTCCAGGAGTGGGGCCTTCCCGACCACTACGTGCCGGTCGAGCACGGCGGCAGGCTGCGCGACTACGAGCAGGTGCTCCAGCTCGCCCGCGCGGTCGCCCGCCGCGACCTGACCTGCGCCATCGGCCACGGCAAGACCTACCTCGGAGGCGTCTGCGTCTGGGTGGCCGGCACCGCGGAACAGGCCGCCGGGCTCGGCGCCGACATCATGGCCGGCGTCCCGGTCTCCCTCGGGCTCACCGAACGCGCCCACGGCAGCGACCTGCTGGCCGGCGACGTCCGCACCGACGACAAGGCGCCGGACACCGGCGACCACTGGCTCGTCAGCGGCGAGAAGTGGCTGATCAACAACGCCACCCGGGGGTCGGTACTCTCCCTGCTGACCCGCACCAACCCCGACGGCGGCCCGCGCGGCTTCAGCGTCCTCCTCGTCGACAAGCGCGAACTGGACGAGGACACCTACCGCCACCTGCCGAAGATCCGCACCCACGGCATCCGCGGCGCCGACATCTCCGGCATCGCCTTCGACGGCGCCCGGGTGCCGCGCGGCGCCCTCGTCGGCGCCGAGGGCGCCGGCCTGGAGATCGTGCTGAAGGCGCTCCAGCTGACACGCACCATGTGCGCGGCGCTGTCCCTCGGCGCCGGCGACCACGGGCTGCGCCTCGGCCTCGACTTCGCCGAGGAACGCGAGCTGTACGGCCGCCGGCTGATCGAACTCCCGCAGGCCCGCCACGTGCTGTCCGGCGCCGCCGCCGACGTACTGCTGCACGAGGCGGTCGCCCTGGTCGCCGCCCGCGCCGTACAGACGCAGACCGCGGAGCTCAGCGTCACCTCAGCGGTCACCAAGTACCTGCTGCCCACCGGCACCGACCAGGTGCTCGCCGACCTGACCGGGCTGCTCGGCGCCCGCGCCTTCCTCAAGGGCGTGTACGCCGACGGCCGGTTCCAGAAGGTCGAGCGCGACCACCGCCTCGTCGGGCTCTTCGACGGCAACACCCTGGTCAACCTCAACTCCCTCATCAACCAATTCCGTTCACTGGTCCGCGGCTACCGGCGCGGCACCGGCGACACCGCGGGCGCCGTCGCCGCCTGCGACCTCGCCGCGCCGCTGCCGCCCCTGGACCCCGCGAAGCTGTCACTGGTCGCCCGGCACGGCAGCGGCGTCCTGGCGGGGCTCGCCGCCTCCGTCGACGAGATCGCCCGCCGGGCCGGCACCGAGCCCGCGCTCGCCCCGGTGGCCGAGGCCGCGCGGCGGCTGCTCGCCGCCACGGCCGCGGTGCACACCGAGATGGAGGAGTACCAGGGCGTCCTCACCGAGGTCCCGCCCGCCGCCTTCGAGGTCGCCCGCCGCTACGCCCTGTGCTGGGCCGGAGCCGCCTGCGTCGGCCTGTGGACCCACAGCACCGGCCACGTCGGCGACGACCCCGGCACGGGCGCGCTGTGGCGCGACGGCCTGTGGCTGCACACCGCCCTCGACAGGCTGCTGGTCCGCCTCGGCGAACCGGCGGCGGCCGGCCCGGAGACCTACGAAGAACTGCTCGGCGCCCTGCGGGCGGCCCGATCCTCGGGCCGGCTGTTCTCGCTGCTGCCGCAGCGGAGCCCCGAGCGGCCCGCGGCGGCCGGCACGGCCGCCGCCGAGAGCGAGAGGACGTCATGCTGATCGGCACCGAGCCCCAGGGCGCGCACACGGCGGCCACCACCGCCCCGGCCGGCCGCGGGGCACCGGGACAGGAGGCGCGGGCCGCGGACCGCGTCGCCGAACTGGACCGGCGTCTTGGCGACCCCACCGACGAGACCAACGAACTGTCGTACGCGCGGCTGCTGGAGGCCGACGAGGCCGGTGAACTCTCCACGGCCGGCGAACGCGCCCTCGACGAGCTGCGGCTCGGCGCCGACTTCGTGCCGCGCGCCGACGGCGGCCGCCTGGAACGGCTCGACACCCTGGTGCGCGTCATGCGGCAGGTGTTCCGCCGCGACGTCGCCCTCGGCCTCGGCTACGGCGTCACCTCCTTCATGGCCGGCGTCAACGTGTGGACCGCGGGGGACGCCGCGCAGCGCGAACGCCTGGCCCGCATCCTCACCGACGGCGGCAAGGTCTCCGTCGCGTACCACGAGCTCGCGCACGGCAACGACTTCGTGCGCAACGAGTTCGAGGCCCGCCCCGCGCAGGACGGCGGGTATCTGCTCAAGGGCGCCAAGCAGGTCATCAACAACGCCGCCAGGGCCGACGCGTGGGTCCTGTTCAGCCGCACCAGTCCCGCGCCGGGCAGCCGCAGCCACTCCGTGCTCCTCGTCGAGCGCGAAGGCCTCGACACGGACACCTGGCAGGTGCTGCCCCGCTACGACGCCGTCGGCGTGCGCGGCTGCCGGCTGTCCGGACTCCGCTTCGACAACACACCGGTACCCGCGTCGGCCCTCGTCGGCGAGGTCGGACAGGGCGTCGAAACCGCCCTGCGCGCCTTCCAGATCACCCGGGCCGCGCTCCCCGGCATGGCCGTCGGCGCCACCGACACCGCCCTGCGGACCGTCGTGCGCTTCGCGCTCGGCCGGCGGCTCTACCGCAAGTCGGTCATGGACATCCCGCACGCCAGGGCGACCCTGTCCGGGGCCTTCACCGACCTGCTGACCTGCGACAGCCTCTCGCTGGCCGCGACACGGGCGGTGCACCTGCTGCCCGAGCAGACCAGCGTCTTCGCCGCCGCCACCAAGTACCTCGTCCCGAAGCTGCTCACCGACACCATGCACGACCTGTCCATCGTGCTGGGCGCCCGCTTCTACATCCGCGACGGCGAACACGGCATCTTCCAGAAGCACCTGCGCGACATGCCGGTACTCAGCCTCGGCCACGCCGGCTCCGCGGCCTGCCAGGCCACCATCATCCCCCAGCTGTCCCGGCTCGCCCGGCGCTCCTGGTTCACCGACGAGCCCGCCCCCGCGGAACTCTTCCGGCCGCGCTCCGACCTGCCCGAGATCCCCTTCGACGCGCTCACCCTGGCCAGTGGCCGCGACGCGCTCAGCGCCTCGCTGGTCGCCTCCGCGGACGAACTGCCCGCGGGCACACCCGAGGAACGCGCCGTCCACGCGCTCGCGGTGACGATGACGGACGAACTGCGGCGGCTCCAGGAGGCGAGCCGCGCGCTCGCGCCCCAGGACCGCACGGCGCTCGCGAGCCCCGCCACGTTCGCCCTCGCCGACCGCTACACCGTGCTCCTCGCCGCCGCCTCCGCCATCGGGGTCTGGCAGCAGGCGTCGCACGAGGGCGGCGACACCTTCCTCGCCGACCCCGCCTGGCTCGCCGCCGCCCTGCACCGGCTGGCCCGGCGCCTCGGCCGGCGGCCCGCCGACCTCCCGGCGTCCGTGGACGCCCGGGTGCACGAGGAGGTACTGCGCAGGTTCCACGGGCGCAGCAGCTACGACCTGTACGACACCCCGCTCACCGGCTGACACACCGGCCGGCCCCAGGACACCCGGCCGGCCCCCGACCGGCCGGCACACGACCCCACCACAGCAAGCGAATCCGCTCACCCCGCCGAGGAGTGCACCATGCCCGTTCCGACCACCGGACACACCACCGAGTCTCTGACCACGTGGTTGGCCGAGCGCATCGCCCTCTACCTCAAGCGGCAGCCCGCCGAGATCGACCCCGACGTCCCCCTCGCGGAGTACGGCCTCGACTCCGTCGCCGCCCTCAGCCTGTGCGGCGACATCGAGGACGACTTCGACCTCGTGATGGAGCCGACGGCCGCCTGGGACTACCCGACCGTCCACGCGCTCGCCGGCCACCTGATGGAGGAGTTCGCCGCGGCCGCCCCGAAGGGCGGCGGCGCCTGATGGAGCCGATCGCCATCGTCGGCATCGACTGCAGATTCCCGGGGGCGCCCGACACGGGCGCCTACTGGGACCTGCTGATGCGCGGCGCGGACGGGGTGGGGGAGGTGCCCGGGCTGCGTTGGGACGCCAAGGAGTTCCACTCGACGGCCGGTGAGGAAGGACGCACCAACACCACCGAGGGCGGCTTCATCACCGACCCGGACGCCTTCGACCACGAGTTCTTCACCATCTCGCCCCGCGAGGCCGCCGCCATGGACCCGCAGCAGCGGCTGCTGCTGCAGTCCGCGTGGCGGGCCGTCGAGGACTCGGGGATCTCGCCGCGGAAACTCGCCGGCACCCCCACCGGCGTCTTCGTCGGCATCATGGGCAACGAGTGGGCGCAGCTGCACCTCACCGACTACGACAACGTCACGGCCCAGGTCGGCTCCGGCAACGGCTACTGCATGACCGCCAACCGGATCTCCTACCACCTGGACCTCAAGGGCCCCAGCCTCGCCGTCGACACGGCCTGCTCCTCCTCGCTGGTCGCCGCGCACCTCGCGGGGAACGCCCTGCTGTCCGGCGAGTGCGACCACGCGCTCGTCGGCGGGGTCAACATCGCCCTCACCCCCGCCCTGTCGATCTTCTACACCCAGGCCGGGCTCTCGGCCCCCGACGGACGCTGCAAGCCCTTCAGCTCCGAGGCCGACGGCATCGGCCGCGGCGAGGGCGTCGGAGTGATCGTGCTGCGCAGGCTGAGCGACGCGATCGCCGACGGCCAGCGCGTCTACGCCGTCATCCGGGGCACCGCCGTCAACCAGGACGGCCGCAGCAACGGGCTGACCGCGCCCAACCGCTGGGCCCAGCAGGACGTACTCGCCGCCGCGTACCGCAGGGCCGGCGTCGAGCCCTCGGACGTGGTCTTCACCGAGGCGCACGGCACCGGCACCGGCCTCGGCGACATGATGGAGGTCAAGGCGCTCGGCCACCACCACGCGGGCCGCTCCGGCAAGCCCATGGCGCTCGGCTCCGTCAAGGGCAACCTCGGCCACACCGAGGGTGCCGCGGGCGTCGCGGGGCTGATCAAGGTCGCCCTGTCCCTGCACCACCGGGTGGTGCCCGCCAGCCGCTACGCGGCCAAGGAGAACAGCCGGCTCAAGCTGCGCGACCACGGGCTCCGCCTCCTCAAGGCACCGCTGCGGCTGCCCGCAGGCCCCACGGTCGCCGGGCTCAGCAGCTTCGGCATGGGCGGCACGAACGCCCACGCCGTCCTGGAGTCCGCGCCCCCCGGGGCCGCGCGCCCCCGGCCCCGGGACGACGCCGCGCCGGGCGGCATCGGCGCCGCGGTCTTCACCCTCACCGCGCCCAGCGCGGACGCGCTGCGCCGCAACCTGCTGGCCCAGGCCGACGCGGCGGCGGCCCGCCGCGTACCGCTGGGCCCGCTGGCCCGTTCCAGCAACCACATCAAGGCCGGACACCGCCACCGCTTCGCGACCGCCGCCACCGACACCGCAGAACTCGTCGCCCGGCTGCGCGAGGCCGCCGCCGACCCCGACCTGCTCGCCCGGCTCACCGGCAACCCGGCGGGCCGGCCCGGCACCGCGTTCCTGTTCACCGGGCAGGGCTCGCAGTACCCGCGGATGACCGCCGCGCTGTACGAACAGTCCCCGCTGTACCGGCACTTCCTCGACGAGGCCGACGCCGCGCTGCTGCCGCACACCGGACGGTCCGTGCGCGACCTGATCCTCGGCGGCGACGAGGCGGTGCACAGCACCCGGTGGACGCAGCCCGCCCTGTTCGCCGTCGGCTACGCCCTCGGCCGGACCCTGATGGAACTCGGGGTGCGTCCCGGCATGCTCCTCGGCCACAGCGTCGGCGAGTTCGCCGCCGCCGTGCTGGCCCGGGCGCTCACCCTGGACGGTGCCGCCCGGCTGGTCGCCGCACGCGGCGCCCTGATGCAGGAACTCCCCTCGGGCGGCGGCATGCTGTCCGTCCGGGCCGCCAGGGAGGAACTCGAGGAGCGGATCGCGCCGGAGCCGCTGGTCGGCGTCGCGGCCGTCAACGGCCCCACCTCCACCGTGCTCTCCGGGGACCTGGAGGCGCTGGAACGGATCGGCGCCGAGATCGAGGCACAGGGGCTCACCACCCGCAGGCTCCAGGTCTCGCACGCCTTCCACTCGCCGCTGATGCGGCCCATGCTGGCCCGTTTCGCGGCGATCGCCGAAGAGGTCGGCGGGGGAGTGCCCGAGATCCCGCTCTACTCGACCGTCCGTGGCAGGCTGCTCGGCTCGGAGGCGATGGACGCGGCGTACTGGGTGGAACACATCGGCGCCACCGTCCTGTTCGGAGACGCGGCCGCCGAGCTGCTCGCCGACGGACCGACCCACCTGGTGGAGATCGGCCCCCAGCCGGTGCTCTCCGGGATGGTGCGCCGCCTCGGCCACCCCACCGCGAACACCGGCCCGGCACACGTCCTGCCGGTGCGCGGCCCCGAGTCCGCCGGCCGGGATCTCGCCGAGGCCCTCGCCGAACTGTTCCGGGGCGGCGTCGACCCGGACTGGGACACCGTGTACGCGCCCGCGGAGCGGATCCACCACCCGCTGCCGCCGTTCGCGTTCTCCACCGAGCACCGCTTCTGGGCGCGGAACCCGGTGCGGGCCCCGGGAACGGTGGCCGCCGCGGCGGACATGCCCGTGGGCCGGGTACCGGCACAGGCGACGGGACACGAGGAGGCGGCCGCCGCCGCGTCCGTCCTCACCCTGGACCGTCCCGGCGGCACGGCGGACCCGGTCGGTGACACCGTCCTCGACGCCATCCGGCTGGTCGGCGGCTACACCGCCTCCGACGTCGGCCCGCACGACCGGCTCTACGAGGACCTCGGCTTCGACTCCGTCATGATCATGGAACTCAAGAACCGGCTGGAGGTCCGCCTCGCCGGCATCGGCACCCTGACCGTCCAGGACCTGCTGCCCCGGCTCTCCTCCGTCGGCGACCTCATCGCCTACCTGCGCGAAATCGGCGCGACGGCACCCGGGCACGCCGGCTTCGGCGGCCAGGACGAGAACCGGGCCCACATCGAAGAGGAGAGGACGGCATGACCACCCCGACCGCCCACCTGGCATCCATCGGCACCGCCCTGCCCGGAGACCCGGTGGACAACGCCACCCTGGCCAAGGTCCTCGGCATCAACGAGGAGTGGATCGAGGTCTTCATCGGCACCAGGACACGGCACTTCGCCCGGGACCTCGGCACCGGTGTGGTCCGCTGGTCGCTCGCCGACCTGTGCGCCCAGGCCGCCGAGAGGGCACTCGCGGCTCCCGGCGCCGACCCGTCCGAGATCGAGTTCATCGTCCTCGGCACCGCCACCCCGGACACCCTGATGCCCGCCACCGTCAACCACGTCGCCGACCAGCTCGGCCTGGACCAGGTGCCCACCTTCCAGCTCCAGTCCGGCTGCGCGGGCGCCGTACAGGCCCTCGCGGTCGGCCAGTCGCTGATCGCCTCCGGCCAGTACCGCAGCGGCCTCGTCATCGGCGGCGACGTGTGCAGCAAGCACCTCGAGACGGGGCGCGACCTGTCCGCGGCCGCACCCAGCGACCTCGTCAACTACGTGCTGTTCGGCGACGGGGCCGGCGCGGCCGTCCTCACCGACGAACCGCGCGGCGAGCGCGTCGCACTGCGCCACGTCCTCAACCGCTTCACCGGGCTGGGCCGCAAACCGGGCCAGGTCATCGAGTGGTTCGGGCTCGCCGACCGCTACGAGGACAAGCAGGCCGTCACCGAGGACTACAAGGCCATCGAGGAGTCCGTACCGGTCATGGCGGTCGAGATCCTCTGGGAGATGCTCGGCGAACTCGACTGGGAGCCGGACCAGCTGGACTACCTGCTGCCGCCGCAGCTGTCCGGCCGGATGACGCGCCGCATCACCGAGGAACTCGACGTGCCGAGCGCCCGCGAGGTGTCCTGCGTCGCGGACACCGGCAACAACGGCAACGCCCTTCCCTTCCTGCAGATCGAGAAGTTGCTGGAGCGGATGTCCGGCGGCGAGAAGGCCCTCGCGGTCGCCGTCGAGTCCAGCAAGTGGATCAAGGCCGGCTTCGCCCTGGAGAAGATATGAGCATCGAAAGCACCACCGCCCCCGCCGCAGGCGGGTTCACCCTCGACGACTACGTCCGGCTGGTGAACGACGAGATCGGCATGCCGCTGTCGGCCGACCAGGTGGCCGCCGACTTCGACGAACTTCCCGAATGGGACTCGCTCTACCTCCTGAAACTCGTCACCGCGCTGGAACCGGCCACCGGCCGCAAGGTCCCCGTCGGCAGAGTCCTGGAGGCCCGCAGCCTCAAGGAGATCTACGACCTGGCGGTGACCGGTTGACCGCGTCCGTCACGCCCGAGAGGCGCCGCCGCCACACCCTCTACTTCCTGGAGTGGGCGTCGGCCCAGCGGCCCGTGCACCTGGACACCGACATCGACATGACCCGGATCCAGGAGCACCGCGCCGCCGCGCGCGCACAGGGCCGGCGCTACTCGGTCGTCAGCTACCTGCTGCACGCCACCGGGCGGGTCCTCGCCCGCCACCCGGAGGCCAACGCGGTCATGGCCCCCGGCTGGCCCTCGCTCCTGCGCGCGCCGAGGATCGTCCGCTTCGACGGCGTCACCGCCAAACTCGCCCTCGACCGGCCCGTCGAGGGGGAACGCACCGTGCTGTCCGCCCTCCTCCCCGGCCTGGAGACGGCGAGCCTGTCCGAGATCCAGGAGCGCGTCGACCGCTACCGGGACGAGGACGCCGCGGACCTGCCGGAGTTCAAGGGCGTACGGACGCTCGGCCGGCTCCCCGTCGGGCTCGGCAGGGCCGCCTTCGCCGCGGTCCTGCGCGACCCGCGCAAGCGGCCCGGCGTCTTCGGCACGGTATCCGTCAGCTCGCTCGGCCACCGGACCGTCGACGGCTTCCACTCGGCCGGCGGCACGGCCGTCACCCTCTGCGCGGGCCGCGTCGTGGAACGCGCCGTGGTACGCGACGGCGCCGTCGTACCCGCGCCCATGATGCGGCTCGGCCTCACGTTCGACCACCGGGTGATCGACGGGGCGGCCGCGGCCGATGTGCTGTCGGATCTCCACGACACCATGGAGGCCTTCGATGACGGCTCGGGGACGCGGCGTTCCGGGCCGGTCCCTCGGGGAGCCGATCGCCATCTCCGGCCCCTCGGCGGACTGGAGCAGAGTACGCGCTGACCTGCGCCGGCACGGGGCCGTACTGCTCCGCGCCCGCCTGCCCGACTGGCGGCCGGAACGGGCGGGCGGGCCAGGGCTGCGCGAACTCCTGGGCCAGGACCTGGAGCGTTACCTGGAGTTGACACACCCTCAGGTACGCGCCCGGTTCTGCGCCTCCCGACTGCTGCTGAAACACGCCGCCGCGGCCGCGCTCGACGCACCGCCCGAGTCCGTCGAGCTCGGCTACGGCCTCACCGGGCGACCGTTCGTGCGCGGCTGCGACGGCGTGCACATCAGCCTCAGCCACACCGACGACCTGCTGCTGGTCGGCCTCGCCGCCGGCGGCGTCATCGGCGTCGACGCCGAACGCGGCGACCGCGCCCTGTACGCCCCCGGACTCGGCCGGCACATGTGCACCCCGTACGAGGCGGAACGGATCGAGGCCCTGCCCGCCGGGGAGCGCAACCGCGCGGTGGTGCGCCTGTGGACCCTGAAGGAGGCCTACAGCAAGGCCCTCGGCCTCGGCATGCTGTTCCCCTTCACCGACTTCGGCTTCAGCCCCGACGCCGCCCCCACGGACGTCCTGCGTCCCGACGGCACTCCCGGCACGGTCGGCACATGGGCCTTCCACACCCTGTCGCTCGACGACGGCCGCTACACCGTGAGCGTCGCCGTCGGCGACGCCGGCTTCGGCCCCACCGCGGACACGGCGGCGGGCACGGCACTCGACCCGGGCATCGTCGACGCCGTCGTACGGGCGCTCGGGAACGAGGAGGACGCCGCCGGCGAGCGGGGCTGAACCGGCGCCGGGCCGCGTGCCGGGCCGCGCGCCGGGCCGTGTCCGGAGGTGCCGGGCGGTGCCGTGCCCAACCGTCCGGAACGGGCCCCGGTGCCCGCCTCGTACAAGCGCGGCGCAAGCAGGCACCGGGACACTCAAGACGCAGTCGACCGGGGCTCCGGCCCCGGCCCCGCGCCGTCCCGACGGCGCCGACACACTGACCGGGGACGGTGACCGACACACCCATGAACCATCTCGAAGAGCTCAAGGAATTCGCCCGCCTGCACGCCAGGGGCCAGGGAATGACCGCCGAGCACGCCGCGACGGTCCTCACCCGCATCACCAACGACACGCCCGGCGACCCGGACTCCTGGGCCTCGGTGTGGACCGCCGAGGGCGACACAGCCGCCGCACGCGGCGACCTCCTCGACGCCTGCCGGCACTACGCCCTCGCCCGTTTCCCGTACCACGACGACGCCGACCGGGCCCGGGCCCAGCGGCTCTGCGTCGACACCTTCGACCGCTGGCGTCGCGACCAGGACGGCATCGAGCGGCTGCAGTTCGAGCACCCCGACGGCACCGTGGCCTGCTGGGCGGCAGGCCTGGACGCGTCCCGCCCGCTGCTCGTCGTCATGGGCGGCATCGTCAGTGTCAAGGAGCAGTGGGCGCCGCTGCTGCCCCTGCTGCGCAAGCTCGGCTTCGCCGCCGTCGTCACCGAACTCCCCGGCGTCGGCGAGAACACCTGCGCCTACGGCCCCGACTCCTGGCGCACCCTCGGCTTCCTGCTCGACCGGCTCGCCGACCGCGCCCGCGTCGACGACACCTCCATGCTCGCCCTCAGCTTCAGCGGCCACCTCGCCATGCGCGCCGCCGCCGAGGACCCGCGCATCCGCCGCGTCCTCACCGTGGGCGCCCCCGTCGCCGGGTTCTTCGCCGACACCTCGTGGTGGCCCCGCGTGCCCGGCATCACCGCGGACACCCTGCGCAGCCTCACCCGCAGCGAGGACCTCACCGAACTCCGCGCCCTCCTGCCGCGGTTCGCGCTCACACCGGAGCAGCTGCGACAGGTGCGGATCCCCGTCAGGTACGTGGCGAGCAGCCGCGACGAGATCATCCCCGGCACGGAACAGGACCTGCTGCGGCGCACACTCGGCGACGTACGGTTCAAGGTCTTCGACGACGTGCACGGTTCACCCGCCCACCTCGGCGCGATGCGGCGCTGGCTCATCTCCCAGCTGCTGTGGCTGCGCTTCGCCCGCCGTGGAGCAAATCCCCGGCGGTCCACCCGCGCCGAACTCAGCGAGAGACCGTCATGAGCGCGGGCCCGGAGGACGGCGCCGCCTACTCCGCCGCCGCACCCACCAGCGTCCGGCCCTGGCACACGCTCGCTTCCCTCGGCATCACGGAGAGCGATCTGACGACCGGACACCACCGCCCGGTCCCCGTCCACCGGTTCCTCGGCCGCCTGCACCCCACGGGCGCCCGCTTCCTCCGCTCCCAGGCCCCTGACCACACACCGGCCCCGGCGACGGCCCCCACGGCGGCCGCCGAGTAGGCCCAGCGCCCGTCGGGCAACCGCGCGAGCATGAAGTGAGTGACGGTCATGGCCCTCCGGTCATGGCTCTCAGTGCCGATCCGAACCGATGATCACTCTCACCCTGTTCGTGGGGTCAGCACACAGAACTCGTGGCCGTCGGGGTCGGCGAGCACCACCCGGTCGACGTTCCCCCGGCCGATGTCGATGCGCGTCGCCCCGAGGGCGACGAGCCGGTCGACCTCCGCCCGCTGGTCACCGCCGGCTGGTGGAGCGATGTCGAAGTGCAGCCGTTCCGTCCCCGTCTTCGGCATCAGGGGTGGACCACCCCACGTGATCTTCGGGCCACCGTGCGGTGAGCGGATCGCGGTCTCCTGGTCCTGGTCCCAGACCAGCGGCCAGCCCAGCGCCCGGCTCCAGAAGTACCCGGCCTCCTGCGAACCGTCGCCCGCCAGCGCTCCGACGAACCCGCACTCGGCGAGGAATCTGTTGCCCGGCTCGATGACACAGAACTCATTGCCCTCGGGATCGGCGAGCACCACATGCCCCTCCTCCGGGCGCTGGCCGATGTCGATGTGCCGGGCACCGAGTTCGAGCGCCCTCTCCACCACCTGCCTCTGGTCGTCGAGGGACGTGCTCGTCAGGTCGAAGTGCATGTGGTTCCGGCCTGTCTTCCGCTCCTGGGCCGGGAGGAAGCGGAGCCGGAACCCGGTCTCGTCGCTGGGCAGCAGCGTGATGCCGTCGGAGGGGTCCTTGGACGTCTCCCAGCGGAGAAAGTCCGCCCAGAAGCGCGCGAGACGGAGCGGGTCTTGCGCATCGAAGCAGAGCGCGTGCAGGCGAGAAGTCATCCGTGGGTCTCCCGGTGGGGGCAGGCGGGTCGTTGCTGGAGCCTGCCCAGCCGGTGCCACCCGGTCAACCGATTAAGCCCGGCGCTCGTCCGCCGTCGGGTGCGCCCGAAACGGCAGCCCGCCCACGGCCCCACAGGCTCGCGAGGCGGCCATGGCGGATCGTGCGGCCCTTCTTCGCGCCGAGGAAGCACCGCATCTGTCGATGCCGGGACCGGCCGGGCTGTGCGTGCGCCGCCGGGGTCGCGCCCGGTGCGTGGTCCGTCGCCCGGCACGGAGTGTGCGGCGCCTCCCGTGCCGGTCCCGGGGCGTCCTCAGCGACAGGGCTGTCGCGTGCGGCCGTCAGGCCGGGGCCACGGGGCCGGGGCCCCGGCCGTCCTGGCTCGGGAGCCAGGACGGCCGGTGGGGTGGGCCTCAGGCGGCTCGCTGGGCCGGCTGAGGCGGGCTGAAGAGCCAGACGCCGGGGCGGATCTCCAGGGGGATCGACGAGGCGGAGGCGGACCGGCTCGACGTGAGGAACGTGCGGACGGCGGCCGCCGTCCGCCGCGCGTACTGGAGCCAGCGGTGGTCACCCGCGGAGCGCGCCGCGCTCTCGCACTCCGTGAGGTGGCCGAGGGCCTCCTCGTGCCGGCCCTCGCGCAGCGCGACCAGGGCCAGTCCGCGCAGCGAATCCGCCGCCCCCCGCGCGTCGTTGTCCAGCCGGTTCGCCGACAGCGCGCGCACGTAGCACCGTTCCGCCTGCTCGACCCGGCCCAGGCCCAGCAGGACGTCCGCCTCGGCGGACAGGCAGCGGCCCGCCGCCGCCCGGTCGCCGTGGCGGGTGAACAGGTGCCAGGCGAGCCGGTACCTGTCGATCGACAGCGACGTCTGGTGGCGCTGCCATGCCAGGTCGCCCAGGGATCGCAGGACGACCGCCTCCGCGTGGAGGTCGCCCGCCTGGCGGGCCGCGTCCAGGGCGAGGTCGTGCGTCGACTCCCACTCGTCCCACAGGGCGCCCGCCTCGTAGTAGCCGGCGGCCGCCGAGGCCAGCGAGCAGCACAGGCTCCACAGCCCGGCCGCATGGGCCTGGCGCACGGCCTCCGACAGGCCCGCCGACTCCTCCTGGAACCACTGCAGCGGCGCGTTGCCGACCACCTCGTCCGGGGAGATCCCCGCGACGGGCTCCGCCTCCTCCTGCACGAGCCGGTCCCGGCCGGGTGCCAGCTTGGCGTCGGCGTGCCTTGCCAGGGCCAGGAAGGCGCGGCACAGCCGTTCCACGGCCGCGGGGCCCTCCTGCGGGGACTCCCGCGCCAGGACCTCCAGCGACAGGGAGCGCAGCAGCGCGTGGAAGCCGTAGCGCACGGGGGCCAGCCGCCCCGGACGCCGCCGTGCCTCGAGGAGATGCGCCCGCACCAGTTCCTCGGTGAGCCGCTCGGCCTCGGCCGGATCCGCGTCGAGCAGCGCGCTCGCGCTCCACAGCGCGAAGTCCGGCAGCGAGGCCAGTCCGAGGATCCGGAAGGCGTGCCTGGCCTCCTCGCCGACGTCGTGGTAGGCGGTCAGCAGGCTGCTGCGTACGTCGAGATCGCCGAGGGCGAGCGCCGCCAGCCGGGTCCGCTCGTCGCGCAGCCGCTGCGCCAGCCCGGCGGCGGTCCAGTGCGGCCGGGCCGCGATCCCGGCCGCCGCCACCCGCAGGGCCAGCGGCAGGCAGCCGCAGAGGCGGGCGATCTCCCCGGCGGCTTCCGGGTCCTCCCGCATCCTCGGCCCGCCGCACGTCATGAGCAGTTCCTCGGCCTCGCGCACGGTGAGCACGTCGAGGGTCAGGTGCTGTACGCCCTCCAGGGCTCCCAGAACCTGACGGCTCGTCAGGACAACCGTGCTGTCGGGCACCGCGGAGAGCACCGGCCGGACCTGTGCCTCGGACACGGCGTCGTCCAGGACGAGGAGCATCCTGCGGCCCTCGGTGTGCCCGTGCAGCAGCTCCGCGAGTTC
This sequence comes from Streptomyces sp. GC420, assembly GCF_009916105.1. Lineage (GTDB taxonomy): Bacteria > Actinomycetota > Actinomycetes > Streptomycetales > Streptomycetaceae > Streptomyces. Next base: position 2,876 of record NZ_JAAAXQ010000120.1, on the reverse strand, counting down.
CGCCTCGGAGGAGGGCAGCGGGTCCGTGCCGCCGTCGGCTCCCGGCTCGGCCCCCAGCGGCCCGCGCAGGCGTCGCAGCAGGGTCGCCATGGCAGTCCTCGGTTCGACGGCCCGCCCGCCGGCGTCCCGCAGTGTCACCAGGACGCGTCCGTCGGGGAAGCGGTCGGCGGCGTCGTGGGCCAGCCGTACGGCCAGCGCCGTCTTGCCCGCACCGGCCCGGCCCGAGACCACCAGCACCTTGTTGGGGACGGCCGGGTCACCGGCGAGCAGTTTTTCACCGGCGGCCAGCTGGTCCTCACGCCCGGTGAAGTCGGCAACGGTGGGCGGCAGCCAGACCACAGGACCCTGGTCCGGGCCGCCCCGGCCGCCCAGGGCGGACGAGGAGGCCGGGACTGCGGCGCCGCCGACGGGCTCCCCGGCGGCCCGGCCACCGGATCCGCCGACCGGGGAGAGCCGGGGCTCGGGCTCGCCGTGCCAGGCCAGGGAGGGGTCGGACGCCAGGATCCGTTCCAGCAGCCTGCTCAGTACCGGGCCCGGCTCGACACCGAGTTCGTCGACCAGCGACCGCCGCGCCCGGTGGTAGACCTGAAGGGCGTCCGACTGCCGGCCGGAACGGTAGAGCGCCACCATCAGGTGGCAGTGCAGCGTCTCGCGCAGCGGATGGTCGTGCGCCAGCGCCATCAGCTCGCCGACCAGCTCGTGGTGCCGCCCGAGCCGCAGATCGGCGGATATCCGCTGTTCCAGCACCTCCGCCCGCAGCTCGTTCAGCCGGATCGCCGAGGTCTCCAGCGCGGGCCCGTGCGGGATGCCCGACAGGGCGGGCCCCGTCCACAGCCCCAGCGCGCGGCCCAGGAGGTGGGAGGCGGTGCCGTACTCGCGCTGGTCGTACGCGGCCCGTCCCTCGGTCCGCAGCGACTCGAAGACGGACAGGTCCAGTTCGTCCGGCGCGACCCGCATGAGATAGCCGGGCGGCCGGGTCAGCAGCGGCTGCACCGTGCCGCTTTCCTCCGCCGCCGCGTCGGCACCCTCCAGGAGCGCCTTGCGCAGCTGGGACACGTACACCTGGAGGGTGGTCGTGGCCGTGCGGGGCGGTTCGGAACTCCACAGTTCATCGATGAGGGTATGTGTCGACACCACGGTGTTGCTCTGCATCAGCAGCGTGGCGAGGACGGCGCGCGGCTTGGCCGCGGACGGCGTACGAGGCGCCATGTGCACAGGGCCCAGCACTCTGTATCTCATCGCGCGCCTCAGCAATCCTGCAGCACGGACGCGGAGACACGGGCCACGACCCGGCTGCCCTGGAGGAACGACAGCCGCAGCCCGGCCACCGGCCGGCCCGACGCGTCGCGGGCCACCCGCCCGTCGGCGCGCCGTACACCCTCGCGCACCGTGCAGTGCAACGGCAGACCGGGCTCCGCGAAGCCGCGGAACGAGGCCTGCCACTGGGACAGTACGGCGTGCGAGGGGACGAAGCCGTACAGTTCGGCGGCGGCGAGCAGGCCCACCTGACGGGACACCTCGAGGAACAGCATCGCCGGCACCTCGCCCGCCGTGTCGGGGGACTCGGCCGGCAGTCCGGCGGCCGCCGTGGTGTCGATGGGGAAGGCCAGGCCGTCCTCGCCGTCCGTTCCCGTGTGCTCGGGCAGGCCGACCAGGACATTGCGGCTGTCGCGGTGACCCACCCTCTCGGGCAGCGGCAGGCCGGCGGCGACCGGACCGCCGTCCCCCGCCGCGAGGGACTCCTCGCTCTGCCGCCGGCCGAGCACCCGGTGGCTGTGGTGGACGCCCTGGGTCAGGAAGACCAGACGGGCCGAGGCGGTGCCGCAGCGCTCGCCGTCGATCGAGACGGTGGCCTCGCAGTCCAAGCCCCGGGGTACGCCGCCGACGAGGTCGAGCGGGGTCATTCCGAGTTCCAGGGCGATCCGGGCCCGCTCGTCGCGGCGGCGCCATGCGGAGAGACGGGTGATCGCGGCGCCGCCGGACGCCACCACCGGATGCCAGTTCTCCGGCACCCGGAAGTAGCGGCGCGCCGCGAACAGCATGGTCTGGCGCAGTGACTCAACAGGGAACTGCAGGTCGTGGTACTCCGAGACGGAGTCGCCGAACAGTGGGTGCTGGTAGGGGAGTTCGGCGGAGAACGCGAAATTCTGCCGTACCGGCGCGGTGGCGTTCAGCAGAAAGGCCTCGGGGCTGGCCGGCCTGTGGACCAGATGGTGGGGTCCGAGGAAGGAAGGGGACGGTGCGGTAACGGTGTCCATGGGATTCCTCTGCGGCGGTGTCCGGCGGCTCTGCGGAAACACGTATGGGGGGCTGCGCTTGACGTGGTGCACTTTGCCCGGTTCCGCTGAAGGACGGGGGAAGCCCTACTGAAGAGTAGGGGCCGGTGTCCCGCCGCCCGGCCCCTGGAGGTTCAGCCTGCTTCCCGCACCGGTTCCCCCATGACGACGGGGTGGTCCTCGGCCAGCGGTTCGGCCCTGGCGGCGCCCCCCGGCGCGCCCGTCGCGGCGAAGACCTCCCGGTCGGCGGTGAGGTAGTCCGCCCACTCGTCGGGCACCGCGTCCTCGTAGAAGATCGCCTCGACCGGGCAGACCGGCTCGCACGCCCCGCAGTCCACGCATTCCTCGGGGTTGATGTACAGCTTGCGAGGCCCCTCGTAGATGCAGTCGACGGGGCACTCGTCGATGCATGCCCTGTCCTTGAGGTCCACGCAGGGCTGGGCGATGACGTACGTCATGAGGAAGTCTCCACGGTCCAGGTGTCGTTGCCGGTGAGGAGGGCGGTGAGGTCGCCCTTGCCGTGTTGTTCGACGGCGGTTTCGAGTTGGTCGGCCATCTGGTTGTCGTAGACGGGGCGGTCTACGGAGCGGAAGACGCCGA
>NZ_JAAAXQ010000011.1 GCF_009916105.1 Streptomyces sp. GC420 | reverse complement strand
GGGCGGGTCCGGGCCCGGCGTGGAGCACGCGGCCCGAGCTGGCACTCGTCTGCCGTCTTTCCATGGGCATCGGGATGTTCGCCATGCTCCTGTTCGTCTGACGGTGCTCGCCCGCCGGTGCTTGTCCGGCGGCGCCGCGCGCTGCCGCCTCCGTGTCCGCACGAAACCGTGGCGTACATCACATGCCGTGCCTCGCCGTACCCGTGGGCGCCGTGGCGCTCATACGCTGAGACCATGATTCTCGCCGTCGCGCTGCTGCTTCTCGGAGCCTTCGCCGCGGTGGCCGCGCCCCGGCTGCTGTCCCGGGGAGACTGGGCCGAGCGCGAACCCGTGGTCGCGCTGTGGGCATGGCAGTGCGCGGTGGCCGCGGTGCTGATGTCCTGCGCGCTGGCCATGGTCTTCAGCGCGGCCACCGCCTGGCAGGTGGTGCGCGGGCATGTCTTCGCCCCGGCGCCGCACGGCGTGGTCGAGGCGTACGCGCTGGGCGCGGGCGGCTCCTGGGCGGGGTGGCTGGCCGCCCTGCTCGCCCTGGGCGGGGTGTGGACGGGCGCCATGCTGACCCGCGAGGTGTGGCGTGCCCACGTGCGGCACCGGCACCGCCGGGCCGAATTGCTGCTCCGGGCCCCGCTGCTGCCCGGCGAGGAGCCCTCCGGGGAGCGGCTCGTGGTGCTCGAGGGCGCCAGGCCCGAGGCCTGGTGGCTGCCCGGGACGGCGCCCCAACTGGTCGTCACCACGGCCGCGCTGCGCAGGCTGAAGGGACGCCAGCTCGACGCCGTGCTGGCCCATGAGCAGGGGCACGCGCGGGCCCGGCACGACTGGCTTCTGCACTGCTCCTCGGCACTGGCCAACGGTTTCCCCCAGGTCCCCGTCTTCGCCGCGTTCCGCGACGAGATGCACCGGCTGGTGGAGCTGGCCGCCGACGACACCGCCTCACGGAGATACGGACGGCTGACCATCGCGCTCGCGCTGGTGGAACTCAACGAGGACCGAGGCGCGTTCGGGCCCTGTCCGACCGCGGAGGCGCAGGTACCCGCGCGGATCCGCCGGCTGCTGGAGCCGGCTCCCCGGTTCAGCGCTGCCCGCCGTCTGCGGCTGACGGCGACGGCGGCCCTGGTGCCCGCCGTCCCCCTGCTGGTGGCGTTCGTCCCCGGTCTGCGCGCCCTGGGGTGACCCCGCGCGGGGGCGTTGTTCGCCCCCAGGGGCGGCGATGGGCGAGGATCGGTGTATGCACGAAGCGCCCCCACGCATCTCCCCGGCCCCGGCGGCCACCCGTGCCCCGACGGTCTGCGGGATGCTCTCGGTCCTCTCGCTCGTCCTCCTGACGCTCGTCGCCACCGCCTGGCGGCCTCTCATCGGCGTGGACCGCGACGTTGCGTACACCACCCACCGCTGGGCGCACGAGTATCCCGCGCTGACACAGGCCAACCGGGTGCTGACCGACTGGGTGTGGGACCCGTGGACCATGCGCGCGCTGCTGGCGGTGACGGTGGTGGTGCTGGTGCGGCGCGGTGCCCGCCGGCTCGCGGTGCTGGTCGCGGTGACGACCGCCGTGGGCAGCCTCGTGCAGCAGGGCCTCAAAGCCGCCGTCGACCGGGCGCGCCCGGTCTGGCCCGACCCGGTGGACTCGGCGCACTACGCGGCGTACCCCTCGGGCCACGCGATGACGGCGACGGTGTGCTTCGGGCTGCTGCTGTGGCTGCTGCGCCGGGAAGGACTCCAGGGAGCGGGCTGGATCTGCGCACTCGCCCTGGCCGCCGTTTCGGTGGTGGGTGTGGGAGTCACCCGGGTCTTCCTCGGTGTCCACTGGTTCTCGGACGTCCTGGCGGGCTGGCTGCTCGGCGCCGCGCTCGTCACGGGCGCCGTCGCGACGTTCGCGCGCGGGCGGCGGCAGGACGCCGCCGGAGGCTGAGCGGGAGGCCCTGACGCCGCCGGGGAAGCCGCCGGGGCCCGAGGCAGGGCACAACCCTTCCCGAAGGACGGGCGAAGCCGCCGGGGAGACCGTGGCGCCCTTGTCGCGCGGCTGGTCGTACGGGGAGCATCGCCGTATGACGATCAAGGGCGTGCTCTTCGACTTCTCCGGGACACTCTTCCGTGTCGAATCCACCGAGGCGTGGCTGCGCGCGGTGCTCGGTCCGCGGGGCTACGACCTTCCGGAGGAGGAACTGCTGCGGTGCGCGCGGGAACTGGACGCGGCCGGGGCGCTGCCCGGCGGTGCCTCGCCGGAGTCCGTCCCGCCCGAGCTGACCGCCCTGTGGGCGGTGCGCGACAAGAGCGCCGAGGAACACCGGGCGGCGTACACGGGGCTCGCGCGTCGGGTTCCGCTGCCGGGTGCCGAGCTCTACGACGCGCTGTACGACCGCCACATGGAGCCCGGGGCTTGGCAGCCCTACCCGGACGCCGCGGAGGTGCTCGCGGGCCTGCGGGAGCGTGGGGTGGGGGTCGCCGTGGTCAGCAACATCGGCTGGGACCTGCGGCCGGTCTTCCGCGCCCACGGCCTCGATCCCCTGGTGGACGCGTACGTGCTGTCGTACGAGCACGGCATCCAGAAGCCCGACGCCCGGCTCTTCGCGACCGCGTGCGAGGCGCTGGGCGAGGAGCCGGGCGATGTCCTGATGGTGGGTGACGACCGCCGCGCGGACGGCGGGGCGGCTGCGCTCGGCTGCGCGGTGCGCCTCGTCGACCATCTGCCGGCCGACCGGCGCCCGGCGGCACTGCGGCCGGTGCTGGACGCGATCCGCTGACCCGGCGCCGGTGGCAGGCCCGCGGTCCGGCCGCCGGGAGGTCCGTGAGCTGCCGGATTCGGACGATCCCCCGCGTCGTCCGAATCCGGCAGGGCGGGCGCACGACGGGTATCCGCCCAGGCCCGCGCGGCCAGCGCTGAGTATATTGGCTGAGAGCCAGTCAACGCAGGAGTTACAGGATGACCCCCCGCAGCGCCTCGGTCAATGAAGAGTTGCGCAGGCGTTCCCGGGAACGCCTGCTGCAGGCCACGGTCGAACTGGTGGGCGAGCATGGGTACGAGGCGACGACGCTGGCGGACATCGCGGACCGGGCGGGCTCGGCCCGGGGACTCGTCTCGTACTACTTCCCGGGCAAGCGGCAGTTGCTGCAGTCGGCGGTGCACCGGCTGATGCACCAGACCCTGCAGGCGGCGGTGGAGCGGGAACCGCGGGTCGAGGAGGGTCCCGAGCGGCTGGCCCGCGCGATCGACGCCATCCTGGGTCTCGCGGTGGACCGCCCGGTGCTGATGCGCACACACATGGCGGGAATCCTGCAGGCGGAGGGGTTCGTGCAGTGTCCCGAGCAGCAGCGGCTGGCGTTTCTGCTGCGCGACACGCTGGAGCGGTTCGGCTCGCGGGACGTGGACACCGACTATCCGCTGCTGCGCGCGGAGCTCATGGGCGCCGTCTTCGCGCTGCTGATCCCGGGGGCGCCGATGCCGCTGACCCGGCTGCGCTTCGAACTGTTCGAGCAGTACGGCCTGGAGTGGGGCCTCGGGGTCCCGCCGGGCGGAGAGCCGCCCGGCGGGACCCGCTCACTGCGGGCCGCGGGTCACCGATGACCGGCCGCGGGCGGCCGGCGACGGACGACCGTTTCCGGTCGGACGGCCACGGAGCCGGTCACAGGTAATCGGGCTGGGTCTGCACGTTGAGCTCGTGCAGCCGCACCCACCTGGCCGGATCGGTCCGCCGGTCACTGATCTTCAGGACGTCGAGTCCCTTGGCGATGTCGTTCGAGTAGATGTAGCCGTTGTAGTAGTACGCCGACCAGGAGCCGGCGACGGTGATGGCGTCCGTGGTCACCGGACCGCGCTCGAAGAAGGCGATCTCCTTCGGCCTTTCCGAGTCGGTGAAGTCCCAGACCGAGACGCCGCCCTGGTACCAGGCCTGGACCATGATGTCGCGGCCCTTGACCGGGACCAGCGAGCCGTTGTGGGCCACGCAGTTCTCGGTGTCCGCCTGGTGGCGGTCGATCTTGTAGTAGCTGCGGAAGACGAGCTTGCGGTGGTCGCCCCGGCCAACGATGTCGTAGATGCCGTCCGCGCCGCGGTTGGGTCCGACCGCCGCGTTGCAGGTGGCGCCGCTGCCACCGCCGAGTTCGTCGGTGAAGACCACCTTGGTGCCGCGCTCGTTGAAGGTCGCCGAGTGCCAGAACGCGAAGTTGACGTTGTCCTGGACCTGGTCGATGACCCGGGGCCGCTCGGGGTTCTCGATGTCGAAGAGGATGCCGTCGCCCATGCAGGCACCCGCGGCCAGTTCGAGCTTGGGGAAGACCGTGATGTCGTGGCAGCCCGTGGTCTTGGAGACGCCCGGGTTCGTCGGCCCGCCGGGGTTGCCCCCGCCGTCGGGGCCCTCACCGGGGAAGAGCACCGGGAAGGCGACGACCGCGGCCTTCTCGGGAGCCCTGCGCGGCACCTTGATGACCGAGATGCCGTCGTGCGGCGGCTGGCAGTCGGGGAAGGTGGTGCTCGGCGAGTACGACGAGACGTAGATGTAGACGTTGCGGCCGTCGGGTACCAGCGTGTGCGTGTGAGAACCGCAGGCCGTCTCGACGGCGGCGACGTACCGCGGGTTCCTCTTGTCGCTGATGTCGAAGATCTTCATGCCCTCCCAGGACGACTTCACGGTCGCGCTCTGCGAGGTGCTGCTGCAGGAGTCGTCACTGCGAGAGGAGTCCGTGGAGAGGAAGAGCAGGTCCCCGGAGACCGTGATGTCGTTCTGCGATCCCGGGCAGAGCACCTGGCTGACGACCTTGGGGGACTTCGGGTCGGCGATGTCGTAGATGGTGAAGCCGTCGTAGTTCCCGCCGAACGCGTAGCGTCCCTGGAAGGCCAGGTCCGAACCCAGGCTCTTCAGCGCGTCCTTGGGGACGTTGGCCACCGGTGTGATGTTGCCGCTGTGGACGATCTCGTCCACTCCGGGTATGTCGCCGCTCTCGACCGCGGCTCTCGCTTCGGCCGCCTCGCTCTTCGAGACGTCCTGCTTCACCGGGGCGTCACCCGGGTCCGGTGTCGCCGCGGCCGGCCCGGCCGTCAGCAGCGCGGCCAAGAGGCCTGCGGCGGCAGCGGCCAGGGTGAGGCGTCTGCGCCGCTCTCGGGGATTGTGCAACGTTGTCACTGCGTCCTCCCTTGTCTCCGTTCGCAGCCGAACGGTTCACGCACCCGGGCAGTATCGTCCCTTGCGTGTACATCTCAACAGATGGCAACAAGCTTGTAATGCGAGTTTTCGATCAACGCTCTGCCCGCTCGACCCGAATGCCTGTCAGGGTGGTCACCAACCGCCCCGTACGTCACAGGAGGCCGCAGTGCTGAAGCGTCATAGGACCGCTCCCGTACGTCAGTTGGCCCTCGCCGCGGCGTCCGCGGCGACCGTGCTCGCGGTGTTCACCCTCAGCGGCTGCGAATCGGGGTCCGGATCCGGCTCGGGTGACACCGGCAGGAAGGACAAGTCGGCCGCGCAGCCGGGGCCTTCGGTCATCGCGCCCGGCAGGCCCGGGGAGGCCGCGGAGACCCTGTCCGCCGAGGACGCCGCGGAGGCCGTCGCCGACGACTCCCCCAACGCCGCCGACTTCGCCTACACACAGATGATGATCACGCACCATCAGCAGGCGCTGACGATGGCCGGGCTCGTCCCGGACCGCGCCGCCTCCGCCAAGGTGAAACGGCTCGCCGAACGCATCGAGGCCGCGCAGCGGCCCGAGATCGAGTCGATGAAGTCGTGGCTCGAGAACAACGGAGGCGAGAAGGCGCACGGCGAACACGAGCACGGGACGATGCCGGGGATGGCGACCGGGAAACAGCTGGACGAGCTGCGTGCCGCCGACGGCGAGAAGTTCGACGCGCTCTTCCTGGAGCTGATGATCGCCCACCACGAGGGCGCGGTCAGCATGGCCGAGGACGTGCTGGCCGACGGGAAGAACCTGCTGGTCCAGGAGATGGCCAACGACGTGATCGCCCAGCAGAGCGCCGAGATCGGCAGGATGCGGGAGATGTCCTGACGCCCGGCGGCCGCCTGCCCGTCCGGGTCCCGGCGGCGCGGGACCGGCTCGCGGCACGCGGCGGCGGCCCCGGCTCGCGGCACGCAGCGGCGGCCCCGGGCGACGGGGGCGCCCGTCGGCCGCTTCCCGGCGCGGTGCCCGGCCGGGGACGGCGGGCGGCAGTGCGCGGTCCGGTCGCTGCCCGGAACGCGAGACGCCTCCCGTCGCCGCCCGCGGCGGGCGGAGGGCGGGCATGAAGCCGTCACGGTGAAGTCCGGGGGCGGTCCCCGCGCCGTACCTCCCCAGGGACGGCTCCCGGTGCGATCCTGGAAGCACCCTGCGGGAAGGAGCCCGCCGTGCTGCGTGTCGCCGTCGTCGGATCAGGACCGAGTGGGTGCTACACCGCCCAGGGGCTGGTCCAGCAGGACCTCGTACCCGATGTGCGGATCGATGTACTGGACCGGCTGCCCTGCCCCTACGGGCTGGTCAGGTATGGCGTCGCACCCGACCACGAGAAGATCAAGTCGCTGCAGGGCAGTCTGCGCGCCGTGCTGGAGCACGAGCGGGTGAGCTTCCTGGGCAACGTGGAGGTGGGCGCGGGCGGGCTCACGCCCGGGCGCCTGCTGGAGCTCTACCACGCGGTGGTCTACTGCGTCGGCGCCTGTACGGACCGGCGGCTGGGCGTGCCGGGCGAGGACCTGCCCGGCAGCCACTCCGCGACCGGCTTCGTCTCCTGGTACAGCGCGCATCCGGACGCGCCGCGCGACGGTTTCCTGCCCACGGCCCGCTCCGCGGTGGTCATCGGTGTGGGCAACGTGGCCGTGGACGTGTCCCGGATCCTGGCCCGCGGCGCCGAGGAGCTGCGGCCCACCGACGTACCGCAGGCGGCCCTGGGAGCGCTCGCGGGCAGCCGGATCGGCGAGGTCCACATGGTGGGCCGGCGCGGTCCCTCCCAGGCGAAGTTCACCACCAAGGAGCTGCGGGAGCTGGCCACGCTCGACAACGCCGATGTCGTGGTGGACCCGGAGGAACTCGCCCTCGACCCCGGCTTCCTGGACCCCTCGTCCCTGCCGTCCGTCAGCCGGCGCAATGTCGAGGTGCTGCGTTCCTGGGCGGAGCGGCCGCCCAGGACCGGCACCCGCCGGACCATCCGGCTGCGCTTCTTCCTGCGGCCGGCGGAACTGCTGGCCGGGCCCGACGGCCGGGTGGCGGCGGTGCGGTTCGAGCGCACCCGGCCGGACGGCCGGGGCGGGGTCACCGGCACGGGCGTCTTCGAGGACATCGAGGCCCAGCTGGTGCTGAGGTCGGTCGGCTACCGCGGGGTCCCGGTGCCCGGACTGCCCTTCGACCCGGAGCGGGGCACCGTGCCGCACGAGGCGGGGCGGGTGCTGCGGGACCGGGCTCCCTCGCCCGGCGAGTACGTCGCGGGGTGGATCAAGCGGGGCCCGACCGGGGTCATCGGCACCAACCGGCCCTGCGCGAAGGAGACGGTGAACTCACTGCTCACGGACGCTCCCGCGCTGCTGCGGAGGAATCCGGAGCCGGATCCGGTGGCGGCGCTGGGCGCGTCCGGCCTGCGACCGGTCCGCTGGCCCGGCTGGCTCTCGATCGAGCGCACGGAGGCGGAACTCGGGCGCTCGCTGGGGCGCGGACCTGTGAAGATCCCCGACTGGGCGGGGCTGCTGGCCGCCGCGGAGGGCTGAACGGGCTGCGGAACGCGGCGGTGACGGTCAGACGTCGGCGCCGCCGCATCCGCCGCCGCTGTCGTCGGAGCCGAAATCGGCGTCGTAGTCGCCGCCCGGTCCGCTCCCGACGCCGTGCGCGGCGGCCAACGCCCCGAGCAGGAGTGTGGCCACGCCGGAGACCAGGATCATGACCATCCACAGGCCGGAGGCGCTGGTGACCCATCCGGCCTCGTACAGGACGACACAGAAAAAGCCACCGGTGAACAGCCCGTACACGAGAGCCACGGCCTCCCCCTCCTCCTCCGGCGCCCGGCCACTCCCCCGGCGCCTGGCCCGTGCGGCGCCCGCGCGACGAGTCTCGACCACGGCCGCGGGCGGCAGGGAGCAGCCTAGCCCTCGCCGTACGACGCGGCATGCCCTGCGCGGCCTCGAGCGGTGACACGCGGCGGCAACACCGCGGAAATCAACAAACTGTTTAGCCGTCTTACGGTCTCGTGCTGTCACCCCCCGCCGACAACAGACCGTGCCTGGAGCGCCCATGACGTCCCCATCAGCGAAGACAGTCCACCCGGTCGACGAGGTCCCGCCTCTCGCCCAGCTCGGCGCGTTCGGTCTGCAGCACGTGCTCGCGATGTACGCGGGCGCGGTGGCCGTGCCGCTGATCGTCGGCGGTGCGATGAAGCTCCCGCCGGCCGACCTCGCGTATCTCATCACCGCCGACCTGCTGCTGTGCGGCATCGCCACGCTCATCCAGTGCATCGGTTTCTGGCGCTTCGGTGTGCGGCTGCCCATCATGCAGGGCTGCACATTCGCGGCGGTCGGCCCGATGGTGCTCATCGGCACGGGCGAGGGCGGCCTGCCTGCCATCTACGGGTCCGTGATCGTCGCGGGGGTCGCGATGATCCTGCTCGCCCCGGTCTTCGGGCGGCTGCTGCGGTTCTTCCCGCCGCTGGTGACCGGCACGGTGATCCTGATCATCGGCCTGTCGCTGCTGCCGGTGGCGGGCAACTGGGCGGCCGGGGGCGTCGGTTCCGCGGACTTCGGGGAGCCGGAGAACCTCGCGCTCGCGGGCTTCGTCCTGCTGGTCGTGCTCGGCGTGCAGCGCTTCGCGCCGCCGTTCCTGAGCCGGATCGCCGTACTGACCGGCATCGTCGTCGGAATGGTCGTCGCCGTGCCCACGGGGTTCACCGACTTCGGCGGGGTCGGTGACGCGGACTGGATCGGTGTCAGCACGCCCTTCCACTTCGGCGCGCCCACCTTCGAGGTGGCCGCGGTCGTCTCCATGCTGATCGTCGCCCTGGTCACGATGACGGAGACCACCGGCGACTTCCTGGCGGTGGGCGAGCTGACGGACCGCAGGGTGGACGCGCGCATGCTGGCGGACGGCCTGCGCGCCGACGGCCTGTCGACGATGCTCGGCGGCGTATTCAACACCTTCCCGTACACGGCGTACGCGCAGAACGTCGGCCTGGTCGGGATGACCCGGGTGCGCAGCCGCTGGGTGGTCGCCTTCGCGGGCGGCATCCTCGTGCTGCTGGGCCTGCTGCCCAAGCTGGGCGCGGTCGTCGCGGCGATCCCGGCCCCCGTGCTGGGCGGAGCGGGCCTGGTCATGTTCGGCACGGTGGCGGCGAGCGGTCTGCGGACGCTGGCCCGGGTCGACTTCAGGGGCAACCACAACCTGACGGTGGTCGCGGTGTCGGTGGCGGTCGGCATGCTGCCGGTGGGCGTGCCGGAGATCTACGCCGAGTTCCCCGACTGGTTCCAGACGGTGATGGACAGCGGGATCAGCGCGGGCTGCATCACCGCCCTCGTCCTCAACCTGCTCTTCAACCACCTGCCCGCGCGGGCGAAGGACGCGGGGACGAGCGCGGCCGTGTCCGGCGCGGAAGACGGCGGTGAGCCGCCGGCCGCCGGGCCGGGCGGACCGGCGGGCGGCGCCGCCGCCGGCACTGCCGGGAAGGCCGGGGGGAAGCGCGTGTGAGGGCGTCGCGGCGCGGACGGGCACCGCTCGGTGGCACCGTCTCCGGCTCTGCTCCCGGGCCCGTTCCCGGCTCCGGCGCGGTGCGGGGGCAATGGCGGCGACACCCCCACTGAACTGGGCGGACACCGTTCACGGGCGCCGTTGTCAGTGGCAGGGTGCAAACTGAGCCCAGTCCGAGACAACGGCGCCTTGGAGGCGGTCAGGCATGACCGACGTACTGCTCACAGTGGGAACACGCAAGGGACTCTTCATCGGCCGCAGGCGCGGCGGTACATGGGAGTTCGACGGCCCGCATTTCAACGCGCAGGCCGTGTACTCGATCGCCATCGACACGCGCCGGGACACCCCACGGCTGCTCGTGGGCGGGGACAGCTCGCACTGGGGTCCCTCGGTGTTCCACTCCGACGACCTGGGCCGGAGCTGGACGGAGCCCAGGCAGCACCCCGTGAAGTTCCCCGAATTCACCGGAGCCTCGCTGGAGCGGGTCTGGCAGCTGCATCCGGCCGGCCCGGCGGCACCTGACGTGGTGTACGCGGGCACGGAGCCGGCCGCCCTGTTCCGGTCGGAGGACGGCGGCCTGACCTTCGAGCTCGTCCGGCCCCTGTGGGAGCACCCGACGCGCTCCCGGTGGGTGCCGGGCGGCGGCGGCGAGGGACTGCACACCGTGGTCACCGACCCGAGGGACCCGCGTGCCGTGACGGTGGCGGTCTCCACCGCCGGGGTCTTCCGCACCCTGGACGGCGGCACGAGCTGGACCCCGTCCAACAGCGGCGTCTCGGCGGTGTTCCTGCCCGACCCGAACCCGGAGTTCGGACAGTGCGTGCACAAGATCGCGCAGGATGCCGGGGATCCCGGCAGGCTGTACCTGCAGAACCACTGGGGTGTGTACCGCAGCGACGACGCCGGTGCCCGATGGACCGACATCGGCCAGGGGCTGCCCTCCACCTTCGGGTTCGCCGTGGCCGCGCATCCGCACCGCCCGGACACCGCCTACGTCTTCCCGATCAACGCGGACGCCGACCGCGTGCCCGCCGGGCACCGCTGCCGGGTCTACCGCACGGCGGACGCCGGGAAGAGCTGGGAGCCGCTGTCCGCCGGGCTCCCCGGGGACGACCACTACGGCACGGTGCTGCGCGACGCGCTCCGCACCGACGACGCCGATCCCGCCGGGGTCTACTTCGGCAACCGCAACGGGGAGGTGTACGCGAGCGCCGACGACGGGGACAGCTGGCGGCAGTTGGCCTCCCACCTGCCGGATGTGCTGTGCGTCCGGGCCGCGGCGATCAGTTGACGGCATCGGTCGTGCGGCCACCCCGCGCACCAGTAGAGTGACGCCCCGTGGCTGCACGACCTTTGAGCGAAATCGTTGAGGCCGGCTGGGCGAAGGCCCTGGAACCGGTGGCCGGACGCATCGCCGCGATGGGCGACTTCCTGCGGGCGGAGATCGCCGCGGGACGCACCTATCTCCCGGCGGGGCCCCATGTGCTGCGGGCCTTCCAGCAGCCCTTCGACGAGGTACGCGTCCTCATCGTGGGCCAGGATCCCTACCCCACGCCGGGACACGCGGTCGGCCTGTCCTTCTCCGTGGCACCGGAGGTCAGACCACTGCCCGGCAGCCTCGAGAACATATTCCGCGAGATGCACGGCGACATCGGTGCGCCCCGGCCCTCCAACGGCGATCTGACTCCGTGGGCCCGGCAGGGCGTGCTACTGCTCAACAGGGCACTCACCACGGCCCCGCGGCGGCCCGCCGCCCACCGGGGCAAGGGCTGGGAGGAGGTCACCGAGCAGGCCATCCGCGCACTGGCCGCGCGGGGCCGCCCGCTGGTGTCCATCCTGTGGGGGCGGGATGCCCGCAATCTGCGCCCGCTGCTCGGCGACCTCCCGGCCATCGAGTCCGCGCACCCCTCCCCGATGTCCGCCGACCGCGGTTTCTTCGGCTCCCGCCCCTTCAGCCGCGCCAACCAACTGCTGACCGCCCAGGGGGCGCAGCCGGTGGACTGGCGGCTGCCGTGACCCCGGCGGCGCTCGGGCCGGGCTCGGGCCGCCGGAGGACACCGGCGTGAGCGGCCGGGCGCCGCAGGAGCGCCACTGGGTCCTCGGTGTCGACTCCGGCGGCTCGGGGCTGCGCGTGGCGCTGGCGGCCGGCCCGGACGCCGGCCCCTGCCAGGGCGGCGCGGTTCCCGCCGTCGGCGCGACCCGCTCGGCCCGGCCCGTGCGTACCGGCCCCGGTGGGATCGACGCGGCGGAGTTCCTGGACCGGCTGCTGCCCGCCGCGAGGGAACTGATGCGGGAGGCCGGGGCCGGGCGGATCGCGGCGATCGCCGTGGGCGCGGCCGGCATGGCGACCCTCGGGGGCGGGCTGCGCAGCGGACTGCCGGGCCCGCTGGCACGTGAACTGGGCGCACGGTGGCTGGCCCTGGCGGCGGACGCCGTGACGGCGTACGCCGGTGCGCTGGGCCCGCGTCCCGGAGTCGTGGTCGCCGCCGGCACCGGGCTGATCGCGCTCGGCACGGACCTGCGCTCGTGGCGGCGCGCCGACGGCTGGGGCCACCTGCTGGGCGACTGCGGAAGCGGGGCCTGGATCGGCAGGGCCGGCCTGGAGGCGGCGCTGCGCGCCCACGACGGCCGGCGGGGCGGGTCCCGCGCACTGCTGGCCCGGACGGAAGCGGTCCTCGGGCCCGCCGCCGAGGTGCCGGGACTGGTCTATCCGCGCTCCGACCGGCCGGCCGTACTGGCCTCCTTCGCGCCCGAGGTGGCCCGCGCCGCGGCCGGCGGCGATACCGTGGCGGACCGGATCCTGCGGGAGGCCGCGGGACACATCGCGGACGCCGCCGCGGCGGCGTGCCCGGACGGGCCGCACGCGCCACGGGCGCCGGACGCGACGGGCGCAACAGGAGCGACGGACGCGACGACGGCACCGGGCACCTTGAACGCAGTGGATTCACCGGGCGCGGCGGACACACCGGGCGATTCCTGCACCAAGGGGCCCGCACCGGGCGGCGGTGCGGCATGGTCCCCCGAAGTCGCCCTCACCGGTGGCCTGTTGAAACTGGGCGACCCGCTCCTCGTACCGCTGCGGGCGGAACTGGCACGGCAACTCCCGCACGCCCGGCTCGTACCGGCGGCCGGAGACCCGCTGCGCGGAGCCGTCGTGATCGCGTCCGCGCTGGCCACAGGCGATGTACGACTGCCGGTCGACGGACGGTTGTTGCACGTCCGCCCGGCCACGGGCACCGGACAGGTGGACTGATCCGGTCACCATTCACGGTATTCAACGGATAAATCGGGACGGATACCGCCGATCTGCGCCCTCCCCGAACAGCGGGGCGCGCAGAACCAGTAGCATGCCAGGCCATGAGCTCCCCCACAGGGCCCTCCAACGGCCTGCCAGTACGAATGCCGCGACCCCGCCAGCCCGGACGCCACCGCCGTCCGGAACCCGTGGTGGCGCCCGAGGGTGCGCCCGCGCTGCTCCTTGCCGTGCCCGGCACTCCCGGACCGGCCACGCGCGCGCTGGCGGAGGAGACCGTGAGCATCGCCCGTTCCGAGCTGCCGGGCCTGGACGCCCGGATCGGCTACCTGGACGGGGACGACGACGAGTACCCCACGCTGCCCGCCGTCCTGGCGCGGACGGCCGCGGACCGCACCGCCCGTTACGAACTGGCGAAGGCCGCGGGCGAGGAGGTGTCCGCGCCCGAGGGGCCGGTCGCCGTCGTGGTACCGCTGCTGGCGGGGCCGGACAGCGCGCTGATGCGCCGCATACGCCAGGCCCTCGTGGACAGCGAGGCCGCGGCGGAGCTGACCGACGTCCTCGGCCCGCACCCGCTGCTCGCCGAGGCCCTGCACGTGCGCCTCTCCGAGGCCGGTCTGGCCCGCGCGGACCGGGCGAGGCTCTTCACCGTGGCCACGGCGGCCGACGGCATCATCCTCGCCACTGTGGGCGGCGAGGAAGCGGTGCAGGCCGCGGGGATCACCGGCATGCTGCTGGCCGCACGTCTGGCGGTGCCGGTGATGGCCGCCGCGCTGGACCAGGAGGGTGCCGTCTCGGACATCGCCGAGCAGTTGCGCGGCTCCGGTTCGGCGCAGCTGGCGCTCGCGCCGTACGCGATCGGCCCGGAGGTCCCGGAGGGGCTGCTGGACGCCGCCGCGAAGGAGGCCGGCTGCGCCTCCGCCGAGACGCTGGGCTCGTACCCGGCGATCGGCAAGCTGGTGCTGTCGAAGTACGCCGCGGTCCTGGGCATCGCCCAGCAGCAGACACCGGGCACCGCGGTGCACTGATCACCGGACACACGCACGGCGCACACGTCAGGGCTCGTTCTCCCAGGCCGGGAACCGGGCCCTGACGCATGTGCGGCCACGGGACCGCGGGCGGGGCAGGGCGGGCGTCAGCCGAAGATCACGCAGGAGGCGGCCGGTGCCGGCAGCGAACCCGCCGGGGCCGGGACGCCGGTCTCCGGGTCGACGTCGAACCAGGTCACGGTGCCGGAGCGCTCATTGGCCGCGTACAGCCGGCGGCCCGTGGGGTCGAGCGTGAGATCCCGGGGCCAGTGGCCGCCGCAGGGCACCGTGGTGACCGGTGCGGCCGACTCGCCCGCTTCGTCCAGAGCCAGGACGGTGATGCTGTCCCGGCCGCGCCCCGCGACCCAGAGGAATCGGCCGTCCCGCGAGACGACGGGCTCGGAGGGGTAGTGGCCGCCCGCCGCCCCGGCTGTGCCGGGCCCCAGAGGTGTCTCGCCGAGCGGTACGAGAGCGCCCTCCTCGGCGTTCCACCGGCAGACGGTGACGACCGGGTCCAGCTCTCCCACGACGTAGGCGTGCCGGCCGGCCGGGTGGAACGCCAGGTGCCGGGGCCCGCTGCCGGGCCTCAGCGCGGCCTCGCGGTGCAGGCGCAGGGTGTCCGCCGCCCTGATCCACACCGAGTCGGTGCCGAGGTCCACGCAGAGCAGCCAGCGCCCGGTGGGGTCGGGCAGCACCTGGTGGGCATGCGGGCCCTGCTGGCGCGCGGCGTCGGGTCCCGAGCCGCGGTGGGCCATGACCCGGGCCGGGCCCGACGGGGTCCCGTCCGCTCCCAGGGCGAGGGCGGTGACGCTGCCGGAGCCGTAGTTGGCGGTCAGCAGCAGATCCCCCGCCACGGTCAGATGGGTCGGCGAGTCCGCTTCGACGGGCACGGGTCCGCCGAGCGGCACGGGCCGTTCACCGCGTACGTCGAACGCGTACACGGCCCCGGATTCCGTCTCGCTGACGGCGTGGAGCACGTGACCGTCCGCCGACAGGGCCAGGAAGGACGGGTCGGGCACGGTCTCGGTGGTGTGCAGGACGGTCAGCGAGCCCGTGCGGGGTTCGACCGTCGCGGTGAGGATGCCGCGGCCGCCCGCCGAGGTGAACGAGCCGATGAACGCGCGTCCGCTGACGGCCACGTGGTACTCCCTCCGCGGGTCCGGACGCCTGGTGCGTGCCGGACGTGATGGGCCGACGGTAGCAGTAGGTCTAGACCATATGGCGGTTCGTCCACTCGTCCACTCGTCCACTCGCCCGACGGCACGGACGGCCGTGGACGGCTCTTGGGCGTCAGACGGTGACGAGGGAGGGGCCTGCGGGGTTCCGCAGGGGGCCGTCGAGTGCCGCGAGCGCCTTCTCCAGGTCGTGCAGATGGGCGAGCGCGGGATGCTCCTCCGAAAGCGGCCGGCCCATGGGCACGAGCGCCTCGGCCTCGACCGCGGCCGGCGCGGGTGCCGGTGCGGACACGGACACGGACACGGGCACGGGCACGGACGCGAGGGCCGGCCGGGCGCTGGGCGTCATCAGGGCGTGCACCGCCGTCTCGACGCGACGGCAGGCGGCGGTCAGCCTGGCGTCGTGCGAGGCGTCCGGGTCGGCGGCCACCGCGGCCAGCGCCCGTACCTGCCGGGCGCAGTCGTCGAGCAGTTCCAGCACCCGGCGTGCACGGGCCTTGCGGGCGTGCAGCGGGTTGAGGGGGTGCACGAGCGGCGCGACCGACATCCGCACGCGCCCCAGCAGCACTTCCAGTTCGGCGGCCGGCGGCGCGGGATCGGCGTCCTCGTCCCCGGCGAGTCTCCGGGCGGCCTCGGAGGTGCAGCGGTGCACGCACTGCAGTGCCCGCTGGATCCAGGCGTCCGTGGCCGCGTGGGTGGTGACCGGGAGGACGACGGCCACGGCGAGAGCGGCGCCGGCGGCTCCGACGACGGTCTCGGTCAGGCGCAGGGCGAGCAGACCGGGGTGCAGGACGCCGAGCAGGCCGTAGAGGAGTCCGGCCATGACGGTCACGAAGAACGTCATCCAACTGTAGGAGAGGGCCGCCGTGTAGAAGATCCCGAAGACGCACACCGCGACCAGGGCGGCCGTGGGGCCCGGGGCCCCGTCCAGCGGGACGGCGACCAGCATTCCCGCCGCGATCCCGAGGACCGTACCGACGATCCTGCGGAAGCCGCGCACCAGCGTCTCGCCGCGCGAGGCGGTGTTGACGAAGATCCACCAAGTGGTGCCGACGGCCCAGTACCAGCGCTCGTCGGAGACGGTCTGGCCCAGTGCCAGCGCGAAGGCGCAGGCCGCCGTCGCCTGCACGGCCTGCCGGGTGGTGGGCCTGGCCGGCCCGGTGCCGGGCGGCGGCACCGGTGCGGCCGGGGGCGGGGTACGGCGCTCGACGCACCAGGGTCCGAAGCGGACGCCGCCCGCCGCGAGGAGGGCGAGCGCGACGGCCGCGCAGAGCACGGGCAGTTGCGCGGGAACGGCGTGCAGGAACTGCGTGACGAAGAACATCATGAAGGCGAAGATGCCGAGCGCGTTGCCGCGCGGACCCCAGCGCCTGGCGTACACGCCGCCGAGGACGACGAGCAGCCAGGCGGTGTCACGCAGCAGCGGGCTGCCGTGCAGGACGGTGGCCAGCGCGAGCACGGGAAGGCCGACGACGGGGAGCAGCAGTGTGGTCAGTGCCTGGCCCCGGACGGTCGGGTCGGCGACGGTGAAGAGCGCGAGCAGCGCGGCGAGCCCACCGGTGACGGAGGCGGGCAGCGGCAGTCCCGCGGCCTGCGCGGCGGTCACGGCGAGGCCGACCCCGGCGACGGCGCGCAGCGACACGCGCAGCCGGACGAGACCCGGGTCGGGTGCGGAGAACATCCTCTTCAACGGCGACCGGCCCCCCTCGGGCACGCACGGCCCGGGTGCGGTCGCGTGCGCCGCCCACCTGGGCATGGGAAAGGCGCCACGCTCCGGTGCGGCTTCGTCGCCGTCCAGCGCTGCGCAGCGCCATCGATGGGTACAGGAAAGCACTGCGGGGGTCAGTGGCTCAACAGCACAGGTTCTCACTGGGCCAATGGCCCAGCGTGCCGCGTCAAGGGCGGGCCGCCCCGCGGCCAACGGACCAGTGGGAGCGGGCGGGCCGCCCTCGCCGCCGGCGTTCCGGCCCGCCAGACGACCCGGCCCGCCCGGCGTTCCGGCCCGCCAGACGACCCGGCCATCGGTACAGTCGTAGTCCCGCGCCGGTGCCAGGAGGAGGGCGGTGGACGATGGCGGTGGACCGGTTGGACACCCGGATCCTGCGGCTGCTGCTGGAACGGCCGCGCACCAGCGTCCGGGAGTACGCCCGTCTGCTGGGCGTCGCGCGCGGCACGGTCCAGGCGCGCCTCGACCGCATGGAGCGGGACGGCGTCATCACGGGCACCGGGCCCTTCCTGTCGCCCGCCGCGCTGGGGCATCCGGTGCTGGCCTTCGTCCACATCGAGGTGACGCAGGGGCATCTCGACGAGGTGGGCGAGGCGCTGTCGGCCGTACCGGAGATCGTGGAGGCGTTCTCGATCACCGGGGGCGGTGATCTGCTGACCCGGGTGGTGGCGCGCGACAACGAGCACCTGGAGGACGTGATCCAGCAGTTGATCAACCTGCCGGGTGTGGTGCGCACCCGGACAGAGGTGGCGCTGCGCGAGCGGGTGCCCCACCGACTGCTGCCGCTGGTGGAGTCGGTCGGGCGCGAGGCGGCCCGGCGCGGGTGACCGCAGCGTTGACGCGGGCGGCGCGGCGCGGGTGACCGGTCGCCGCCGGCTCCGGGGAATCCCGGGTGCGGCATGCCGGAGCGCGTCGGCGGCGCACCGACACCGCACGGCGGTCCCGCGATCAGGACATGCCCCCACCGGCGGGCGGACCGATGGGCTCGCACGCCGGTCTCCTCCTCGGGGCAGGGCGAGTTCGAGGTGTCCGCCGCGTACGGGTGGGTCGGCGTTCCCCGGCTTCGCCGAACCTCTCAGGCCCTGTTGACCTCGGCCACAGCCCGGAGCGGCGCACAACGGCGCACATATGACCGGAGTGTGGTGTTCGATAGATTACTCACGCCTCGTCCGATTCATTAAGCGCTGCTCCGTTCGAGTCAATTGAGCGTCCTGACTCTGGAGTGGCGCGGCAAGTCGTGGGTCCATCAGTGGTATCGGCCCGTTGGTCCCCACTGCCTCTGCCGACGGAGAGCAGTGCGGCGAGGAGCCCTGCCTCTTCGTCAAGCCCCGGTCCCAGTCTCATCCCGGTCTCGGCGGAAGCGGCCGCGCCGTACGGGCGGTCCTCCCCGGAGGCACCACCGGACCTGACGGGTGACCAGCGGAACGCACACCACGGACGAGAGGGCGCATCGTGGCTTTTCCCACCATCACCAGGGTTGTCTCATCCCCCATCCAGACCGTCTTCGGTCAGCCGGTCACCATCATCGCAACGGTCACCTCCGTGATCCCGGGCCTGGGCACCCCCACCGGCACCGTGACCTTCACCATCGCCGGCGGCGGAGGCGGCACGTACACGGTGCCGCTCGACGCGAGCGGCAGGGCCACGGTCACCACCTCCACGCTCAGCACGGCGACCCACACGGTCACCGCGACGTACAACGGCTCCGCGCAGTTCGCGCGCTCCACCGGCAGCTACCGGCACGCCGTGGTCCCGGCGGCGACCAGCACCACGGTCACCTCGTCGCCGGATCCCTCCGTTCCCGGGCAGCCGGTCACCTTCACCGCCACCGTGACGGCCGTGCCGCCCGGCGCGGGGACACCGACCGGCACGGTCGTCTTCGTCGTCGACTCCCTCGGTGACTTCCCCGCGCGGCTGGACGCGAGCGGCAAGGCCACCTTCACCACGAACTCCCTCCCGCCCGGTGACCAACTCGTCATCGCCATCTACAAGGGAGACGTCAACTTCCTCCCGTCGACCGGTTCCACCAGCCAGCACGTGCTGCCGTCGAAGAAGGCGACCACCACCACCGTCGCTTCGTCGCCCGACCCGTCGAACCTGGGCGAGACGGTGACACTGACCGCCTTCGTCGCCGCCGCGCCGCCCTACACGGAAATCCCCACCGGCACGGTCACCTTCGTCGTGGACGGTCCGGGCGGCGGCACATTCACCGCTCCGCTGGACACCTCGGGAGTCGCCACCGTCGACATCGGCACCCTCGGTCAGGGCACACATACGATCACGGCGACCTACAGCGGCGACACCCAGTTCGCGCCCTCCTCGGGCACCACCACGCAAACCGTCCTCGGGGCGGCCACGAGCACTACGGTCACCATCTCTCCCGCCGCTCCCGTCTTCGGCGAACCCGTCACCTTCACCGCCACCGTGGTGCCCCAGGGACCGGGCCCGGTGCCGACGGGTACCGTCACGTTCGAGATCAGCGGCCCCGACGGCGTGACGACACAGACCGTCTCGCTGGACGGAAGCGGTACGGCCTCCTTCACGATCGACTCCCTCTCGGTGGGCAGTCACGTGGTGTCCGTCACCTACAACGGGGACGCCCAGTACGCGGGTTCCACCACCACGGCCGAGGTGACCGTCGGCCGTGCGTCGACGACCACCACGGTCACCGCCTCGCCACCCTCGTCGGTGTTCGGCCAGGAGGTGGCCTTCACCGCGACGGCCGTTCCGGCGCCTCCGAGTGCCGGAACGCCCACCGGGACGGTCACGTTCTTCCTCGACGGGGCCGAGATCGGTGTCCTCCCCCTGGAGAGCGACGGCACCGCCACGCTCACGCTGTCCGATCTGCCCGTCGGGACGAGCACCGTCACCGCCGTCTACAGCGGGGACGCCGACTTCACCGGCTCCTCCGGCGACGTCACCCACACCGTCGGCCAGGCGCTGACCACCACCACGGTCACCTCCTCGCCGGACCCGAGCACCTACGGCCAGGAGGTCCTCTTCACCGCGCTCGTCACTCCCGTTCCGCCCGGGGCCGGCACCCCCACCGGCACCGTCACCTTCACCATCGACGGCTCGATCGTCCTCACCGGATCCGTCGACGCCTCGGGAACGGCCACAGCCGCCACCAGCGCTCTGCCGGCCGGTACGCACACGGTCGTCGCCGCCTACGGGGGCGACACCGGCTTCGCTCCCTCGGACGGCTCGGACACACACACCGTCAGCGCTCTGGCCACGACCGTCACCGTGACCTCCACGCCCGACCCCTCGGTCTTCGGACAGCCCGTCGCCTTCACCGCCGTGGTGGCCCCGTCGGCACCCGGCGGCGGGGTTCCTACGGGCACGGTGACCTTCACCGTCGACGGCGAACCCCCCGTCACGGTGGCCCTGGACGAGAACGGCGTTGCCACCATCAGCAGCAGCACGCTGGCGGCGGGCACTCATCCGGTCCAGGCGGCCTACAGCGGCGACCCGAATCACCTGCCCGCCACGGGCACGGACACGCACACCGTGGATCCCGCAGCCAGCACCACGACGGTCATCACCTCCCCCGACCCGTCCGTCTTCGGGCAGCCCGTCACCTTCACCGCGACCGTCACGCCTATCGCCCCTGGCGCCGGGACGCCGACCGGCACCGTCACCTTCAGGGACAGCGCGGGAAGCAGCGTCACCGTGCCGCTCGACGGGTCGGGCACCGCCACCTTCACGACCGCCGGGCTGCCGGTCGGCACCTACGAGATCACCGCCGAATACAACGGCGACGGCAACTTCCTCCCCTCATCGGGCAGCGACACCCACATCGTCGAACCCTCCGCCACCACCACGACGCTCACCTCCTCCCCCAACCCCTCCGTCTACGGAGAGCCGGTCAGCTTCACCGCCACCGTCGCCCCCGTCCCACCGGGCGCAGGCACACCCGGCGGCCAGGTCACGTTCACCATCGACGGCACCATCGTCCTGACCGGAACACTCGCCGCAGGCAGTGCCACCGTCACCATCAGCGACCTCACCGCCGGGGACCACACCGTGGTCGCCACCTACGTCGGAGCGGGCGACCCCAGCTTCACCAGTTCCACCAGCGCGCCCCTCACCCAGACCGTCGTCCTCGCATCGACCATCACCTCGGTCAGCAGCAGTCCCGATCCTTCCGTGTTCGGCCAGCCGGTCCTCTTCACCGCGACCGTGGCGCCCGTGGCCCCGGGAGCCGGGACCCCCACCGGCACCGTCACCTTCACCATCGACGGAGACGTCGTACCCGTCCTCCTCGACGAGAACGGCACCGCCACCCTCACCCGAGCCACCCTGCCAGCCGGCACCTACTCGGTCACCGCCGACTACGGCGGCGACACCAACTTCACCGCCTCCACCGGCACCGACACCCACACCGTGGTCCAGGCGGCGACGCTCACCACCGTCACCAGCAGCCCCGACCCCTCCGTGCGCGGAGAGACGGTCACCCTCACCGCGACCGTCGCGGCCGTGTCACCGGGCGCCGGTACACCCACAGGAACCGTCACCTTCACCATCAGCGGCGGCCCCACCATCCCGGTCGCACTGAACGCCGACGGTGTGGCGACGGTGGACATCAGTACGCTGACGGCCGGGACGTACTCCATCACCGCCGCGTACGGCGGAGACAGCAACTTCACCGCCTCCACCGGCACGGACACCCACACCGTCAACCCGGCGCCGACCACCACCACGGTGATCTCGAGCCCCGATCCGTCCGTCGTCGGGGAGACAGTCACCTTCACCGCCACCGTGACACCGGACGTCCCGGGGCCCGGCACCCCCACCGGCACCGTCACCTTCGTCATCGACGGCACTGTCACACTCACCGCGCCCATTACGGGCGGTTCGGCCTCCGTCACCTACAGCGGATTGAACATCGGACCCCACACGGTGACGGCCTCCTACGGCGGCGACGCCGACTTCGCCCCGTCCAGCGGCGCGGACACGCACACCGTCACCGGGGCGAGCACCATCACGACGGTCGTCTCGTCGCCCGACCCGTCCCAGCCTGGTCGACTGGTTACCTTCACGGCGACGGTGGTGGCCGCCCCACCGGGAACGGGCACCCCCACCGGCACCGTCACGTTCGTCATCGGAGGCGGTGGCGGCGGTACCTTCACCGCGGCCCTGGTGGGCGGTGTCGCCGTCACCACCAACCGGGGACTGACCATCGGCCCGCACGCCGTCACCGCCACGTACAACGGCAACGGACAGTTCGCGCCGTCAACCGGAACGGACACCCACACCGTGGCTGTCTGACCGCCCCGGGCACACCGGCACAGCAGTGCACCGCCCCCGTCGCGGACACCCGCGGCAGGGGCGGTGCGCCGTGGCGGCACACCACCCGGACCGGGTCCTGCGGGACGGCGCCCGCCCCTAGGAAGGCCGCGGCACCGCCGCGACGGCGGGCAGGGCGAACCAGTCCGGCAGCGCCCGTCGCAGCCGCTCCGGCCCCTCCACCGCCAAGGCCCCGGTGCGCAAGGCCTCGGACCAGCCCAGATCCCCCCGCCAGATCCGGACCATGGGACGCAGAGCCGCCGAGACCGTGACCGACACGTCGTAGCCGGGATCCATGTCGCAGACGTCGGCCTGGGCCGTCTTGATCACCAGCCACCACTCGCGCGAGCCGACGGGCACGTCCGAGAACAGGAAACGGACCACCGTACGCCCGGTGGGGACGGCGTCGTGGTCGACGTGGCGGTCATGTCCCACAGCAGCAGACTCGGGTCGAGGTCCTCGTCCCCGAGTTCCCCGACCCACCGCACACCCCAGGTGCCGAGCGCCTCGACCACCGGCCTGAGTTCCCGGCCCGCGGCGGTCAGGACATAGCGCACCTGCCGCCCGTCGGAGCGCCGCTCGACGATTCCGGCGCGCACCAGCTGCTGCAGCCGCCTGGACAGCAGCGTGGGTGACATCCTGGGCACGCCGCGCCGCAGGTCGTTGAAGTGCTCGGTGCCTTCCAGCAGTTCCCGCACGACGAGCAGTGTCCAGCGCTCGTCGAGCAGCTCCATCGCCTTGGCGACGGGGCAGAACTGGTAGTACGAGGACCCCATGCGTGCAGGCTTGATCCCCCCGCCGAGGCCCGGCCACTTCCCGGCACGTTTCTACGGAGCGCGGCCACCGCCGCCGGTACAGATCTCGTACGAGGACCGCCCCGGGCGCCTTCCTAGCCTCGGTACCAAGGCAAGGGTTCGAGGAGATTCTTCGAGGAGATTCCAGGAGAACGGGAGCTGTCATGACCGAGATTACCGACACCGTCGAGGCCGACCGCGCAGTCAAGACGAAGCACCGCAGGATGTGGGCGCTGGGCGACTATCCGGCCGTCGCCACCCAGATCATCCCGGAGCTGGGCCGGGAGCTGGCCAGGGCCTGCGGCGTGCGGAGCGGCCAACGGGTGCGGGACGTCGCCGCCGGGTCGGGCAACGCCGCGATCCCCGCGGCTCTGGCGGGCGCGAGCGTCGTCGCCTGCGACCTCACGCCGGAACTGCTGGAGGCCGGGCGCCGGCTCGCTGCCGGGCAGGGCGCCGAGCTGGAATGGCGTGAGGGCGATGCGGAGGCGCTGCCGTTCGCGGACGGTGACTTCGACACCGTGATGTCCTGCGTGGGAATCATGTTCGCCCCGCGTCATGAGGCCGGCGCCCGTGAGCTGGTCCGTGTGTGCCGTCCCGGGGGCACGATCGGCCTGATCAACTGGACTCCTGAGGGTTTCATCGGCCAGATGTTCGCCGTGGTGAAACCCTACGCACCCGCGCCGCCGCCCGGGGCCCAGCCCCCGCCGCTGTGGGGCCGGGAGGAGCACGTCCGCGGTCTGCTCGGCGAGCGGGTGACCGATTTCGAGGCCCGGCGGCGGACCGTACGGATCGACCGCTTCGGGAAGCCGGAGGAGTTCCGGGAGTACTTCAAGTCCTGCTACGGCCCGACCATCGCCGTCTACCGGAACATCGCGGACGACCCGGCCCGGGTCGCGGAACTGGACGTCGGCCTCGACGACCTCGCCCGCCGGCACGCCGAAGGGCGGGACGGTTTCAGTATGGAGTGGGAGTACCTCGTGGTGACGGCCCGCAAGCGCGGCTGAGGACCGCCGGGGCCGGCAGGGCGGCCGGGACGGCCGGCCGGGGAAGCCGAGCCGCCCGCACCGTGCGGTGGCCGTCCCCCTCGGCATCTGCCGGCCTCGGTGCCCTCATCTTCACGGACGTCATGGCTCGCCTGCGCGTCCCCGACGGCGTGGTCGTCCGCGCACCAGGCCGGACCTGGTCCTGGCCGACAAGGCCAACTCGTCCCGTACGATCCCGCCCACCTGCGCAAACGTGGCATCCTGGTGGTCATCCCCCTCCCGGCGGACCAGCAGAGGCACCGCCTGCGACGGGGCAGCCAGGCGGCAGGACCCCGACTTCTCCGCGATTCGCCGCACAACGCCTTCCGTGTCGTCGTCCACGACCTGACCGGCAGACAGATCGGGGTTGAGGTGGCACTCCGTCAGCTGGCTCATGCAGGCCTTCTGGCCCACCTCTACTGCCGCGTAGCCCCTCCAGGAACGGCCCGTCCAGGGAACGCGCAAGCCTCCCCCAAGGCCATCGCCGGTCCGGACGGCGTCTCATTCGGTGCGGCCGGAAGTCGCTCCTGCAGTGACGGCGGACAAAGCCCTACCCGAGGAACGACAACCGCACCTGACGGTCGCGATTCGAGACGTTCGTGTCCACCAGGCACACGGACTGCCAGGTGCCGAGTCCCAGGCGGCCGCCGATCACCGGGAGCGTGGCGTGCGGGGGCACGAGCGCCGGGAGGACGTGGTCGCGGCCGTGGCCGGGGCTGCCGTGGCGGTGCTGCCAGCGGTCGTCCGCGGGAAGCAGGGTGTGCAGGGTCGCGAGAAGGTCGTCGTCGCTGCCGGCTCCGGTCTCGATGACGGCGATACCGGCGGTCGCGTGCGGGACGAAGATGTTCAGCAGCCCGTCCCGGCCGCAGGCCACCTCCTGGAGGAAGGCGGCACAGTCGCGGGTCAGATCGGTCACCGTCTCGGAGCGGCCGGTGCTGACGTTCAGGACGCGGGTGGTGAAGGCATCGGGCATGGCCCCATCCTCGCGCACTCCGCGCACGGCGTCCGGAACGCCGCCCGGCCCGGCACATCCGGCCCGGCACATCCGGCCCGGCACCTCCGGCCCGGCACCTCCGGCGCACAGCGGCGTACGGCACCGTCCGGCGGCACGGCGGCGTCCGGCGGGGAAGATCCCGCGCCCCGGCACAGTTGGTAGAAGCGTGAACGATTCCGGGGCGCGGGAGCACGCGCGGGACGTGGACGCCGTGGTGATCGGCGCGGGACAGGCGGGGCTGGCCGCGGCCTACCACCTGCGGCGCACCGGCTTCGAGCCGGACCGTGACTTCCTCGTCCTCGACCACTCCCCCGCGCCCGGCGGCGCCTGGCAGTTCCGCTGGCCCTCGCTGACGTACGGCAAGGTGCACGGGATGTACGCGCTGCCCGGCATGGAGCTGACAGGGGCGGACCCGGCCAGGCCCTCGTCCGAGGTCATCGGCGCCTACTTCGGCGACTACGAGCGCGCCTTCGGCCTGCGCGTGCACCGCCCGGTGGACGTCCGCAGGGTCACCGAGGGCCCGGGCGGGCGGCTTCTGGTCGAATCCTCGGAGGGGACGTACGCCACCCGGGCGCTGATCAACGCGACGGGCACCTGGGACCGCCCGTTCCTCCCCCACTACCCGGGCCGGGAGACCTTCCGCGGCCGTCAGCTGCACACCGCCCGGTACCGGGGGCCGGAGGAGTTCGCCGGGCAGCGGGTGATCGTGGTGGGCGGCGGCGCGTCGGGGACGCAGCACCTGATGGAGCTCGCCCCGTACGCCGCCGCGACCACCTGGGTGACACGGCGTCCGCCCGTCTTCCGCGAGGGCCCGTTCGACGAGAACGCCGGCCGGGCGGCCGTGGCCCTGGTCGAGGAGCGGGTCAGGCGGGGCCTGCCCCCGCGCAGCGTGGTGTCGGTGACGGCGCTGCCCCTGAACGACGCGATCAGACGGGCTCTCATGGACGGTGTCCTGGACCGGCGGCCGATGTTCGACCGCATCACGCCCACCGGCGTGGAATGGGACGACGGCCGCCGCACGGAGGCCGATGTCATACTCTGGGCGACGGGTTTCCGGGCGGCCCTGGACCATCTGGCGCCGCTGCGGCTGCGCGAGCCGGGCGGCGGCATCCGTATCGAGGGCACCCGGGTGGTCCGGGACCCCCGGATCCATCTGTCCGGATACGGCCCCTCGGCCAGCACGATCGGCGCCAACAGGGCGGGCCGGGCGGCCGTGGGCGACATCCGCCGCCTGTTCCGGGACCGGGACACGGCACAGCTCGAGGGCCGGGGCCGCGAACGGGTCCCGGGGGCGCGGAAGGCACCGGTGTCAGCGACGGCGTGACAGCGACGAGTCCCGGACCACAAGCTCGGGCTGGAGCACGATGCGCTGGTGCCGGTGCTCGCCGGCGTCGTCCCCCGTCTCCTCGATCAGCAGCTCGGCGGCCAGCCGCCCCATCTGGAACGCGGGCTGCCGTACGGAGGTCAGCGGCACCGCGGCGGCCGAGGCGAACTCGATGTCGTCGTAGCCGACCAGCGCCACATCGTCGGGCACGCTCACCCCCGCCCCGTACAGCGCCTGGAGCACGCCCAGCGCCAGCAGGTCGTTGGCGCAGAACACCGCCGTGGGCCGGGACGACATGCCGAGCAGGCGCGCGCCCGAGTCGCGGCCGGCCGCGACGTCCAGCCGCTCCGCCTCGACCGGCCGCAGCCGCTCGGCGGGCAGCCCCGCCTCGGCGAGCGCCCGCAGCGCGCCGGCCCGCCGGTCCTGGCACTGCTGGAGGTGCATCGGTCCGCTGACGTACGCGATCCCGGTGTGTCCCTGGGCGATCAGGTGCCGTACGGCCAGTTCCCCGCCGGTGATGTCGTCGACCGACACCGAGCAGCCCTCCGAGCTCGGTCCCACCCGGTCGACGAGGACGTAGGGGATGCCGTGGCGGCGGAAGGCGCGCAGATTGCGTCCGGTCGGATCGACGGGGGTGATCAGCATGCCGCGGACCCGCTGCTCGCTGAAGAGTCCCAGGTACTCGGCCTCCTCCTCGGCGCTCTGCCCGCTGTTGCACAGCATCACGCCGAGCCCCGCGTCGCGCGCGGCGCGTTCCGCGCCGGAGGCGACGTCGACGAAGAAGGGGTTCGCCATGTCGAGCACCAGCAGCGAGATGATGCGGCTGCGGCCGGCCCTGAGCTGGCGGGCGGACTCGCTGCGCACATAGCCGAGCCGGTCGATGGTGGACAGCACGCGTGCCCGTGTCTCCTCGGCCACCGACTCCGGCCTGTTGATGACGTTGGACACCGTGCCGACGGACACGCCCGCGACGCGGGCGACGTCCTTGATACCCACCGACTGTGCCATCAGGCGGAGACCTCCACGAGCTCCAGTCCACTCAGCCCGGCCAGCGCACGCAGGTCGGGCAGCAGACTGCCGGTGCCGAGCGCCCGGTGGTGGGCGGCACCGCTCGCGCTCCACCCGTCGGTCCATTCACCGGGGTCGCAGCCGAAGTCGACGCGTGAGGTGGTGTTGCCGATCTCCGGCAGCGGGCCGCCGGCCACCTTGCCTTCGGCGGCGACCAGCTTGTACTTCCCGTCGCGGGTCTGCCCGAGACCGGCCAGGGTGACGGGTCCGTGCCGGACGTCGAACTCCACCGACACGCCCCAGCCGCGCTTGCCGTGGTAGACGCCGAGGCCGCGCAGCAGCGGCCTGCGCTCGCTGATGACCGGGTGTCCCGGGCCGTCGTGGCCCGTCTCGGCGAGGCCGATGCGGGGCCTTCGGGCGACGGCGGGCGTGCGGCGGCGGGTCGTTCCTGTGGCGGTGGTCTGGGCGGTCATGGTGTTCCTCGGGAGGGGAGGTCAGGACGGCAGGGCGAAGTCGGCGACACGGATGGGGGAGGGCGTCGTTCCGCTGGACCTCTGCTGGTACATGAAGGACAGCACCCCGTCCTGGGCGAGCCGCGTGTCGTCGACGACGACCTCGCCGAAGGCGTTCAGGCCGCTTCCGTCGAAGAGGAGCTTCCAGTCGGTGTAGCCGGATGCCTCCGAGGCGCCGGCGATGCGGCCGTACGGCATGACGGCGTAGGCGTTGTCGTACTTGTCGAAGACCAGGTGGGTGCGCTGGCTGGAGTTCAGCGGCACCGGGATCTCGGTCTTCTTCCAGGCACCGGTCGCCGGGTCCTGGCGGATGTGGAAGACGCGTCCGTGGGCGGTCCGGTCGGCGACGTAGTCGGTGGTGCACTGTCCGAAGCGGCCCGGGACGTAGCTGACGAGGGCGTGCGGGCGGTGGGCGGAGTCGGTGGCCTGGCTCTCCTGGTTCATCAGGGAGTGGTCGGGGCCCAGTGGGTCGACGACGAGTCCGGGGTCGGTGACGGCGACACGGTCGCTGCCGCCGGTGGTGCCGACGAGGGTGCCGGCGGCGTTGCGCCAGGTGCGGCCGCGGTCGGTGGAGCGGACGTAGCCGGTGTCGTGGTTGGTGATGCCGCCGCCGTCGCACATGACGGCGGCGCTCTGTTCGCGCCAGGTGAAGAAGGCGTGCAGGGTGCCGTCGGCGCTGTAGTCGATACCGTGCAGGTACATGTTGCGGGCGGTGCTGGAGCCGTGCTCGCCGGTGTAGGTGCCGGTGGAGCTGGTCCATTCGCCGAGCGCGGTCCACCGCGTGCCGTCGTACTCGGCGAGGGCGTTGCGGCCGTTGCCGGAGACGGCGACGCGGTAGCTGAGCTGGAGCCTGCCCTCGGGGGTGGCGATGAACTGCGGGTAGGTGAACCGCGAGGTGGGTGAGAGCCCGTCGAGGGTGGTCTGGACGGCGCCGAACCCGGCCGCGGTCCAGGCGGTCGTGGTGGGGTCGTCGAGGAGTCCGGCGGCGGATTTGACGTAGAAGAAGCCGTCGCTGTGCGAGTCCATGTTGAGGTGGAGCCGGCCGTCGGTCCTGGAGACGCCCATGGAGATGACGTTGTGGGAGTCGTCGTAGCGCAGCTGGTGCGGGAGCCTGACGGTCTGCCAGTTCGCAGAGCCGAGGGCGCGCCGCGCGACGACGGCGGTGCGGTCCGCGGTGTACCAGGCGGCGTACTGGTGGCCCTTGTGGGTGAGCAGGCCGTTCTTCTGGAAGGCGTTGTTGTTGACCAGGCCGTTGTAGGAGACGAAGTACAGCGCCTGGGAGTCGAGTTGTGTGTCGGCGACCTTGCTGACCGCCGGGGCGGGATCCGCGGCCCGTGCTGCCGTGCCGGGCAGGGACAGGGCGGTGAGCAGAGCGGTGACCAGCACCGCGGCGGTCAGGGGTCGTCGCATCGTGATCCTCCGTCGGTGGGGGGGTGTCCCGGGGAGCGTCCCACCATAGCTTCACGGCGATGAAACGATTCATAAACCCGCATGGCACACAGGAGCGCTGATCATGACGAGCCGATCCGACGTCCCCGCCGTGAGGACCGCCGTGAAGGCGGCCCTGAAGACCCAGGCCGTCGAGACGCCCTCGTGGGCCTACGGGAACTCGGGCACCCGCTTCAAGGTCTTCGCCCACCCGGGGGTCCCCCGCACCCCGCGGGAGAAACTCGACGACGCGGCCCGCGTCCACCGCCACACCGGCGTCGCACCGACCGTGGCGCTGCACATCCCCTGGGACAGGGTCGACGACTACGGGGCCCTCGCCGAGTACGCGGAGGAGCGCGGGCTCCGCCTCGGGGCAGTCAACTCCAATGTCTTCCAGGACGACGGCTACAGGCTCGGCAGCGTCTGCCACCCCGACCCGGCGGTGCGCCGCAAGGCCCTGGGGCACCTGCTGGAGTGCGTCGACATCATGGACGCCACCGGCTCCCGCGATCTGAAGCTGTGGTTCTCCGACGGCACCAACTACCCGGGCCAGGACGACATCCGCACCCGCCAGGACCGGCTCGCGGAGGCGCTCGCCGCGGTCCACGAGCGGCTCGGGGAGGACCAGCGGATGCTGCTCGAGTACAAGCTCTTCGAGCCCGCCTTCTACACCATGGACGTGCCGGACTGGGGCACGGCCTACGCGCACTGCCCGAAGCTCGGCGAGAAGGCACAGGTCGTCGTGGACACGGGCCACCACGCGCCCGGTACCAACATCGAGTTCATCGTCGCGCTGCTGCTGCGCGAGGGAAGGCTCGGCGGCTTCGACTTCAACTCCCGCTTCTACGCCGACGACGACCTGATGGTCGGCGCCGCGGATCCCTTCCAGCTGTTCCGGATCATGTACGAGGTGGTGCGCGGCGGGGGCCTCACCCCGGACGTCGCCTTCATGCTCGGCCAGTGCCACAACATCGAGGCGAAGGTCCCGGCCATCATCCGCTCGGTGATGAACGTCCAGGAGGCCACCGCCAAGGCACTGCTCGTGGACGGCGAGGCACTGTCCGCCGCGCAGACGGAGGGCGACGTACTGGCCGCCAACGCCGTGCTGATGGACGCGTACAAAACCGATGTCCGGCCGCTGCTCGCCGAGGTGCGCGAAGAACTGGGCATCGACCCGGACCCGGTGGCGGCGTACCACCGCTCGGGCTGGCACCAGAAGATCGTCGAAGAGCGCGTGGGCGGGACCCAGGCCGGATGGGGAGCGTGAGCGGCATGACACAGCACACCGGGCACCCGGCGGATTCGAAGGACTCGGCGAACGCGGCGCAGTCGGCGGACTCGGCGGCATCGGCGGCATCGGCGGACTCGGCGGTGGTGGACGCGCTGCTGGAGCGCTCGCACCGGCTGGGCGCCGATCCGCGCAACACCAACTACGCCGGCGGCAACACCTCCGCCAAGGGCACCGGCACCGACCCGGTCACCGGCGGCACGGTCGAGCTCGTGTGGGTGAAGGGCTCGGGCGGCGACCTCGGCACCCTGAGGGCCGAAGGTCTCGCGGCGCTGCGCCTCGACCGGCTGCGGGCGCTGACCGGGGTGTACCCCGGCGTCGAACGCGAGGACGAAATGGTCGCCGCCTTCGACTACTGCCTGCACGGCAAGGGCGGCGCGGCCCCCTCCATCGACACCGCGATGCACGGATTCGTGGACCTGCCCACGTGGACCACCTCCACCCCGACTCCGGGATCGCGCTGGCATGCGCCGCGGACGGCGAGAAACTGACCGCCGAGTGCTTCGGCGACACGGTGGTGTGGGTGCCCTGGCGGCGCCCCGGCTTCCAGCTCGGGCTGGACATCGCCGCCGTCAAGGAGGCCAACCCGCAGGCGATCGGCTGCGTGCTCGGCGGTCACGGCATCACCGCGTGGGGTGCCACCTCCGAGGAGTGCGAGGCCAACTCGCTGCACATCATCCGCACCGCCGAGGCGTTCCTCTCCGAGCGCGGCAGGCCCGAGCCCTTCGGCCCGGTACTGGAGGGGTACGAGCCGCCGGCCCGGGCCGAACGCAGGGAGCGGGCGGCCGCGCTGGCCCCGCACATCCGGGCCCTGGCCTCGGCGGACCGCCCGCAGGTCGGCCACTTCGACGACTCCGACGCGGTGCTGGACTTCGTCTCGCGCGCCGAGCACCCGCGGCTGGCAGCGCTGGGCACCTCCTGCCCCGACCACTTCCTGCGGACCAAGGTCAGGCCACTGCTCCTCGACCTGCCGCCGTCCGCGCCCGTCGAGGAGGCGGTGGCCCGGCTCAAGGAGCTGCACGCCGCGTACCGCGAGGAGTACCGCGCGTACTACGAGCGGCACGCGGAGCCGGGCTCGCCCGCGATGCGCGGCGCGGACCCGTCGATCGTCCTCGTCCCCGGCGTCGGCATGTTCTCCTTCGGCAAGGACAAGCAGACCGCCCGGGTCGCGGGAGAGTTCTACGTCAACGCGATCAATGTGATGCGGGGCGCCGAGTCCGTGTCCTCGTACGCGCCCATCGAGGAGCGGGAGAAGTTCCGCATCGAGTACTGGGAACTGGAGGAGGCCAAGCTGCGGCGGATGCCGAGGTCCTTCGCCGCCGTCGATCTCGGCGCGTCCAGCGGACGCGTCATGGCCGGCCGCGCCGGACCCGGCACGCTGGAGCTCCGGGAGGTGCACCGCTTCCCCAACCGGCCGGTGCGGGTGGGCGGGACACTGCACTGGGACGTGCTCGCCCTCCACCGCGGCGTGCTGGACGGGCTGCGGGCCGCCGGCCCCGTCGACGGGGTCGGGATCGACGGCTGGGCCGTCGACTACGGGCTGCTCGACGCGGGAGGGGCACTGCTCGGCAATCCCGTGCACTACCGGGACACGCGGACCGAGGGCGCGCCGGCCGAGGTCGACGCCCTGCTGCCGCCGAAGGAGTTGTACGCGGCCACCGGGCTCCAGCGCCTGCCGTTCAACACCGTCTACCAGCTCGTCGCCGCGCGTGGCACACCGCAGTTCGCGGCGGCGCGCCGACTGCTGATGATCCCCGACCTGATCTCGTACTGGCTGACGGGCGTGGCCGGGACGGAAATCACCAACGCCTCCACCACTCAGCTCGTCGACCCGCGCACCCGCGACTGGTCACCGGTCGTCGCCGGCCGGCTGGGCATCGACCTCGGTCTCTTCCCGCCGCTGCGCAGCCCCGGCGACCCGGCGGGGCTGCTACTGCCCGAGGTGCTGGCCGAAACGGGGCTCACCGGTCCCGTGCCGGTCACCGCCGTCGGTTCGCACGACACCGCGTCGGCGGTCGTCGGTGTGCCGGCCGTGGACGAGGACTTCGCGTACATCGCGACCGGCACCTGGTCGCTGGCGGGCCTGGAACTCGCCCGTCCGGTGCTGACCGAGGCGTCCCGGGCGGCGAATTTCACCAATGAGCTGGGTGTGGACGGCACCGTACGCTATCTGCGCAACATCATGGGACTGTGGCTGCTTCAGGAGTGTCTGCGCACCTGGGAGGCCCGGGGCACGCCCCAGGACCTGGCCGCGCTGCTCGCCGGGGCGGCCGGGGCCGAGCCGCTGCGCTCCGTCGTGGACGCGGGCGACCCCGCCTTCCTCGCCCCGGACGACATGCCGCGCCGGATCGCCGAGGCCTGTGCGCGCACCGGGCAGCCCGAGCCGCGCACGCCCGTCGAGATCACCCGCTGCGTCCTCGACTCCCTGGCGCCGGCCCACCGGCGGGCCGTCGAGGAGGCCCGGGCGCTGTCCGGCAGGACGGTCCGCACGGTGCACATCGTCGGGGGCGGGGTGCACAACACGCTGCTGTGCCGGCTGACGGCGGACGCCATCGGGCTGCCGGTCGTGGCCGGTCCCGCCGAGGCGGCGGCGTTCGGGAACGTGCTGGTCCAGGCGCGCGCCGCCGGAGTGGTCGGCGGCTCCCCGGCCGACCTGCGGGCCTTGCTGCGGGCCACCCAGCCCTTGCGGCACTACGATCCGGCGGGCGACCGGGCGGCCTGGGACGAGGCCGCGGAACGCATCGGCACGGGCCGAGGCAAGGAGGACGGAACGTGCGTGTAGCTCTCTTCGTCACCTGCGTCAACGACACGCTCTACCCGCGCACCGGGCAGGCGGTCGTGAGGCTGCTGGAACGGCTCGGTGTGGAGGTGGGCTTCCCGCAGGCGCAGAGCTGCTGCGGGCAGCCCCAGTTCAACACGGGCTACCGGCACGAGACCGAGCCCCTGGTGCGGCGCTTCGACGCGGCCTTCGCCGACTACGAGTACGTCGTCACCCCGTCGGGCTCGTGCGCGGCGATGGTGCGCGACAACTACCCCCGGATCGGCGCGAAGGCGGCGGCCGAGGGGCGGGGCACGGCGCTCGCGGAGGCGGCGGCCAGGTCGGTGCCCAAGACGTACGAACTGACCGAGTTCCTGGTCGACGTCCTGGGCGTGACCGACGTCGGCGCGTACTTCCCGCACACCGTGACGTATCACCCCACCTGCCACGGCCTGCGCCTGCTGGGCCTGCGGGACCGGCCGCGCAGGCTCCTGGAGCACGTCAAGGGGCTCGAACTGCGCGAGCTGCCCGGCGCGGAGGAGTGCTGCGGCTTCGGCGGCACCTTCGCCGTGAAGAACGCGGCCGTGTCCGCGGCGATGGGCGCCGACAAGGTGCGCAGCATCCGCGGCACGGGCGCCGAAGCGGTGTGCGCTGTCGACAACTCCTGCCTGATGCACATCGGCGGGACACTCACCCGGCAGGGATCCACGGTCCGGCCGGTGCACCTCGCGGAGATCCTCGCCGCAACCGAGGAGGAGCCGTACGCATGAGCGGAACCTATCTGGGCATGCCCGCCTTCCCCGCCGCGGCGCGGGAGGCCGTGCGCGACGAGACCCTGCGCGGCAATCTGCGGCACGCCACCCACACCATCCGTGCCAGGCGGGCCAAGGCGGTCGCGGAGCTGGACGACTGGTCACGGCTGCGCGCGGCGGGCAAGGCCGTCAAGGACCGGACACTGCGCCATCTCGACCGGTACCTCGTGCAGTTGGAGGAGGCCGTCACCGCTGCCGGCGGCACCGTGCACTGGGCGGCGGACGCCGACGAGGCAAACCGGATCGTCGCCGGCGTGGTGAAGGCCACCGGCGAGCGCGAGGTCGTCAAGGTCAAGTCGATGGCGACACAGGAGATCGGGCTGAACGAGGCGCTGGAGGCCGAGGGCATCCGCGCCTACGAGACCGACCTGGCGGAGCTGATCGTGCAGCTCGGCGACGACCTGCCCTCGCACATCCTGGTGCCGGCCATCCACCGCAACCGGGGCGAGATCCGCGACATCTTCACGGAGCGGATGGGCAGGTGGGGACGGCCCGCACCGGAGGGGCTGACCGACACCCCGGCCGAGCTCGCGGAGGCGGCCAGGCTCCATCTGCGGGAGAAGTTCCTGCGCGCCAGGGTGGGGATCTCCGGCGCCAACTTCATGGTCGCCGAGACCGGCACCCTGGTCGTGGTCGAGTCCGAGGGCAACGGGCGGATGTGCCTGACTCTGCCGGAGACGCTGATCTCGGTCGTCGGCATCGAGAAGGTGGTGCCGACCTGGCGGGACCTGGAGGTCTTCCTCCAGCTCCTCCCCCGCTCCTCGACCGCCGAACGGATGAACCCGTACACCAGCATGTGGACCGGCACCACGGACGGCGACGGGCCGCGCGCCTTCCACCTGGTGCTGCTGGACAACGGACGCACGGACACGCTGGCCGACCAGGTGGGGCGGCAGGCGCTGCGCTGCATCCGCTGCTCGGCCTGCCTGAACGTGTGCCCGGTCTACGAGCGGGCGGGCGGGCACGCGTACGGCTCGGTGTACCCGGGGCCGATCGGCGCGATCCTCAGCCCGCAGCTGCGCGGCACGGGCAGCGAGGTGGACGCCTCACTGCCGTACGCGTCCACGCTGTGCGGAGCCTGCTACGAGGTGTGTCCCGTCGCCATCGACATCCCGGAAGTGCTGGTGCACCTGCGGGAACGGGTGGTGGAGGGCGGCGAGGTGACCCGGGGCGGCGTCAGGGTCACCATCCGGCCCGCGAAGGGGCACGCCGCCGAGCGGCTGGCGATGCGCGCGGCACGCTGGACGCTGGACCGTCCGGGGGCTCTGCGCGCCGGGCAGCGGCTGGCCTCCCGCACCCGGCGGATCCACCCGAAGCGGCTGCCGGGGCCGGGCAGGGCGTGGAGCGACACCCGGGCGCTCCCCGAAGTGCCCGCGGAGTCGTTCCGGGACTGGTGGCGGCGCACACGTGAGGGCGGTGGCGAATGAGCAGCAGGGAGCGGGTGCTGGCGCGGGTACGGCGGGCACTGGCCGACGTCCCGCGCGAGGAACGGCCCGGGGACTTCCCGGTGGAGCGCGGCTATCTGCGGGTCCATGGGGACCGGAGCGCGGAGGAGACGATCGACCTGCTCGCGGAGAACCTCGCGGACTACCGGGCACTGGTGCACCGGACGCCGGCCGGAGAGCTGCCCGCGCTGGTCGGCCGGCTGCTCGCCGGGCACGGCTCCCGGTCGGTCCTCGTACCCGCCGGGCTGCCCGGTCAGTGGCTGCCGGACGGCGGGCCGGAGCGGGTCGAGGACCGGGAGGACGCCACGCCGGACGGATTGGACGCGGTGCACAGCGTCGTCACCGGCTGCGCGGTGGCGATCGCGGAGACCGGCACGATCGTGCTGGACGGCGGACCCGACCAGGGCAGACGGCGGATCACGCTGGTCCCCGACCATCACATCTGCGTCGTACGGGTCCCCGGCCAGGTCGTCGACTCGGTGCCGCAGGCGCTGGAACGGCTCGATCCGGCACGTCCGCTGACGTGGATCTCGGGCCCTTCGGCGACCAGTGACATCGAGCTGAACCGGGTGGAGGGCGTGCACGGACCGCGCACCCTCGAGGTGATCCTGGTCGACGACGGGCCGGGCCGCTCGGACCGGTCGGCTCGCCCTCGGGCTCGCGGACGTCCACGGTGAAGCCGCGCCGCACGGTCCGGCCGGCTGCGGTGACGGTCTCCGGGAGCACGGCCCTGCGGGTCTCGGCGGTGACGGCCGCGCTGCCGGCACTCTCGCCGCCGAGGACCAGGGTGACGTCGTACGTGCCGGGGGCGACATCGAAGTGGCACACCACCGGCGCCGGGCCGGAGCAGTGCTCCAGTCCGTAGCCGTGGCCGGCCACGGGGGGGCCGGGCGGGACCCGCCCAGGCGGGTGCGGAGGACAGGGAGGCGAGCCAGGCGATGGCAGCCAGCAGCGCGGCACTGACGCGTCTCATCAAGTGGTCCTTCGGCTCGGGAGGTTGGTCGGCCGAAGGGACAGCACGCCGGCTTGGTAAGCGCTTTCTAGAGGGCCTTCGCGGGCGTTTCGCGGTGGAGCCGAGAGGTACCCGGCCCCACCGCGCCGGATTTCCGGCGGAGCGCTCAGCGCCCGATGAAACGCGGCGGCCGCTTCTCCAGGAAGGCGTTCATTCCCTCGCTCTGGTCGGCGGTGGCGAACAGTGAGTGGAAGACGCGGCGTTCGAAGAGGGTGCCCTCGCGCAGCCCTGACTCCAGCGCCCGCTCCACGGTCTCGCGGGCGGCTCGCACCGCCGCCCTGCTGTACGCCGCGACGATGGCGGCCGTGGCCGCCGCCTCGTCCATCAGCCTCTCGTCCGGCACCACCCGGGAGACCAGTCCGCAGCGTTCGGCCTCGAAGGCGTCCATGGTGCGGCCGGTCAGGATCAGGTCCATCGCCTTCGCCTTGCCGACCAGGCCGGTCAGCCGCTGGGTGCCACCCATCCCCGGTATCACCCCGAGCCTGATCTCCGGCTGCCCGAAGCGGGCGGACTCGGCCGCGATCACCAGGTCGCACATCATGGCGAGTTCGCAGCCTCCGCCGAGCGCATAGCCGCTGACCGCCGCGATCTTGGGCGTGCGCAGCGCGGTGAAGCCCTCCCAGCCTCCGAAGAAGTCCTCGGCGGTCATCTGCGCGGCCGTCTTGGGCGCCAGTTCCCTGATGTCGGCGCCTGACGCGAAGACCCGGTCGGAGCCGGTGACGACGATGCAGCCGACGCCGGGGTCGTCGTCCAGCGGCCGCAGGGTGTCGACGAGTTCGTCCATCAGCTCGCTGCTGAGCGCGTTCAGTACCTCGGGCCTGTGCAGCCGCACCGTGACCACTCTGCCGTCGCGTTCCGTCTTGATGTTCATCCGCGGGCGCCCTCCTTTCACCGTCTTTCACCTTCTTACGGATCACGAGGGGTTCTTGCTCGCTGGGCAGCACGGAAGCTGCCCGGACCTGCCCGAATCCACTGCGGAACCGGCCGGACCAAGCCGGAACCCAGCCGGTTCCGGCGGTCGCGCGCCGGGGGCCGGCGCTCAGGTGGTGATGCTGGTCTCCAGGCGGGCGTCCCTGCGCACCAGGGCGGCGTAGCGGCCGTCGCGGGCGAGCAGTTCGCGGTGGTCCCCGCGCTCGGCGATGCGGCCCTTGTCGAGCACCACGATCTGGTCGGCGTCCCGGATCGTGGAGAGCCGGTGGGCGATGGTGATGGTGGTGCGGCCCGCGGAGAGCGCGTCGATGGCCTCCTGGACGGCTTGTTCGGTGCGGGTGTCCAGGGCGCTGGTTGCCTCGTCGAGGATCAGGACGGGCGGATCGCGCAGGATGGTCCTGGCGATGGCGAGGCGCTGTTTCTCACCGCCGGAGAAGCGGTAGCCCCGTTCGCCGACAAGCGTGTCGTAGCCGTCGGGCAGGCTCGCGATGTGGTCGTGGATCTGGGCGGCCCTGGCGGCTTCGTGGATCTCCTCGTCGGTGGCGTCGGGCTTGGCGAAGCGGAGGTTGTCGGCGACCGAGGCGTGGAAGAGGTACGTCTCCTGGGAGACCACGCCGACGGCCCTGGCGAGCGTGTCGAAGCCGAGGTCGCGCACGTCGACCCCGTCGAGCGTGACCCTTCCCCCGGTGACGTCGTAGAGCCGGGGCACAAGGTAGCTGAGCGTGCTCTTGCCCGAGCCGGTGGGGCCGACCACCGCGAGACTGCCTCCCGCCGGGACCGTGACGTCGATGCCGGTGAGGGTGGGCTCGCCCTTGGTGTCGTACGCGAAGTCCACTTTCTCGAACCGGAGTTCGCCCTTGATGCCGTCCAGCCGGACGGGGTCGTCGGGCTCCGTGATGTCGACGGGCAGGTCGAGGTATTCGAAGATGCGATGGAACAGGGCCAGCGAGGTCTGCATCTGCACGCCCGTGGACAGCAGGCTGACCGCGGGCCGGAAGAGGTTCTGCTGGAGGGAGACGAAGGCGACCAGGGTGCCGATGGAGATGGCGGGGCCGCCCGTCCGGAGGGCGAGGCCGGCCGCCCAGTAGATGACGGCCGGCATGGCGGCCATGACGATCCCGATGGTGGCCATCCGCCAGCGTCCGGCCATGTTGGAACGCACTTCGAGGCCGATGAGCCGCTCGGACTCCTCGGCGAAGTCTCGGGTCAGGGAGTCGGACCTGCCCATCGTGCGGCCGAGGAGGATGCCGCTCACGGACAGCGATTCGGTGACCGTGGCGGCCATGACGGCCATCTGCTTCTGCCTCTGAGTGGTGATCCGCTTCCGCTCGCGGCCGACGCGGCGGCTGATCCACACGAAGACCGGAAGCAGGAGCAGGGAGACGACGGTGAGCCGCCAGTCGAGGGCGAGCATCGCGACGACGGTGGCCACGACGGCGGTCAGATTGGAGACCAGGGAGGTCGCCGTCGAGGTGACCGTCGCCTGCATGCCGCCGATGTCGTTGGCGATCCTGGACTGCACCTCTCCGGTGCGGGTCCGGGTGAAGAAGGCGAGCGGCATCCGCTGGAGCCGGCCGTACACGCCGGTGCGCAGGTCGTGCATGACACGCTGCCCCACGGTCGTGGAGATCAGGGTCTGCAGGACGCCGAAGACGCTGGTGAGCACGGCGGTGGCGATCATGCCGGCCGCGAGCAGGCTCAGCAGGCCGGTGCGGCCCTCGGGGATCGCGGTGTCCAGGATCTCGCGCAGCATGAAGGGGGAGGCGACCGAAACCAGCGAGGAGGCCCCGACCAGCAGCCCTACCAGGGCGAGCCGGCCCCGGTAGGGCCGGAACAACCGCAGGATGCGGCGTACCTGAGCGGGCTGGTCGGGCTGGTCGGGTTCTCGGGGAGGCGGGGTCCAGTCGGGTTCTCGGGGATGCATGTGCTCCTTCACGGGCTCCTCGGGTCATGGGAAATGAAAGATCTTCACGGAGCATAGCTCATTGTTACCTATGCTCACAATGAGCGTGGTCCTGATATCGTTCCGGCATGCCGAGTCCTTCCCCCGGGTCCTCCGACGCCGACGGCCTGCTGGCCGAGCAGCTGCTGCGGCTCACCCGCAGGCTGCACCGCATCCAGAAGCTGCATCTGGAGCCGCTCGGCATCACCCCCGCCCAGTCCCGGCTGCTGCGGACCGTCGCCCACTACGACAACCCGCCGCGCATGGCGGACCTGGCGCAGCGCCTGGAGGTGGTGCCGCGTGCGGTGACCACCCTGGTCGACGCGCTGGAGAAGAGCGAGTGCGTGCGCCGGGTGCCCGACCCGGAGAGCCGGCGGGTGGTGCGCATCGAGCTCACGGACACCGGGCGGGCGACGCTGCGCAGGCTCCGGGAGGCACGCCGCTCCGCGGCCGAGGACATCCTGGCGCCGCTGGGCAGGGAGCAGCGGGCGGAGCTGGGCGAGCTGCTGACCGCGCTGGTCGAGGGCCCGGAGGGACACTGACACCGCGAGTGCTCCGCGGGGCTCACCGGAACGGCGGGTACGGCAGGCGCCCGCGGCACGGGCCGGGAAACCCCGGCCGCTCGGGCCATCCGGCCGCGTTCAGCCGGCCAGATGCGCCTTGTCGCCCATCACCACCACCGGCTTCTCCGCCGGGTCCAGGGTCCGCAGCAGATGCTCCATGCCCGGCTTCGACAGGCTGACGCACGCGGACGTACCGCTGCCGTGGTCCATGTGCAGCCAGATACTGCCGCCCTTCGACTGGCCCTCGGGGCGTGTCGGGTCGTTCGGCGAGGTGCCCCTGACGCGGTTGTAGTCGATGGCGATGACGTAGTCGAAGTCGTGCCAGTACCTCTCGGCCCACCAGCGGGGGGCGGCGAAGGACGCGGACCGGTGGTACGGGAGCCTGCTGCCCGGGTCGGCGAGGACACCGCCCGCGTCGCTGAGCGTGAAGACGCCGACGGGGCTGCGCTTGTCGTTCTCGCGGTGGTCGGTGGTCCAGCCCTTCTTGCCGTTGTGGGCGGGCCAGCTGCGCTGCCGCTCCCAGTACTTGCCGTCCTTCGTGTACAACACCACGGTGGCGTCGGCCGAGTTGACCCCCCGGCCGTAGACCGCGACGACCTGCCGGCTGCCCTCCGGAATCCGCGACGCGTACTTCTCCCCCACCCCGGGGATGCCGGTGAGAGGCGCACTGGAGGACGGGGAGGGCGTGGGCCTGCCGGCGTGCGCCGTCTCCTCCGCGCCGCCGCAGGCCGTCAGGAGGGCGAGCCCGAGCGCCGTCACCGCTGCCACCCGCATGGACCTTGTTATCCGCATGGGGTCCATGCTCGCACCGCCGGTCCGGGTTCCCGGCGGTGACCATGGCGTGTTCCGGCGCCCCGGACGTGAAAACCGTTTGATCCGGGCCCCTGCGGCGCGCGAACCTGCAACGGTTTGACCGCGACGGTGCGCGTGCACGTTCTCGCGCTGCGCGGCTTCACGCCGAGCCTTTCTTGGGACGTCATGCAGATCACCGACCTTCCGTATCCGGACCCGGGTGTGCCCGACGCGCGCTCGGGACCGCGTTTCCTGCTGTGGCTGTGGCGCGGCCAGCTCGGCGGCCAGCTGAAGTCACTGGCCTGGGGCCTGCTGCACCAGTGCGGTGTGGCGGCGCTGCCCCTGTCGGTCGGACTGGCCGTGCAGGCGGTGGTGGACCGGTCGGGCGGGCGCCTGGCGTTGGTCGGCGGACTCCTGGCCGTGCTGTGCGCGGCGATCGCGCTCGGCGACACGATGCTGCACCGCACGGCGGTCACCAACTGGATCACCGCGGCGGCGCGGGTGCAGTAACTGCTGGCCCGCAAGGCCGCGGAGCTGGGCTCGGCGCTGACCCGGCGGGTCGCGGCGGGTGAGGTGGTCGCGGTGTCGACCGGTGACGTGGAGAAGATCGGCTGGTTCGTGGAGGCGCAGTCCCGGTTCGCGGCGGCAGCCGTCACGCTGGTGCTCGTCTGTGCCGGGCTCCTCGTCTACCAGCCGGAGCTCGGCGTGCTGGTGGCGGTCGGCGTACCGGTGCTGGCCCTCGCCGTGCTGCCGCTGCTGCCGAGCGCGACGCGCCGCGCCGACGTACAGCGCGAGAAGGGCGGCCGGGCCACCGAACTGGCCTCGGACACCGTCGCCGGTCTGCGCGTGCTGCGCGGCATCGGCGGCGAGGAGCTGTTCCTGAGCCGCTACCGGCAGGCCTCGCAGGAGGTGCGCGGGGCGGCGGTGCGCAGCGCCCGCATGTGGTCGCTCATCTCGGCGATCCAGGTGCTGCTGCCGGGGCTGCTGCTGATCGCGGTGGTGTGGTACGGGGTGCGGCTGGTCGCCGGCGGCCGGGTCACCGTGGGTGAACTGGTCACCGTCTACAGCACGGTGACGCTGCTGCTGTATCCGCTGCAGCGCTTCGAGGAGATCGCCATGGCGTACTCGTTCTCGCGGCCCTCCGCCAGGCGCGCGGCCCGGGTGCTGGCGCTCCGGCGAACGGACGAACCGGGGCGGGAGGGCGCCGCCGGGACCCAGGCACCGGCCGGCGGCCC
This sequence comes from Streptomyces sp. GC420, assembly GCF_009916105.1. GTDB lineage: Bacteria > Actinomycetota > Actinomycetes > Streptomycetales > Streptomycetaceae > Streptomyces. The sequence goes on along the minus strand of NZ_JAAAXQ010000011.1, from coordinate 2,689 downwards.
CACGGGCGCACCCGTCAGCGGTCCCGCGGGGGCGCCGGACGGTGATCTGTACGACCCGGTGAGCGGGCTGCTCGCGCCCGCGGGCCGGCTCACCGCTGTGGTGTGCGGTGACCCGGACGCGGCGGGCAGACTGGCGGAGCGGCTCGGCGGGCACGCCCCGGACTCCGCCGGACAGCCGTCGGTGCTGCTGGGCGTGACGGCCCTGGACGCGGCGCCGCTGGAGGTCGCGCGGGCCGCCGTGCTCGTGCAGGACAAGGACCCGGTGCTGCTCTCCGGCACGCTGCGGGAACTGCTCGACGTGCCGCGCTCGGGTGCAGTGAGTGCCGCTGACGCGCTGCGGGCCGCCCACTGCGCCGACGTGCTGGACGCCCTCGCGCAGTCGGCGCCGGAGACCGTGGACGGCCCGATGGACGCCCGGATCACCGAGCGGGGGCGCTCCCTGTCGGGTGGTCAGCGGCAGCGGCTGGCGCTGGCGCGCTCGCTGGTGACCGATCCGGAGGCGCTGGTGCTCGACGAGCCGACGTCCGCCGTGGACTCGCACACCGAGGCGCGGATCGCGGAAGGCATCGGGCGGCTGCGGTCCGGCCGCACGACCGTGGTGTTCACCTCCAGCCCGCTGCTGCTCGACCGGGCCGACCGGGTGGTGTTCGTGCACGAGGGCGAGGTGACGGCGGTGGGACCGCACCGGGAGCTGCTGCACACCGAGCCGCTGTACCGGTCGGTGGTCACCAGGCAGACCGACGCGGAGCCGGCCGGTGCCGGTGCCCGCGTCGGTGCCCGCGCCGGTGCCCGCGCCGGTGCCCGCGCCGGCGTCGGCGCCGACGGCACGGACGGCACGGACGGCACGGACGGGATCAAGGGCCTCGGGGATGTCGACGAGAGGGAGACGGCATGATCGGCGTCGCGCCGCCGGACCACGATCCCGCGGCCCCGGAATCCGCGGCCACACTGCCCGTCGGGAAGCCGGCCACGGTGCGCGGCTATGTGCGGGAACTGCTGCGCCGCCACCGCGGGGCGTTCGTCCTGCTGATCGCGGTGAACACGGTCGCGGTCCTCGCCTCGATGGCCGGCCCCTACCTGCTGGGCGGACTCGTCGAGGATCTGGCGGCCGGGTCGCGCGAGCTCCGTCTGCGGCGGACCGTCTTACTGTTCGCGGGGGCGCTGGTGGTGCACACCGTCTTCGTGCGCATGGTGCGGCTGCGGGGAGCGGTGCTGGGCGAGGAGATGCTGGCCGATCTGCGCGAGGACTTCCTGGTGCGGTCCGTCGCGCTGCCGCCGGGCGTGCTGGAGCGGGCCGGTACGGGCGACCTGCTGTCGCGGATCACCACGGACATCGACCGGCTGGCGAACGCGATGCGCGAGGCGGTGCCGCAGCTGTCGATCGGCGTGGTGTGGGCCGGGCTTCTGCTCGGGGCGCTCGCCGTGACCGCCCCGCCGCTGGCCCTGGCCGTACTGGTGGCGCTGCCCGTGCTGGTCATCGGCTGCCGCTGGTACTTCAGGCGGGCGCCGGCCGCGTACCGCTCCGAGGCCGCGGGGTACGCCGCGGTGGCAGCGGCGCTGGCCGAGTCCGTGGACGCGGGCCGGACCGTGGAGGCGCACCGGCTGGGCCGGGGGCGGGTGGCACTGTCCGACCGGCGGATCAAGGAGTGGACGGCCTGGGAGAACTACACGCTGTTCCTGCGCTCGGTCCTGTTCCCGGTGGTCAGCGTCACCCATGTGACGGTCCTGGGGTCGGTGCTGGTGCTCGGCGGCGTCTTCGTACTGCGGGGATGGGTCTCGATCGGTCAGCTGACCACCGGCGCCCTGCTCGCCCAGATGCTCGTGGAGCCGGTGGGCCTGATCCTGCGCTGGTACGACGAGCTGCAGGTGGCCCAGGTCTCCCTGGCCAGGCTGGTCGGCGTACGGGAGATCGAGCCGGACCCGGCGGACCCGGCGGCCGAGCCCGACGGACGGGTGGTGCGGGCGGACGAGGTGCGCTTCGGGTACCGGGAGGGCGTGGACGTGCTGCACCGGGTCACGCTGCGGGTGGAACCGGGGACGCGGGTGGCGCTGGTCGGGCCCTCCGGTGCGGGAAAGTCGACACTGGGACGGCTGCTCGCCGGTGTCTACGCCCCGCGCCGGGGCACGGTCAGTCTCGGCGGCGCCGAGCTGTCGCGGATGCCCGCCGAGCGGACGCGCGAGCATGTGGCACTGGTCAACCAGGAGCACCATGTGTTCGTCGGCTCGCTGCGGGACAACCTGCGGCTCGCACGGTCGGACGCCGGGGACGCCGAACTGTGGGCGGCGCTCGGGGCGGTGGACGCGGACGACTGGGCGCGGGCCCTGGACGACGGTCTGGACACCGAGGTCGGCTCGGGCGGCCACGCGCCGACGCCGGCGCAGGCGCAGCAGATCGCGCTGGCGCGGCTGGTGCTGGCCGACCCTCACACGCTGGTGCTGGACGAGGCGACCTCGCTCCTCGACCCGCGGGCGGCGCGGCACCTGGAGCGCTCACTGGCCCGCGTGCTGGACGGCCGTACGGTCGTGGCGATCGCGCACCGCCTGCACACCGCGCACGACGCGGACGTGATCGCGGTCGTCGAGGACGGCCGGATCAGCGAGCTGGGCAGCCATGACGAACTCGTCGCGGCCGAGGGGGCCTACGCCTCGCTGTGGCGCTCCTGGCACGGATGACGGGACCCGCCGGCCC
>NZ_JAAAXQ010000119.1 GCF_009916105.1 Streptomyces sp. GC420 | reverse complement strand
GGACGGGGCGGGGGCATTCGCCGCGCCCGGACGAGCGCGTCGAGCGTCCCCGCGACCGCGGGTTGCGGGGACGGCCCGGCGGGTCAGAGGTTGCCGCGGCGGGCCTGTTCGCGCTCGATCGCCTCGAAGAGGGCCTTGAAGTTGCCCTTGCCGAAGCCCATGGAGCCGTGGCGCTCGATGATCTCGAAGAAGACGGTCGGGCGGTCCTGGACCGGCTTGGTGAAGATCTGCAGCAGGTAGCCGTCCTCGTCGCGGTCGGCGAGGATCTTCAGTTCGCGCAGCGTCTCGATGGGGACGCGGGTGTCACCGACCCACTCGCCGAGGGTGTCGTAGTAGGAGTCCGGGGTGTCGAGGAACTGCACGCCCCCCGCCCGCATGGCACGCACCGTGGCGACGATGTCGTTGGTGGCCAGCGCGATGTGCTGGACGCCGGGGCCGCCGTAGAACTCCAGGTACTCGTCGATCTGCGACTTCCGGCGGGCGATCGCCGGCTCGTTGATCGGGAACTTCACCTTCAGGGTGCCGTCGGCGACGACCTTGGACATCAGCGCCGAGTACTCGGTGGCGATGTCGTCACCGACGAACTCCTTCATGTTGGTGAAGCCCATGACCCGGTTGTAGAAGCCGACCCACTCGTCCATCTTCCCGAGCTCGACGTTGCCGACGCAGTGGTCGATGGCCTGGAAGGTCCTCTTGGCCGGGGGTTCGACGATGGGCTCGGCCGCCACGAATCCCGGCAGGTAGGGGCCGTCGTACCCGGTGCGCTCGACGAGTGTGTGGCGGGTCTTGCCGTACGTGGCGATGGCGGCGACGACCACCGTGCCGTGGTCGTCCTTCAGCTCGTACGGCTCGGTGAGGCCGACCGCGCCCTGCGAGACGGCGTACTCGTACGCGGCGCGGACGTCCGGGACGTGCAGGGCGAGGTCGACGACGCCGTCGCCGTGCTCCGCGACGTGGTCGGCGAGGAAGCGGCCCCAGTCGGTGGTGGCCTTGATGACGGAGGTGAACACGAACCGGGCGGAGCCGTTCTCCAGGACGTAGGAGGCGGTCTCGCGGCTGCCGTTCTCGGGTCCCGAGTACGCGACGAGCTTCATGCCGAACGCGGTGGAGTAGTAGTGGGCGGCCTGTTTGGCGTTGCCCACGGCGAAGACGACGGCGTCCATTCCCTTCACCGGGAAGGGGTCGTCCTTGCGCGCGGTGTGCGGGGCGTGGTCCAGGTTCGTAAGAGTCTCTGCCATGGCAAGGAGGTTCCCGCCGCTCTTCAGAGTGCGCAACACTTTGCGTTTTCGCTGGGCAATATGCACAGCGACGGGGCGCCGGTCGCGGCGTATCTGTACATGATGACCACAGGAGGGCGTGGGCCATGGGGATCGACGAACTGGACGGCAGGCTCATCGTCCTGCTGGCGCGCGAGCCGCGGATCGGGGTCCTGGAGGCCTCACGCCGCCTCGGCGTGGCGCGCGGCACGGTGCAGGCACGGCTCGACCGACTGCAGTCGAACGGCGTCGTCCGCGGCTTCGGCCCGGAGGTCGACCCGGCGGCGCTGGGCTACCCGGTCACCGCCTTCGCGACGCTGGAGATCAAGCAGGGCCAGGGCGCGGACGTGCGGGCGCACCTCGCGACGGTGCCCGAGGTGCTGGAGCTGCACACGACGACCGGCCACGGCGACATGCTGTGCCGGCTGGTCGCCCGCTCCAACGCCGACCTCCAGCGGGTGATCGACCGGGTCGTCGGTTTCGAGGGGATCGTGCGGGCGTCCACGGCCATCGTGATGGAGAACCCGGTCCCCCTGCGGATCATCCCGCTGGTGGAGCAGGCCGCGCGGGAAGGCGGCGGCTGAGCTCCCCAGCCCCCGCAGCTTTTACAAAGACCTCGTTGCAAAGAAATCCTTGCAACGAAGTCTTTGCATGTCTACGCTCCCCTTCATGACGGACGAGCAGGACACCGGAAGCCGATCGCTGCACAAACTCGACGCGCGCTCCCTGCGCGGTCTCGCCCATCCCCTTCGGATGCGCCTGCTGGCATCGCTTCGGCTCAACGGCCCGGCCACGGCCTCCCAGCTCGCGGAGAAGCTCGGCGAGTCGAGCGGTGCCACCAGCTACCACCTGCGCCAGCTCGCCGCCCACGGCTTCGTCGAGGACGACCCGGCGCGGGGCAAGGGGCGGGAACGCTGGTGGAAGGCCGCTCACCAGGGGACGTTGTTCGACGGGGAGCTGTACCAGGACCCCGACCCGGCCGTACGCGGCGCGGTCGACCTCTTCATGCACGAGATCGCGACCACCCACACCCAGGAACTCTCGACCTGGCTCGGCACGATGCGCGACTGGCCCGAGGAGTGGGTCACCAGCTCCGACATGAGCGACTTCACGCTGCGGCTGACCCCGGAACTCACCCGTGAGCTCAACACGAAGCTGCACGAACTCATAGAGAGCTACCGCGCTCTGGAGCCCGCGCCGGGAACGCCCGGCGCCGAGCAGGTCCGCCTGCACACGCACGTTTTCCCGCGCACCGCCGAGTGAGAGGGCAGACCCCGGCCATGCACCCCGACATACATCTCCTGCTGCACGCCCAGCGGACCGCCGCCGCCACGGCAACGGTCACGGCCGGCGCGCCAGGGGCGGACGCCCGCGCGGTCCGCGCCGCAGGCGCCGCCCGCCGCGGCGCCTTACGCACCCGGCTCGGCTGGGCCCTCGTCGAGCTGGGCCTGCGGCTGGCGACCCCGCCCGTCACGCCCCTCGCACCCGGCGCCGCACGGTGACCGGGAAGCCCGGTCGCCGCGCCGTGACCGGGAAGCCCGGGACTCCCTGGAACCCGGGAAACCCCGGGAGCCCCCGGGACCGGCGTCCGCTGGCCACGGCGCTCGTCGCCAACGCCGTCTCGATCACCGGCAACGCGCTGACGGTCATCGGCGTCCCGTGGTTCGTGCTCCAGACCACGGGCAGCGCCGCCCGCGCCGGTCTCGTCGCCTTCTGCGCGACCCTGCCGGTCGTCGTCTCCGCGCTCGTCGGCGGACCGGTCATCGACCGGGTCGGCCGACGGCGGATCAGCATCGCCTCCGACGTGGTGTGCGGGCTGGCCGTCGGCGCGATCCCGCTGCTGCACCACGCCGGACTGCTCGCCTTCTGGGGCCTGTGCGCCCTGATGGCGGTCACCGGTCTCTTCCACGGTCCGGGCGAGACCGCGCGCGGCGCGCTGCTGCCCGCGCTGGCCGAGCGCGCCGGTACGCCGATGACCAGGGCCGCCAGCTGGTACGACGGTGTCTCGCGCGGCGCCCGCATGCTGGGCGCGGCGCTCGGTGGCGTACTGATCGCGGTGTTCGGCGCGCAGAACGTGCTGGTCCTGGACGCGGTGACCTTCGCCGCCTCCGCGCTGCTGGTCGCGCTCGGCGTGCGCGGTGTGGCGGCGGCCGAGCCGCGCGGGAACGTGGCACCGGTGTCGGTGCGCGCGTACCGGGCGGAGCTGCGCGAGGGCTACGCCTTCGTCGCCCGTACTCCGCTGCTGCTGGCCATCACCCTGGTGGTGATGGTGACCAACGGGCTCGACCAGGGCTGGTCGGCCGTCCTGCTGCCCACCCATGCCGACCGGGAGCTCGGCGGCTCCGTGGACCTCGGGTTCGCGGCCGGGATGTGGGGCGCCGGGGCGGTGACCGGGACGGCGCTGTACGGCGCGTTCGGGCACCGTCTGCCGCGCCGGCCCGTCTTCGCGGTCTGCTTCCTGGTCATCGGCCTGCCCCGGTTCGCCATGGCGGCCTTCAGCTCGGAGGTGCTGCCGCTCGCCCTGCTGCTCGCGGTGTGCGGGCTGGGCGCTGGGGCGCTCAACCCCATCCTGTCGACGGTGATGTACGAGACGGTGCCGGAGGAACTGCGCAGCCGGGTCCTCGGGGTGACGACGGCGGGTGTGCTGATGACGACCCCGCTGGGCGGGCTCGCGGCGGGGTTCCTGGTGGAGGGCGTGGGCCTCGCGCCCGCGATCCTGGCGGTCGGCGGAGCCTATTTCCTGGCCACGCTGGCGCCCCTGGTGTTCCCCGTGTGGCGGGGCATGGACCGCACGGCCGCCGGAGCGGACACCCCGGCCGCCACGGGCACGGCGAACGCGGCCGCGGCGGACGCGGAGGGGACCGACAGGGCCGAGGTCAGCAGGACGGGACCGGGCCCCGGCCCGACTCCAGCGCCTTCAGGGCCGACACCGCGCCGCCCAGCGTCTCGACGGGGATCAGCCGCAGCCCCTTGGGAAGCTCGGACTTCGCGTCGGAGCACTCCGCCTCCGGTACGAGGAAGACGGTGGCGCCGTCGCGCCGCGCGGCCTGGGTCTTGAGGGCCACACCGCCGACCGGGCCGACGGTGCCGTTCGTGTCGATCGTGCCCGTCCCGGCGATCACACGGCCGCCGGTCAGATCGCCGCCGCTGCCGTCGCCGTCCAGCTTGTCGACGATCCCGAGGGAGAACAGCAGCCCCGCGCTGGGCCCGCCGACGTCGGCGAGGTTGAGGGTCACCTTGATGCCCTCGTCGGACCGCTTGAGGTAGCGCAGCGCCGCATCGGCGGCGGCGTCCTGCGACTCCTCCATCTTCTGGAGGTTGTACTCCTCGATCTCCTGCTCGGAGTCGCCCTCGGGGTAGACGGAGTCGCGCGGCATCACGGCCCGGTCGGTCCTGAACCAGGCGTCGGCGACCTCACCCAGGTCCACCTCGACCTCGGGTCCGGTGGCCAGGATCGTGGTCATCCGCAGCTCGCCGTCGGTGTCCCGGATCTTCGCCCCGCTGATCGTGATCACCGGGTCGCCCTTGTTCTCGCCCAGCACGTCGGCGGTCAGACCGGGTTGCGCGACGGTGAAGGGCAGCGGCGCGAGGGCAGCCACGGCGAGCAGCGCGACCACCGGCACGGCGCACACGGCGAGGCGTCGGGGGCCGGAGAACCAGGAGGGCGAAGTGGACGGCACGGAGGTCAATGTAGTTGACCGACGTCACAGCCCAGTCACGCGCGTCCGCGTCCCGGGCAGGCGGCCCGGCACAGCAGGCCGACGGCCGGGCGCGGCAGACCGGCGGCCCAAGGGCCTGGCGGGGCGACGACCCCGTGGACCGGTGGGAGGGACGGGCGGCCGCCCCTCCCGGTGCGTCACCGCAGGGAGTCCGCGACCTCGCGCGCCGCGTCCACGACCCGCGGGCCCACGCGCTCGGGCACCGAGTCGGCGAGCATGACGACGCCCACGCTGCCTTCCAGGCCGCTCACGCCGACGAGCGGGGCGGCGGCCCCGCTGGCACCCGCCTCGAGTTCGCCGTGGGTCAGGGTGTAGCCCGGGTCGATGAGCTCGCCTCGCCGGGCGGCGAGTATCGCGCGGCCCGCCGCTCCCCGGTCCAGCGGATGGCGGAAGCCGGCCCGGTAGGCGACGTGGTAGTCGGTCCAGGTCGGCTCGACGACCGCGACCGCGAGCGCCTCCGACCCGTCGACGAGGGTGAGGTGCGCGGTCGCACCGATGTCCTCGGCGAGGGAGCGCAGTGCGGGCAGGGCCGCCTCCCGTACCAGTGGATGGACCTGGCGGCCCAGGCTCAGCACCCCGAGCCCGACGCGGGCGCGGCCGCCCAGGTCGCGGCGGACCAGGGCATGCTGCTCCAGCGTGGCGAGGAGCCGGTAGACGACGGTCCGGTTGACGCCGAGCTTGTTGGAGAGCTCGGTGACGGTCAGGCCGTGGTCGGTGTCGGCGAGAAGTTTGAGGACACGCAGTCCTCTGTCGAGTGTCTGGGAGGTCTCCGCGGTCACGACGGCCTCTCCTCTGTGGATCGCGGCGGGCGCTCTCTGACGGACGACGCGCCGTCGGTCCCATCGGCGACGCGCGGAGAGGCCAGCCGACGGACGTGGCACACCGGCTGCGCTCCGGGGCGGCACTGCCACGGGGCGTGTTCGTTGCCCGGACAGTAGCGACACGTTCCCGCTCAGCGGAAGACTTCGTCCAGAATCCGGTCAGATGACTTTGAAAGTGTCCCAGTTTGCACTCTTTTGCCTATGAGTTCGTTGTGGGTTCTTCACCGGAATTCGTACGCACGAAGGTCCACTACGGCATCAACCGCCCGTAGTGGACCTTCGTACGCTCATTTCCCTCCGGGCCCCGCGGTCACCTCATCCGCGTCGCCCACTCCTGCACCTTCTTGATCCGCTCCCGGATCTGACCGGCCGTCGCCTCGGCGCTCGGCGGCCCCCCGCACACCCTTCGCAGCTCGGTGTGGATCACACCATGAGGCTTGCCGCTCTGGTGGACGTACGCGCTGACCATCGTGTTGAGCTGCTTGCGCAGCTCCAGCAGCTCCTTGTGGGACACGACGGGCCGGCGCTCGGCGGGCAGCTCCAGCAGGTCCGCCTCGGTGTCCGGCTTCTTGCGGCTGTGCGCGATCTGGCGGGCCTGGCGCTTCTGCAGCAGCAGCTGCACCTGGTCGGGTTCGAGGAGCCCGGGGATGCCCAGGTAGTCCTGCTCCTCCTCGCTGCCCGGGTGCGCCTGCATGCCGAACTCGGCGCCGTTGTACATCACCCGGTCGAAGACGGCGTCGGACTCCAGTGCCTCGAAGGGCAGCATGTCCTGTTCGCCGGTGTCCTCGTCCTGCTGCTTGTTCGCCTCGTCCATCTCCTTCTCGGACTCGGCGTAGGGGTCCTCCTCCACCCCCTCCTTCTTCGGCTTGTCGAGAACGTGGTCGCGCTCGACCTCCATCTCGTTGGCGAAGCCGAGCAGCATGGGGATGGTCGGCAGGAAGACGGAGGCGGTCTCGCCGCGCCGCCTGGACCGCACGAAGCGGCCGACGGCCTGGGCGAAGAACAGCGGCGTGGAGATGGTGGTGGCGTAGACGCCGACGGCGAGCCGGGGCACGTCGACGCCCTCGGACACCATGCGGACGGCCACCATCCAGCGGTCGTCGCCCTGGCTGAACTCGTCGATCTTCTTCGAGGCCCCCGCGTCGTCGGACAGCACGACGGTGGCCCTGCTGCCGGTGATCTCGCGGATCAGCTTGGCGTAGGCACGGGCCGAGTCCTGGTCGGTGGCGATGACGAGCGCGCCGGCGTCCGGGATCGACTTGCGCACCTCGGTGAGCCGCTGGTCCGCGGCGCGCAGCACGTTCGGCATCCAGTCGCCGCGCGGGTCGAGCGCCGTGCGCCAGGCCTGCGAGATCGCGTCCTTCGTCATCGGCTCGCCGAGCCGCGCGGCGATCTCGTCCCCCGCCTTCGTCCGCCAGCGCATGTTGCCGCTGTAGGAGAGGAAGATGACGGGCCGGACGACGTGGTCGGCGAGCGCGTGGCCGTAGCCATAGGTGTAGTCGGCGGCCGAACGCCGGATCCCGTCGTTGCCCTCCTCGTACGTCACGAAGGGGATGGGGTTGGTGTCGGACCGGAACGGCGTACCGGTCAGGGCGAGCCGCCGGGTCGCCGGCTCGAACGCCTCGAGGCAGGCCTCGCCCCAGGACTTGCTGTCGCCCGCGTGGTGGATCTCGTCGAGGATGACGAGCGTCTTGCGCTGCTCGCAGCGGTTGCGGTGCAGCATCGGCCGGACACCGACACCCGCGTAGGTCACGGCCACGCCGTGGTAGTCCTTGCTGAGCGGGCCCGCGCTGTAGTCCGGGTCCAGCCTGATCCCTATCCGGGCCGCGGCCTCCGCCCACTGCTTCTTCAGGTGCTCGGTCGGCGCCACGACGGTGACCTGCTGCACCACGTGGTGGTGCAGCAGCCACGAGGCGAGGGTCAGCGCGAAGGTGGTCTTGCCGGCGCCCGGCGTCGCCACGGCCAGGAAGTCACGGGGCTGTTCCTGGAGGTATCTGTTCAGGGCCCCCTGCTGCCAGGCCCGCAGCTTGCTGGCCGTGCCCCAGGGGGCACGGCCGGGAAACGCGGGCGAGAGATGGTGCGAGGTATGCGAGGACGCGGCGGCGGTGGTAGTCACGGTCTCCGGTTCGGACAGTCGGGTACGCGGCTTACTGGCTTGCTCGGTTACGTACGACAACCGGGCCACCCTACCGGCGGCCCGGACGCGTCAACGCGGGAACGACACCGGGCCCCACCAAGGTGGGATCCAGCTCACACGCGGAGCCGACGGGGTCGTTGCCGGGCTGCTCCCACCGCGTGACGGACGCGGAGCCGCGCGGTGTCCGGGCCGGCGCCGTCACGTCGGGCACACGCTCTGCTCAGCGGGCGAACCGCGGCAGCTCCGCGGCAATCTTGGGCACGTCCAGAGCGCCCTGGCAGGCATCCAGCACGAACCGCTCGGCCTCGTCCACGTCGAACCGCGCGTCCAGCGGATGTCCGTTCATGTGCAGGAAAACCCAGGTGGCATACCAAGCCAGCCGCTTGTTCCCGTCGACCAGGGCGTGATTACGGGCGGTCGACTCCATGAGTGCGGCCGCCTTCTGCCACACGTCCGGGTAGGCGTCCTGGCCGAACACGCTCGACTGGGGGCGTGCGAGAGCCGAGTCGAGCAGGCCGTAGTCGCGCACCTCGCTTGCCCCCAGCCGCTCCGCCAGATTGAGCAACTCGGGCAGCGTGAGGTACTGCATCAGGCGAGTCTCCGGTTCAGTTCCTCGCTGACCCTGAGCACGTGCTCGGCGGCCTCGTTGAACAGCCTGGAGTGTTCGTCTATGGCTCTGATGACGGCGTCATGGGCGAACGACTGCATACTGCGGCCCTCCGCCTCGGCGCGCTCGCGGAGGGCGTCCAGCTCTTCTTCGGTGAACCTGACGTTGAGACCAGCCATGGCGTCATGGTACCGCGTGGTACCACTCAGCGTTCCGAGACGTTCGGCGCGCCCCGGAGGCGGCCCGCGACCCACACGCCCGTTACCGCGACCGCCGCCATCGGGAGGAACACGGCGACGAAGGCGCCCGGATGCGAGGGGCCTGTGCCGGACGTCATCGCGTGGGAGCCGACCGCGCCGCCGCCGAGCGCGGCGAACGCGGCTCCGCCCGCCGCGAGCAGCAGGGCGTTCGAGAGGCCGTCGGACATCTGGAGGGCGGCCGAGTTGGCCCCGGCCTCCTCGGGGGCGGAGAGCTTCAGCAGCAGCACGCTGGTGGCGGACAGCACCAGGCCCATGCCGAAGCAGCCGAAGCCCCAGGCCACGGCGAGGGTCCACACCGGGACGGACTCCAGCAGGACGCTCGGCGCGGCGGCGATCGCCGCCGCGACCAGGACCATGCCGCACTGCGTCAGCCGCTCCCGCCACGGTTCCAGCCGGGGCCGCGCCTGGACGTACGAGCCGAGCGCCCAGGTCAGGCCGCCCAGCGCGAGGGAGAAGCCGGCCAGGGTCGGACTCAGCCCGCGCTGGGTGACCAGCATCAGCGGGACGAAGCTCTCGGCGGCGATGAAGGAGCCGGCGGCGATGCCGCGCAGCAGGACGACGGCGGGCAGGCCGCGGGCGGCCAGGAAGGTGCCGCGGGGCATCAGCCCGAGGGCGGCGGGCACCAGGAGCGCGGCGCCCGCGACGGCGGGCAGCGTGGCTGGCCAGGTCAGGTCCTGGGCGGCGTACTGGAGGAGCGCGGCGCCCAGCGAGATGCCGAGGGCGAGCCGGAGCCTGCGGGCCCCGGACGGCCGGGTCCCGTCCCCGTCCCCATGGCCCCCGCCGTTCCCGGCGGCGTCGCCGTCCTCGGCACCGTCTGCGCCGGGCGGCGGTCCGGACGCCGTGCGGCGCACCGCCGGCAGCGCGAACACCAGGGGCAGCACGATCAGGGCGGGTATGCCGAGGAACACCCAGCGCCAGCCGAGCTGCTCGGTGACCGTCCCGGAGGCGAGCGGGCCGACCACCGAGGGCACCACCCAGGACGCGGCGAAGGCCGCCATGATCGGGGGCCGCAGCCGCTCGGGGTAGGCGCGGCCCACCAGGACGTACAGCGCGACGATCACCAGTCCGCCGCCCAGCCCCTGCACGGCGCGCCCCAGCACGAAGACCCACATGGCCTGCGCGGCACCGCTCAGCACCAGCCCGGCGGCCCACAGCGCGATGCCGCCGGTGAGCGGTCCCAGGGGCCCGCGGCGGTCGGACCACTGGCCGGAGATCACCATGGCGAGCAGGCTCGTGGTGAAGTACGCGGAGAAGGCGAAGGCGTACAGTCCGACGCCGTGCAGCTCGCGCGCCGCCACCGGCATGGCCGTGCCGACGGCCGTCGCCTCGAAGGCGATGAGCAGGACGACCGTGATGATGCCGATGCTGAGCGCGCGGTACGTCCTGCCGAGGACGCCCTCCCCGCCGCCCGGCTCCCCCTCGGCGGTGGCGTGGGACGAACCGGGGTTCGTCGGCGTCGGTTCGGCGCGGTCGCGCGGCTCCAGAGCGGTCATCCCCCGAGAGTAAGGGGCGCCACCGACAATGACCCCTGTCGGGGGTCGGTGATCGACTCGTTCGTAGGTCGTAGGACCGCGGGTTCGGGGAACGCGTCCGACATGCCGCACTACCGCTCGTACGACGACGCCGAGCTCCACTACACGGAGCTGGGCTCCGGCCCGCCGCTGCTGTGCCTGGCGGGCGGGCCCGGCAGGGGCTCCGCCTACCTGGGCGACCTGGGCGGCCTGTCCGCCGAGTACCGGCTGATCGTCCCCGACTCCCGCGGCACCGGCGGCTCCCCCGCCGCGAGCGACCCGGCCCGGTACGCGTTCCCGGCCGTCGCCGAGGACGTCGAGTCGCTGCGTGAGCACCTGGGCCTGGAGCGCTGGCCGGTCCTCGCCCACGACGCCGGCGCCGCGACCGCCCAGGCGTACGCCGCCGCGCACCCGCAGCACCTCACCGCGATGGTCCTCGTGGGTCCCGGCTCCCGACTCCAGGGGGAGCTGCCGGAGGACGCGCGGGAGATCTTCGCGTCCCGCCGCTCGGAGCCGTGGTGGCCGGACGCCGCCGAGGCCGTACGGCTGCTGTCGGCACCGGTCTCCATGGAGGACGTCCCCGGGCTCCTGCTGCGTGCCGCTCCCATGGGCTACGCCCGCTGGGAGGCCCCGCAGCGGGCGCACGCGCGGGCCGAGGGCGAGCAGATCAATCCCGTACCGCGGGCGGGGTTCTGGCAGGGCGTCGACGACCACGCCAGGCGAGCGCTGCTGGAACGGCTGCGGGAGGTGGAGTGCCCGGTCCTGGTCCTCACGGGCGAACTGGACGCCCTGTCGGGCCTGCGGGCGGGCAGGCTGGTCGCGGAGTCCTTCCCGAAGGGCGCGGCCCGCACCCTCCCGGTGACCGGCCACTACCCCTGGGTGGACGACCCGGAGGCGTTCCGCACGGCGGTCACGGAGTTCCTGGCCACGACACCGTGAGGCTGTGACGCTGTGGCGCTGTGGCGCCGTGACGCTGTGGCGCCGTGACGCGGTATGGCCGTGACGCCGTGAGGACCCCACCGCGCCGGTTCATGAACGGCGTATGGCAGTCCCGTTGCGGCGGCCCCGGATTCCTTGAGACCCACGCGGCCCGCTGCCTATGGTCGAAGCACGTCGTCAACGACACGACCGTGTGCCCGAGTGGTTCAGGGGCCGGACTGCAACTCCGGTTACGTGGGTTCGAATCCCGCCACGGTCTCCGTTCACCACGCGGTGGGCCCAACCGCCTTGGCCCCGAGGGTTCTTCGGCGATCCGGTGCGAGCCGTTCGTACACCGTCACCCGCCGCCCGCGGACCTGCTCGTCCGCAGCCACTCTGAAGTACCTCTTCAGCACGGCGGTCTTCACCTTGTCCCGTTCCGCCGACACCGGCCTGGCCACCGCGGCCACGTCCGTGACCAGCAGTATTCGCTGTTGCGCCAGCATCGCGGTGCGTATGCGGGCGGGGCCGGCCTCCTCGCCCTTCAACGTCCCGGACGACACGGGGCTCCGCTCCAGCGCGATGTCCCGCAGGCCCGCGAAGTCGTCGGGGGAGACCAGCGCGGCGTCGCGCCGGGCCGCCGGTACGAAGAGCACCGCGTCCCCGTCCCTCTTCAGCCGCCGTACGTCCGCCGACACGGCCAGGACGTCGTCGACCCGGCTCGCCGGTGAGCGCTTGGCCAGCGACTGCGGCAACAGCGCGAGCACCGCAGCCACGACCGTGACGGGGACGAGCCACCGTGACGCCCTCGGGAACCGCGGACGGGTCGCCCGTACCGCCGCACCCAGCGTCGCTCCGATCATCAGCGCCAGACCCAGCATGCTGAACAGGACGTAGCGGTCCAGGAACAGCGGTTGGATCAGGGAGAGGCCGATCAGGCCGATCTGCGGAACCGCCAGCAGTGGCATGCCGACGGCAGCCAGCGACAGCCGGCCCGTCCGCGGCCGGTCCAGCACGACCCCGAGAACGCCGATCGCCAGCAGTACGGCCGGTCCGATCATCATGTGCCAAGTCAGCGGCGGGATCCAGGACACCTGGTCCGACTGGCGCCGGCTGAACAGAACCAGTGGCAGCGCACCCGCGGCGGCTGCCGAGGCCGCGGCCGTCCAACGCAGCCACGTCCCGCGCCCGGCCCGGGTCCACACCAGGGTGGCCAGGTGCGCGGCCAGCATCAGCAGCGACAGCCAGTTCAGCAGGGCGCAGACCAGGACCGTGCCGCCGTACGCCGCCCAGTGCCCCGCTCCCCCGCGGCCCTCCAGCACGGTCACCAGCAGCAGTGTCGCCATCCCGGCCCCTGCGGCGACCAGTGCGTACGGGCGACCCTCTTGGAGGTAGAACTGAACGGCCGGGAGGAGCCCGAGCGCCAGTCCTCCCCCCAAGCCCGCCCAGAAACCGGCCAGTCGACGGCCGATGACCGCCACGCACGCCGCCGCCACCGCCATGGCCAGCACGGAGGGCAGCCGCAGGGTCGTGGTGCTGGGCCCGAAGCAGGTGAACAGTCCGTGCATCAGCAGGTAGTAGAGCCCGTGCACGACGTCGACCTGCCCCAGCATGTGCCAGATGTCGGCGGCGGAGCGCCGGGCCACCTGCCAGGTCGCGGCCTCGTCCCGCCACACGCTGTGCTGCCGGGACAGTCCCCACAGGCCCAGGGCGAGGGTCCACAGCACGGGGATCGACCACACGGGCAGGCGGCGCCGCGCGACGGATATGTGGGAAGTCATGAAGGTGTTCTGGTCCTTGGGTGGTGGCGGTGCGGACCGGAGTCGGCCCCGGCTGTCGCGCGGGATGCCGTCCTGACAGATGGCCGCAGGAGAGGGAAGTACCGCCCGGCGAGCGGGTGGGAAGTGGCTGAGGTCCTCGTTCCGGCTCCAGCCGGAGGAGCTCTGCGGAGGTTGCAGCGTACCGAGCCTTCCTTGCGTGTCCGCGTCAAGAATCGTCCGCACGTGGGCGGACGGCTCTCTTGGGACCGGACTGTGGCAGAACCCGGCCCTCGGCAGGCGGGAACGGGGAGTTGGCTCCCGCCTCCCGCCCAACGGGCTCTTCCGGCAGCGCTCTTCGGACCCGGCACTGCGGGGAACGGGACGGGGGTCCAGCTACAAGGTCCGCGATCGGGGCCTACGCGACCGGCGCGTTCTCGTTCACGGCGAAGACCGCGTCGCAGCGGTCGCGGACGTGGTCGTCGTGGGTGGCGATGACCACGGCGCATCCGGCGTCGCTCATCTCGCGCAGGACGTCGATGACCGCTGCGGAATTGGCGTGGTCGAGGGCACCGGTCGGCTCGTCGGCGAGCACGAGGGAGGGCTTCTTGACCATGAGCCGGGCGAGCGCCACGCGTTGTTGTTCCCCGCCGCTGAGGTGGTGGACCTTCTCCTCCTCCCGGCCTGCCAGGCCGACGCGGTCGAGCGCTTCGGCGATCGTCGCACGGGTGGCGCCCCGCACGGTCCGCTGCGGCTTGACGGCGACTTCCAGGTTCTCTCCGACGGTGGCGTTGTCGATCAGGGCGTAGTTCTGGAAGAGGTAGCCCAGCACGTCGCGGCGGAAGTGCCGGGTCTCGCGCCGGCCGAAGCGGGTGATGTCCCTTCCTCCGTGACGGATCGCACCGGCATTCGGCTTGTCGAGCAGACCGATGCAGTTGAGCAGGGTGGACTTCCCCGAACCGCTGGGGCCGACGACGGCGAGCATCGTGCCGGGGCTGACGGTGGCGTTTACATCGGACCACAGGGTCCGGGTGCCGAAAGTCTTCGACAGATTCACGATCTCGATCACGACAGTGCTCCTGCTGGGTGGCGGGGATGCGTCCGTGCGGGGCTCACGACTCGGCCGCCCCCTCCTTGACGATGCGCCGGTGGAACACCCCGAGGGCGAGGAGCACGGCGCAGACTTCGATGACGACCAGCCCCGTGATGACGCCGGCGTCCACGGTGGTGATCCGGGCGGGCGGGAAGGGTGCGGGTATGCCGCGGGAGGTGAACTCCTCCAGCTCCAGGTTCTGCTGCCACACCTGGATGGGCACCCACCAGGCGAGGAAGGCCGCGAGGAGTCCCTCTACGGCGAGGATGAAGCGGTGGGTCGCCGTGAATCGCCAACCGCTGATGTGCTGGACGAAGACGGCTTGGGCATGCTTGCGCGAGTGGATGATGCAGACGCCGACGCCGGTGATGAGGAGCACGGCCACCGAAGCGAGCAGAGTGAAGACGCGCAGCCGGAAGTCGTTGACGGCGTCCCGCAGCTTCAGTGCGGCGTTCTGTCCCACGGGGCGGACGGCCGTCACATAGGTCTGCAGTCGGTCCTCGTTGGCCGTGATGGCGTTCAGGGCGTCGTCCTGATCGGGGAAGACGATCCCTTCTTGGCTGGCGAACGCGGTGTAGGTGTCGTTGGTGAGGATCCTCGAGCCATTGGGGACCACGACGAGGACCGGATCCAGTACCAACGACCGGTCGTCGTCGGGGCCGTAGGCGAGATTGGGGCTGAGACTGCCGGAGTTGTAACCGAAGACGCGTTGGCCGTCCCTCGTTCGAAGCGTCTCCACCGTGAGCCTCCGACGGACGTCCGCATCAAGCCGCCCCAGGGTGTCGGGGATCGCGGCACTGATGTCGGAGGCGTAGCGGGTCAGGGACTCGGGGACGAGGAGCCGCACCGCGAGGGCCTCCTGAGCCCGCCCGTCACGCGCCACCGGGGAGTACCGCCGGCCTGCGGGGTCGAGGACCGGCCGTGCGGCGAGGAAGGATTCGTTGACGACGAGCACCTCGCCCTGCGGCAGGTGTGCGTCCGGGGCGATGCCCTGGAGGTCCCGGCGCCCGGCCACGACGATCCGGCCCGCCGCGTCGGCCCGGCGCAGCCACTGCCCCACCCGTATGATCGCCTGTTCTTCCTCGCCCACCAGGCTGCCGTTGAGGCGGATGGAGACGGCATCGCCCACGGTGGCGTAGGTGTCCTGGCTCCCCTGGCGCTCCAGCACGTTCTGGCCCGCCAGGGCGACGTCCATGGCGACGCCGAGCGCGAGCAACAACGCGGGGACGCGTACCAGGTACGTGGCGACGTATGCAGACCGGGCGGGGAGCTCGCCCTTCAGTGCTCGCAGGACCTCGCCCCTGAAGGTGAGGGCGAGCGCGGCCGCATGGGTTCCCAGGACGAGCACGACGAGGACGGCGGCGAGGCCGAACGCCACCGCCGCGAACAGCGACAACCAGGCGAGTCCGTTGTAGACGCCGAGAAAGGTCAGCACCACGGCCGTGACGGCACTTGCCGCGACCGACCAGAACACCGCCAACTGCCTCAGGTCTCGCACGAGGACGTCCAGGAAGGACCTTCCCTGCAGCCGCAGCACCCCGTACGCCTTCGCGCCGAGCAGCACGCTCGCACCGGTGGTGGTCACGGCGGCGAGAGCCACCACCCAGAAGGACCGGAACAGGTCGCCGCCGGAGAAGAGTTGGGCCAGTTCGCCGCCCGACAGAGGGTGCTGCACGCTCGCCTGCAGGCCGAGGTCGGCAAACTCGGCCACCAGTGCGGTCGCGGCTTCCGGCGTTCCGAAGACGTAGTAGAAGCCACGGGGGTCACGGTGTCCGATCTCGGCGATGGGGTGCACGGCCGTGTCGACGTGCCTACTGAACCCCGGATAGCCCTTGTCCAGCCATGAAGCCGCGTCGGATCGCGGGTCGCCCGAGGACAGGTACAGGTGGCGAAGGGCGTCGGGGTCCCGCACGTCGGGCAGTTCGCGCGCCACCGCGACCCGGTGTTCGGCCGCGAACGAGGCGACGGCGCGGGCAACCCGGGCACCACTCGCCGAGTCGTTCGAGTCGAAAACCCAGATCTGGGCCGTATTGCCGAGAACCAACTCGTCGTCCAGTCCCCGCACGAACAGAAAGGCCAACAGCGCGGAGAAGGCCAATACGGTGGCGTGGACGAACTTGATACCTCGGTGGAGCATCGGTCACCTAGGTCCGGGCACTCGGGGAGCACGCATCTCGCACTCGGAAGGGGGGAAGAAATGACAGGAAAACCTGACTGCGGGAGGAATGGAATTCCCCCCGCAGCGACGTGGCGAGCGACTATGGAGGAATCAGATCCCCGCGCCGTGTGCCGTCAGCAGGAAGCGTCGTAGTGCGCGGTGTTGGGGTGAATGCTCGATTTCTCCACCGAGGCCTTGGACCACTGCTTGTTCGCGGTGCAGCCACTGTAGGCCCAGCTCCTGCCGTGAACGGAGGACGAGTGGTAGTTCACCTTGTGGTAGAAGTTCGAGTACGCGTAATTGGCACCGACGTCGTAGCTCCACCGACCGCCACTGACATCGACCGACTTGGCCAGCGCAGGAGCGGCGGCGGCCATGACTATGACGCCGGCCGCAGCGATGGCCTTAAGTCCGTTCTGCATCTTCATATTCGACTCGCTTTCAATTTTTATCGCGACCGGCGCGTTGACCTCAGGTCGCAATGCAACCATGATCAAACCATATTGATGCGACGCGGATCACGCACCGCTGTTCGCCGGTTGAATTACTTTCTCTCCGATTGGGCTCTCGACATGAGCGCGCCCCGGGAATTATTCACCGAATACAGTCGAAGAGTTTCCCGATATGTGACAGGCGGCAGTTGCAGGGCGGTTCGACAGGTGCCGACTGTTTCGACAGGTGCCCAACCGCACGGCGATGTCCCGTCAGGTCGAATCCCTCGCGATGAGCGCACGGGTGCTCCTAGGACGCTCGCACCCGGGCTTGAGGACGCGGCGCGCCGGCGGTCACGCCCGGGGTCGCCGCCGCAGGGCTCCGCCACGGCCGGAAAACCGGCGACCGACGCACGAAGGGACGGGCGATCGGCAGCGTGACGCACGCGAACCGCTCAGGCAGCGACCCAGGGGACGCGGCAGGCATGCGGCGCCATGCCCTCCGGGCACAACGTCCTGATCACCGTCTTGCGAATCGCCCGCCATGTCCTCAGGGAGCACACCAGCCGTACGCGCAACTCGACTGGTTCCCGTGCGCCGCCGCTCTGGCCCGGGTGCTCCCAGACCCACTGCTCCGCCAGGAGCCCGTACACGTCGGCAGTCGACAGCTCGCTCCCCGGAAACGTGCGCAGGACGCCCTCGTCGACGATCCGGGCACTCCGGGAACCCGCGGCCTCCGCGACGAGGCTCCGGACCCATGCCAATCCCTGCTCGTCCGCGTACAGACCGAACGCCAAGGTGCGCGTCCTCATGACATCAAGCCCTCTTGATCGACTTCTTCGTGCAGTGCTTCGCGCGGAAGCCGGGCGGCATCTTGTCGTTGGCGTTCTTGATGGCCGCCTTCCACGCGTCCGGCTGGGTCTTGGCATTGCCGTGCCCCTGCTCGAACCCATGGGCAGTGTTGTCCGAGATGCGCATCTTGGTGCACTGCACGTGCGCGTTCCATCCGCTCGCCGCCTCCGCAGGAACAGCCGTGCCCAAGGAGAGCAGGGCCGCGACAGCGGCGGTGACAAGGGGTCCGACGATATGCGACTTGCGCATGAGTGATATTCCCCCATGTGATTGACACTTCACGTACACACGGGAGATGTCGCCGGGCGACGCGATCCGCACCTCCGCCGCTCCGGCGCACGCCGAACGGCGCCTCGGACGACGGTCCGCCCTTTGCTCACTGCCCCCGTGTTCCACCCGCTCGGAGGTCAATCGATCAGGTGGACACTCAGAACCTACGGGACAATTACGATCTTCAGCCAGGCAGAAGGCTGTGAGCCCAGTCACCCTCTGCCGGGGGCCGCATGGAAGTAACGCCGGATCAACTCATACTGTCCGTTGTCATTGAGCCATTTCCAACCTCATGCGGGAGGCGGCCGGACGAGGGCGAGGACCGCTCAACCGACGCCGGAGACCGGGGGGCGCTGCAGTGGAGCTTGCGCAGGCCACCGGCTCTTGAGTGTCGCCATCGCACGCTCGCCAACGGCGCAGATCTTGGCGCGACGGACGCTGACCGCCCGCTGGCGGGTGGACAGCTTCTCCCAGCGCCCTCGGTGTGGCACCCGCACCGTTGTGTCGACTCCCTGGCAGCGCATGGGTCGCCGGGAAACTGGGGCGGCCCGGACTGCAACGCCGGTTACTACTTGGGTTCGAGTCCCTCCACGGTCTCCATTCACACGAGGTCCCCCCTCGCCGTCACGGCGAGGGGGGACGCGGTGTCAGACGGTCGCAGCGGGGGCCGGGGCGGGGACCGCCGAGCTGTCTCATGTCGCCGAATGTGGGCTCTCACTGCACTCTTGGGAGCCGTCCGTACGGCGTGTCGTGGCAATATGGGCCCACATTCGGCCGGTGATCCGGCGAGCAGTGACCCGAGACGACCGGGCCGGGAAGCGCCCCCGAGGTGTTCCGTGTCTCAGCACTCCGAGGCGAAGGTCACGAAGTCCGCCCAAGAGGCCGAGGTGACGGCGAGCTGAGGCCCGCCGATGGTCTTGGAGTCGCGAACGTGGACAGTGGCGGAGGTGGTTGCCACCTCGACGCAGGAGTTGCCGTCGGGACCGTCGCTGTGGCTGCTCTTGAACCACCGAAGCACAGAACTGTCCCCGGCAGTAGCTTTGCGGATCATGTCTCTCCCAGCACTTCCTCGACAAAGGCAAGCGACTCGCGGGGCGTAAGAGCCTGAGCTCTGACGGTGGCGTACCGCAGCTCCAGGACCCGGAGTTGCTTCGGCTCCATGGCCGGCCGACCGCTGTATGCCCCATCGGAACGTCCCACAGCCGTGCCGTCCGCGAACTTCAGCACCTCGATCTTGCCACCCAGTCCCGGATGAGCCTCAGAGTTCGTCGGCATCACCGGAAGGCTGACGTTACGCAACCGCCCAACCTCCAGCAGACGTTCGAGCTGCCGACGCCACACCATTGTGCCTCCCACTGGACGGCGAAGCGTCGCCTCTTCCTGTACGAAGCTGAGCGCGGGAGCGGGCGAGCGGTCGAAAATGCTCTGCCGTGCCATCCGGGCAGCCACCATTCGCTCCACTGAGCTTGTTCCGCTTTGACGGACACACGATGAGCAGGTCCATCACTCGCTCGACGCCCTCGTCCGGAGCCGACGCCACTTTCGCCGCCCGGGCTCTGAAGCCCGTCAAGCGGTCGTTGGCCCGGCTACCCCGACCCGACCGGTTCCGTTTCCGGATCGAGGACGGGAACAACGACTTCGAGTTGCCCCGTGAGGCCGTGTAACTGCCGGCGACCGTGCTGAGCTACATGGCAGCCGGCCGTGCCGTCTCCATCGTGCCTGAGGACGCGGAGCTGACCACCCAGCAGGCGGCCGACATACTGAACGTGTCCCGGCCATTTCTGATCGGACTGCTGGAGGCCGGCGAGATCGAGTACCGAAAGGTCGGTACGCACCGCCGGATCAAGGCACAGTCCCTGTTCGACTACCAGCGCGTGGACGCCCGCAAGCTGCGCGAAGCCACATACGAACTGACCGCACTGAACCAGGAGATGGGGCTGATCTGCCCCTGTGGCGTTCGCCGTCGTCTGTGACGCATACCGAGCGCGCCACGAGACCTGCCGATCCGCATAGCACGGGACGGTCTCGTACAGGCGAGGAGGACCGCTGCCATCGGGTCTGGTCCCGGAGTTTTCGCGCGGCGGGCTCTTGTGGGCCGAACCCGACCGCGCGCCGGAACCCGGGGGTCTGTGCTCCGGTGCGCCATTCGCTCTCCCGCAAAGGAACACGAGAGAGAAGAGAGCCCACCAAGCCCTGTCTCTTA
>NZ_JAAAXQ010000118.1 GCF_009916105.1 Streptomyces sp. GC420 | reverse complement strand
GCCGGGGGGCCGTCCCGGTTGGGGCCCCTGCGTCGGCGGAATCCGGCCGGATGCCGACCGGTGGGCAGGGTCCTGTCGAGAGCCGGGCGATACCGAGATATCTTGATGTCGAGCAATGTTGCAGACGTGGAGCGGAGCACCCGGTGACTGACTCGACCATCATCTACACGCACACTGACGAGGCCCCGGCCCTGGCAACGTATTCGTTCCTGCCGGTGGTCGAGGCGTACGCCTCGAAGGCCGGGGTCACCGTGGAGAGCCGGGACATCTCCCTGGCGGGGCGGATCCTCGCCCACTTCCCGGAGTACCTCAAGGAGGAGCAGCGCGTCGCGGACGCCCTCGCGGAGCTCGGCGACCTGGCCAAGACCCCCGGGGCGAACATCATCAAGCTCCCGAACGTCTCCGCCTCGATCCCGCAGCTGAAGCAGGCTGTCGCCGAGCTGCAGGAGAAGGGCTACGCGCTGCCGGCCTACCCGGACGACCCGAAGACCGACGAGGAGCGCGAGATCCGCGCCCGCTACGACAAGGTCAAGGGCAGCGCCGTCAACCCGGTGCTGCGCGAGGGCAACTCCGACCGCCGCGCCCCCGCCTCGGTGAAGAACTACGCCAAGGCGCACCCGCACCGCATGGGCGCCTGGACCCCCGAGTCGAAGACGAACGTCGCGACCATGAACGCGGACGACTTCTGCTCCACCGAGAAGTCCGCGGTCATCTCCGAGCCCGGCTCGCTGCGTATCGAGCTGGCCGCCGAGGACGGCACCACCACCGTGCTGCGCGAGTCGGTACCGGTGCTCGAGGGTGAGGTCGTGGACGCGTCGGTGATGCGTGCCGCGGCGCTGAACGAGTTCCTGGCGGCGCAGGTCGCCCGCGCCAAGGCCGAGGGCGTGCTGTTCTCGGTGCACCTGAAGGCCACGATGATGAAGGTCTCCGACCCGATCATCTTCGGTCACGTGGTGCGCACGTTCTTCCCGAAGACGTTCGCCGCGTACGGCGAGACGCTGGCCGCCGCCGGCCTGAGCCCGAACGACGGTCTCGGCGCCATCCTCAAGGGCCTGGAGTCGCTGCCGGAGGGCGACGCGATCAAGGCGTCCTTCGACGCGGAGATCGCCGAGGGACCGGCGCTGGCGATGGTCGACTCCGACCGCGGCATCACCAACCTGCACGTGCCGAGCGATGTCATCGTCGACGCCTCCATGCCCGCGATGATCCGCACCTCCGGCCACATGTGGGGCCCCGACGGCCAGGAGGCCGACACCCTCGCCGTGCTGCCCGACAGCAGCTATTCCGGTGTCTACCAGGTCGTCATCGACGACTGCCGTGCCAACGGCGCCTTCGACCCGTCGACGATGGGCTCGGTGTCCAACGTCGGTCTGATGGCGCAGAAGGCCGAGGAGTACGGCAGCCACGACAAGACCTTCGAGATCGCCGCCCCGGGCACCGTGCGCGCCGTCGACCAGGCCGGCAACGTCGTGCTGGAGCAGCAGGTCGCGGCCGGTGACATCTTCCGCATGTGCCAGGCCAAGGACCTGCCGATCCGCGACTGGGTCAAGCTCGCCGTCACCCGCGCCCGCGCCACCGGCAACCCCGCGGTGTTCTGGCTCGACGAGGACCGCGCGCACGACGCGAAGCTGATCGAGAAGGTCAGGACGTACCTCCAGGACCACGACACCGAGGGCCTGCAGATCGAGATCATGTCGCCGGTCGAGGCGACCAGGTTCTCGCTGGAGCGCATCCGCCGGGGCGAGGACACCATCTCGGTCACCGGCAACGTGCTGCGTGACTACCTGACCGACCTGTTCCCGATCCTGGAGCTGGGCACCAGCGCCAAGATGCTCTCCGTCGTCCCGCTCATGGCGGGCGGCGGCCTGTTCGAGACGGGCGCCGGCGGCTCCGCGCCGAAGCACGTGCAGCAGCTCGTCAAGGAGAACTACCTGCGCTGGGACAGCCTGGGCGAGTTCTTCGCGCTGGCGGCCAGCTTCGAGCACCTGGCGCAGACCACCGGCAACGCGCGTGCCCAGGTCCTCGCGGACACCCTGGACCGGGCGACCGCGACCTTCCTGAACGAGGACAAGTCGCCGACCCGCCGCGTCGGCGGCATCGACAACCGCGGCAGCCACTTCTACCTGGCCCTGTACTGGGCGCAGGAGCTGGCGAAGCAGACCGACGACGCGCAGCTGGCGGAGGCGTTCGGGCCGCTCGCCAAGACGCTGGCCGAGTCGGAGGGCACCATCGTCGACGAGCTGATCGCGGTGCAGGGCTCCCCGGCCGACATCGGCGGCTACTACCTGCCCGACCCGGCCAAGGCCTCGGCCGTCATGCGTCCTTCGGCCACCTTCAACCAGGCGATCTCGAGCCTCGCCTGACGTTCGGCCCCCGTCGGCCGCCGCTCGTCCCGTTTCCGCCCCGTCCGGCAGCCGCCGGGCGGGGCGGCCGCGTTCACGCCGCCCGCGGGCACACGCCGGCGCGGGGCCGGCGGGGTCGCTGAAGCGGCCGGTCAAATGCCGCGGCCACAAAGCGGGCCGGCGATTGTTGTGCTCTGCCGGTATCCGCGTCGGGCAGTCCGTGCGCCGTACGATCGTCGCGGCCGTATCCCCCCACCGCACAACGGGAGTTCTCGTGATCGCCGCATTCTTCGGCGGGCTCCTCGCCCTGGTCGTGGCCAGGTTGCGAAAGAAGTGAGCCGGTGCCGGCGCCCGGTGCTCCCCGGGCCGCGGCCGCCTGTCCGATGCGCCGCTTAGCCGGACCTTAAGCGCGCCATAAAGATCGCCGGTGCGGTGTTCTCGCAGGTGAATTCGGGTGTGGGCGTGGCTAGTTTGCTGCCACCCCCCTGATTCACGTACCGAGGAGAACGCCACCATGACCGCTCGCCGCAAGGCCGCCGCAGCCGCCGTCCTGGGTGTCGCGCCGCTCGTGCTCACCGCGCTCGCCACGGCCCCGGCCGCCGCGCACGGTTCGATGACGGATCCGGTCAGCCGGGTGTCCGCCTGTTTCGCCGAGGGTCCGGAGAGCCCGGACTCGGCGGCCTGCAAGGCGGCGGTGGCGGCGAACGGCACCCAGGCGTTCTACGACTGGAACGAGGTCAACATCGGTGACGCGGCGGGCCGGCACAAGGAGATCATCCCGGACGGCAGGCTGTGCAGCGCGGGCCGCGACAAGTACAAGGGCCTGGACCTGGCGCGCGCCGACTGGCCCTCCTCGCCGATGTCGGCGGGCAGCCACACCTTCCGCTACCGGGCTACCGCTCCGCACAGGGGCGGTTTCGAGCTGTACATCACGAAGGAGGGCTACGACCCGGCGAAGCCGCTGAAGTGGTCGGACCTGGAGGCCCGGCCCTTCGCGAAGGTCTCGGACCCGGTGCTGCGGAACGGGGAGTACGTCTTCGAGGGCACCGTCCCCGGCAGGTCGGGCCGGCACCTGATCTACAGCATCTGGCAGCGCACGGACAGCCCGGAGGCCTTCTACACCTGCTCGGACGTGGTGTTCGGCGGCGGCTCCGCGGGCACGGGCGGTTCCGGTGACTCCGGCGGCGGCACGCAGCCCGCGCCGGCCGCCTCCGCCCCGACCGGCGAGCAGATCGAGGACGGCGCCGGCGAGTCCACCGTCGGCCACGGCGGCCACGGCGGGGACTCGCCGGAGGAGACGGGGGACGGCACAGAGAACGGGGGCGGCAACGGTACGAAGAGCGGGGCCGCGGACGCGGCGACGCCCTCCCCCGGCACGGAGGAGGGCGTCGCGGGCAACGAGCCGGCGCCCAGGGGTTCCGCCGTTCCCGCCACCGGCACCGCGAATCTCGCGAAGACCGGTGGCGGGAGCGGCACCACGATGATCGCGGTGGGCGGTGCCGCGGCGCTGGCCCTGGGTTCGGTCCTGCTGTTCACGCTGGCGCGCCGCAGGACCCGTTGAGCGTCCGGGATCAGAACGCGTCGGTGCAGTCGGTCCGTTCGGCGTTCGCGGGGTCGAGGGCGTTGGCCGTCTCGTGGAAGGCGAGGCGGTCGAGCAGCCCGATGGCCACGTGCTCGGAGAAGTCGAGCGCGCACAGGTCCTGGATGACGACGTTGGTCACGCCGGAGCCGCTCAGGAACTGCGAGCGGTACGGCGTGACCACCTCGTCGTACTTGGTGGCGATGACGGTGTAGCGGACGCCGGGCACGGTGTCCCCGCCCTCGTTGAGCCGCCGCAGGAAGTCCGAGCCCACGACCTGGTCGGTGAGGGCGGGGGCGAAGTCACCGATCGCCTTCTCGGCGCCGGGGAAGAAGTCGAGCAGCGCGGTGAGCCCGGACAGGGTGGTGCCGTGGTTGCTCGGGGCGATCCCGACGAGCGCGTTCACCTTGTCGGCGCCGCCGAGGAACTTCAGGTAGTGACGCGGCATCATGCCGCCCTGGGAGTGGCCGACGATGTCGGTCTCGCGAGCGCCGGTCGAGGCGAGCACTCTGTCGACGAAGTCGGAGAGCTGCCGTGCCGATTCGTCGATCGGGCCGAGGCCGTGGAAGAAGGGGACGCCGGGCAGCTTCCCGTAGTCGAGCGAGTAGACGCAGTAGCCCCGCTTGACCAGGTAGGGCGCGAGGCCGAGCCAGTTGTCGACGGAATTGCCGAGGGTGCCGTGCACGAGGACGACGGGCCTGGGGTGGGCGGCGGAGGGCTTGCAGGAGTAGTCGTTCCATCCGCGGGAGGGAGCGGTGGACTCGGCGGCGCTCGCGCTTCCGGCGAGGGCGGTGACCAGGAGGAGAAGTGCCGCGGCGCAGGATCTGAGTGCGCGGTTCCAGGGCAGCATCGAGTGATCTCCTTGCGGCTCAGCGAAGTGTGGGAGGTTGCACGCCTCGTGATCCGGATCACAGGTCTGCCGTTACTGACTCAAGAAGTTACGGGTGAGTAATTGAGCGGGGAAGCTACGGGTCGGTAAAGTTTTCGTGTCCATGTCACCAGGTCGGCCTGACGGGGCCGCCGGATGCGATACGCAGCAGGTCCTCCCGCAGCCTGCGCACGCCCGCCTCCCCCAGCACCTCCACCCAGGGCCGCACCGCCTCGGCCGCCGCCGCCTCCGCCGCCCGCGTGCACTCCCAGCCGCGCTCGGTCAGGACGACCAGGCGGGCCCGCGCGTCGTCCGGGTGCGGCCGGCGCTCGACGAATCCCTTGCGGACGAGTTCGTCGACGAGCTGGCTCGCCGCCTGCTTGGTCGTACCGAGATGCTCGGCCAGCTCGCCGGCGGTCGCCCCGGCCGGGGCGAGGCGGGCGAAGGCGAACCCGTGGGCGGGGCGCAGCCCTTCGAAGCCGCGGGCGACGACCCCCTCGTGGATCCGCCGGGTGAGGGCCCCCGCCGCGGCGAGCAGGCAGGCGGACAGGGTCATGGCGTCACGGTCGTTCACAGGGGCCAGCTTGACACAAAGGTCAAGCCGCTTGAATATCCAGTCAAGCAACTTGTTCAAGTTACTTGACCATATGGGAGTCTTCCATGCCTGTTGTCCGCGCCGCCGACGCCATCGTCCACGAGATCCACGGCGCCCGCTTCCTCTCCCACGCCGCCCCCGCGCAGGGCAGCGTGGAACTGTCCGCCTGGCGCGCCGAGATGCCGGCCGGCACCTCGTCGCCCGTGCACACCGTCAGCCGCGAGGAGATCTTCCACCTGCTCCAGGGCACGGTCGAGGCCGTCCTCGACGGCCGCGCCGAGACCCTGTCGCCCGGCGACACGGCGATCATCAGCCCCGGTGTCCCCGTCCAGATCCACAACCGGGGCACCGGCACGGCCGTCGCCTGGGTCACCACGACCACCGGACTGTCGGTCACCCTCGGCGACGAGTCGGTCCTGACTCCTCCGTGGGCCAACTGAGCGCTCCAGGCTCCGCGCCATGATCCTTCTCTGCCTGGCCGGTTACGCCCGGTCCCTACCCGGACGCGCCTGACCCGGACCCCACGCCGACCCGCAGAAGGGAGCGAAGAGCCCGATTCTCGACGCCGTAGGACGTGGAGGCGGCGGACATGCCCTCAGTCGCGGTGGGCCGACGCCTGCTCCACGAGCGCTCCCGCCTGGAGGGCGGCCGGCTCGGCGACCCCGGTCAGGATGTCGTGACGCGGCGCCGGGGTCGTCCGGTGCGGGTGCCGGCCGCCGAGCGGACCCGATGTGGCAGAGGTCACCGGGGCCGGGGCGGCGGCCCCGAGGACGGTCACCGCCAGCTCGGCCATCAGGTCGAGGCCGTCGGGGCCGATCCCGCCTACCGCGTCGCCCAGCGAGTCCAGGCAGTGCCGGCGCTGGCGGGTGACCGCCCGCCAGGTCGCGTCGAGCGCACCCGATTCGCGCACCCGGCGCGACGCCTCGTCAGCCAGGCCGCTCCGGGGCCCTTCGCACCGGGCGAGCTCGAGCAGCAGCCGGCGCAGCTGCGGATCACGGCGCAGCGCCCACAGTGTCGGGTGGGTGTAGACGCCGTTGGCGATGTCGTGCCCGACCGGCTTGCCCAGGGCCTCGCCGCTCTCGGTCAGGTCGAGCAGGTCGTCGAGGAGCTGGAAGGCGATGCCGAGGTGGTGGCCGAACCGGCCGAGCGCCGCTGTCGTCGCGGCGTCGTGTCCGGCGGCGAGCGCGCCCATCCGGCAGGACGTCTCGATCAGCGATCCGGTCTTCCCGGCTATCACGCTGAAGTACGACCGCTCGGTGCGGTCGACGTCGAAGACCGTCGAGCACTCCTCGGCCTGGCCCTCGCAGAGCCGGACCAGGGTGCGGCCGAGGAGGCGCACGGCCTCGGTGCCGAGAGCGGCCGCGGCGGCGTGCGCGTGGCCCAGCAGGTAGTCGCCGGCGAGCAGCGCCCGGTTCTTGCCGGCCCGTGCGCTGATCGTCGTGACCCCGTGCCGCGTCACCGCCTCGTCCATGATGTCGTCGTGGACGAGGCTCGCGAGGTGGAGGAGCTCCACCGCGGAGGCGCCGCCGACGACGCGCTCCCGCGGCGGCGCCGACCGCTCGCGTGCGGCGCGGGCGGCGGCGAGCACCAGCAGCGGACGCAGCCGCTTGCCGCCCGAGAGCACGTCGGCCAGTTCGGGCGGGATGACGAGCGGGCAGGCACGGACGGCGCCGCCGATGTCACCGAGGCAGGCCAGCATGTCCTCGCGCACGGCGGCCGCACCCGTGTGTGCGGCCAGCACGCCGTAGGCGGGGGTCCGCAGCAGCCTGTCGACGCCTGCGCACACGTCCGGATCAGCGAGGCCCGCCGACGCCGCCGACCGCGTCATGACGCCACTGTCCCCGGCCTGACCGACGCGAACGGCGCGGCGTCGTCCGCGTCGGGACCGCGCACCCCGCGCCGCTCGACCGTCATCAGGACGCCCTCGGCGCCGAGCGACGCGCGCGCCAGCGGCCGCACCGCCGTCCCGGGCACCGGGCGCAGGCGGAAGCGGGACGCGACCGCGGCGACCACGACGGCGAGTTCCGTCAGCGCCACCTCGTCGCCGATGCACTTGCGGTTGCCCGCGCCGAACGGCAGCAGCGCGGCACGTGCGGCCGCCGGGGCGGAGCGCCACCGGCCGGGGTCGAAGCGCAGCGGATCGGGGAACACGTCCGGGTCGTGGTGGAGCTGGTACGGGCTGAACAGCACCGTGGCGCCCTTCGGCACCGGGTGTCCCACGAGCTCGGTGTCCCTGGTGGTCGTACGGCTGAGCAGCCATGCGGGCGGGTAGAGCCGCAGCGCCTCCAGCACGACGCGCTGAGTGTGCTCCAGGCGGGGCAGGTCGGCCGTCCCGATCGAGCCGGCCGATCCCCCGCGCACGACGTCGTCGATCTCGGCGTGCAGGGCGCGTTCGGCCTCCGGGTCCTGGGCGAGCAGGTGGAATACCCACGTCAGCGCGTCGCCCGGCGGCTCGGTCGCGCCGATCAGCAGCGTCATCACCTGGTCGTGGATCTCCTCGTCGCCGAGCGAGGCGCCGTGCTCGTCCCGCGAGCTCACCAGGATCGACAGCACGTCGCCGTGGTCCCTGCCGGCGCGCCGGTAGGAGTCGACGGTGTCGCGGATGATGCGGTGCATTGTGGCGCGGGCGTCCTCGAAGCGGCGGTTCACGGGCAGCGGCAGGCGGTGCACCCAGTCAGCCGGGACGAGCATGCGCTGGTAGACGCCCCGCATGATGGCGGGCATGCACTCGACGACCTCGGCGACGGCCTGCTCGCCGAGCTGCGCACCGAACATGGTGCGGGCCGCGACCCGCAGCGTCAGCGTGTGCATCTCGCGGCCCACGTCCAGGGTCCGGCCCTGCTGCCACCCGGCGAGCGCCGCGTCGACCTGCTCGGCCATCAGCCGGGTGTAGCCGGGCAGCCGGGAGGTGGCGAAGGCCGGCTGCATCAGCAGCCGCTGCCTGCGGTGGGTGGTGAAGTCCGAGCTGACGAGGCCGTCGCCGACGAGCAGGCGGGCCTTCTCGAAGAGCGGGCCGCCCTTGTCGAACGTCCGCGGGTCGTGCAGGACCTTCAGGACGGCCTCGGTGCCGCACGCCAGGTAGGCGCGGTGCGGGCCGAGGCGCAGCGTCACCAGGTCGCCGTGTCCGGCCAGCTCGCGCAGGAAGGGCAGCGGGCGCCGCCACAGCTGCGCCGCGTGGCCGATCAGCGGCAGCCCGTGCGGCGCGTCGGCGGGCGCCGGCCGGGCGCCGGTCACGGCTGCCCTCCCTGGTTGGGGCACCCGGTCGCCCGCTCGGCCGTCGGGGCTGCGGCGCCGCCCGCCGCTGCCCGGCGGCTGAGCCTCATCGGGAGCGGTCCGGGGCCGAGCGTCGCCTCGGGCAGCGGCTCGCGCTTGGCCCCCGGGATCATCTGCAGCGACCAGCGCGCGAGGATCGTCGCGATCACGAGTATCGCCTCGGTGAGCGCGAACTTGTCCCCGATGCACTTGCGGTTGCCCATGATGAAGGGCTGCATCGCAGCCTCCGTGATGTCGTCGACGCGCTCCGGGAGCCACCGGTCGGGGTCGAAGGTCTCCGGCTCCGCGAACAGCTCCGGGTTGTGGTGCAGCAGGTACGGGCTGAGCAGCACGATGGTGTCCCGGGGTATGGGGTGGCCGCCCAGTTCGGTGTCGCTGGTGGTCATCCGGGTCAGCAGCCATACCGGCGGCCGGATGCGCAGGGTCTCGTACAGCACCCGGTAGAGGTAGTCGAGGCGGGGGATGTCCTCGAAGGTCGCCGGCCGGCCGGCCAGCACCTCGTCGAGCTCCTCGTTGAGCCGCCGCTCGACCTCCGGGTGCTCGCTGATCAGGTGGAGGGTCGAGCAGATCGCGTTCGCCGTCGTCTCCATGCCGCCGGCCAGCAGGGTCATGACCTGCTTGTGGATCTCCTCCTCGGACAGCCCCTGCCCGGACTCCTCGTCCACCGTGCCGATCAGGATGGACATCAGGTCGCCGTGGTCGATGCCCGCACTGCGGTACTGCCCGATGGTTTCGTCGACGACCTGCCGCATCCGCTCGTGTGCCAGCGCGAACTCGCGGTTCTCCCGGGTGGGCAGCTTCTCGAGCAGCGCCGTCGGCGCGACCATCCGCTTGTAGACGCCGCGGTTGATGATCGGCATGCACTCCTGCACCTCGGCGGCGGCGTGGCTGCTCACCGGGTTGGTGAACATCGTGCGGGCCGCGATGCGCAGCGTCACCGTGTGCATCTCGTGGCGTATGTCGCACTCCCGGCCGTCCGTCCAGCCGTCGAGCAGCGCTGCGATCTCCTCCTGCATGACCGCCGCGTACCCCGGCATCCGCGCCCGGTGGAATCCCGGCTGCATCATCCGGCGCTGCCGCCGGTGCGGCTCCCACGTCGCCGCGAACAGTCCGCTGCCGACGAGCTCCTCGGCCTTGTCGAACAGCGGACCGCCCTTGTCGAAGGTGCGCGGCTCGAGCAGGACGCGTCTGATCAGCTCGGGGTGGCACACCATGACGGCGGGGCGGCGCCCCAGGCGGACCTCGACCAGGTCGCCGTACTTCGGCAGCTCCGTGAGGAACTGCTGCGGCCTGCGGGCCAGGGGCACGGCATGGCCGAGCAGGGGCAGCGCGCCGGGCGCGACTGCGTAGCGTGTCGTGCGGGGCGGCGGAGCCGAGATCGTGGTCATGGCGGTCTTCCTGTCAGCGGACGGGCAGGGCTGGTCGTTCAGGCGGTGGCGGGTGCGTCGCGGAAGCGGGCCACCGGAGCGGTGAGGCTGAGCCAACCGGACGTCGAGCCGTCCCACACCGCGCCGTCGCCGAAGTAGCGCGGTGTCAGGTACTCGAACTCCTGGCTGCCGCCGATCAGGTGGTCCAGACCGGAGAGGTAGGCCCGGACGTCCGGGGACTGCCCGTGCGGACCCGACAGCAGACTGTCGCGGGCGGCGATGTAGGCCCGTTCGTGACGCTCGACGAGGGCGCAGAGCCGGTCGACGGCCTCCTGCAGCGGCAGACCCACGTCCTCACACAGCACGCGGACCGTCGTCATGGTGTCCTGTTGGGCGTACTCCTTGCGCCACGAGAGCAGGTCGTTGACGATGATCAGCTGCCGCATGCCGTGGTGGTGGACCTCGTCGAACACCCCTTCGGCTGCGGCCGTGCTCATGTCGACCTCGGCCGCGTACTCGGTGAGCAGCTGGAGGAACTCGCACCCGAAGCTGTCGACCCGCACCTGCATGCAGGCTTCGAAGTCCGGCACCCGGCGGGCGAGCTTGCAGCGGATCTCCGCCGTGCAGCCGCGCAGGAAGGCCTCCAGGCTGGACACCAGCCGCTCGACCTGCACCTCGCTCATCCCCCTCGCGATCCGCCGCCAGAGGTCCCGTGCGGCACGGCCGTACGCCGTCGCGGCGGCTCCGCCGCCCTCGCCGCCTCGGATGTCGGCCATCACGGCGGCGAAGGCCTCACCGGCGGCGACGTGGTCGGCGCCCAGCGCCGACTCGTCGGAGACGAAGCTGTCGATGACCGTGACGAACTGGTACCAGTCGGCGATGTCCTGCGCCCTTGCCGCGGCGGCGTACGGGACGGTCAGCGGCCCGTAGATCCCGTTGCGCTGGCGCAGGAACACCAGGAGCGACTCCTCGGAGTCGAAGCACGATCCCAGCATCCGGCGGAGCCAGCCGTTCGAGGCGATCTCGATCCGGGCGGCGTCGGGGTGGTAGCCGACGGGGAGCAGGCGCGGCAGCGGCGGCAGGAAGAACTCGTCCGGGCCTCCGGGCTCGGAGCCTCGGGCGTCGCCGCCGTGCGGCAGAGGCGGTTCGTCGTCGGCGAGGCGGACGGAGCCGTCTTCGGTGATCACCCTTGGGTCTCCAGGTTGGTGGTGGGGTGAGGGCGGTCGGGCACGGCGAGCGGCGCAGGCGCGTGGACGGAGGCCTCACCCGCGGTCGGCCCGGCCGGCGGCGCGGCAGCCGCTTGGGGCTCCTTCATCGGACGTCCCTCGGCGGGCAGCGTGCGCAGTCGCTCCACGGGCGGCTGCTCGGCGGCCGTGCGCTTGACTGCTGTCATGTATGTCTCCCTGCCACCGCACACACTGTTGGACAGTGCGATGACCCATCGCACGGAAGCGCTGCAGGCCGCCCCGACAGTGCACCCGCGTGCTAAAGCGGTCCTTAACGTCGCACTTGCGCGCAGTGGACTGCCCGGCAGGTGACGGGAAGGCGAGTGAAACGCCTCCGGCCTGCGACAAAACGGCTCTTGTCAGGCCCTGTCGGCGCTGGAAGGGGCCTCCCCGGCGGTGCGCCGGGGCGCGGAGCGCCCTGGGTCCGCCCGTGGGCAGCGGCGCCGGCCAGGGAAGACGCCGCTGAAGAGGTCAGCCTGGACGGAGTGGAGTCGGCCGCCCACTGGCGCGCCCTCCTGGCGTGATGCGTCTCAGCCGAACCTGGGGATCAGGCCGACCAGTTCCCGCTGATCGTCGCCGACCCACGCCATGTGCTCGTCAGCCAGGCTGCGGGCGAGCACGGAAACTCGTTGATCTTAACCAGGCACAGGCCCTACAGGGTCGTGACAAGTCCCGGCGTGCGCCCTGCCGGCGCGGCGCGCACAGACATGAGGAAACGGCGGGACAGATGCGATCAGAAGCGGCCCTTGACCGATGAGTACAGGGTCTCCACGCTGCGCCGGGTGCCGTCACTCCCGCCAATGAAGTTCGTACGGGGATTCAAACGGAACGTGCTGCCGTCCGCGCGACGTATGCGAACGTACGTGTTGCCGGTGTAGATGCCGTTCACGTGGAACTCATTTGGCCTGCCGCCCAGTGCCACTTCGTCGAGCGGATCCGCCCACAGGAGCCCTTTGTCACGGACCGACCAATAGGCGCTCTTGACCAGGAGCACCCGGCGGTCGGTCACCCCGAGGACGGCACGCCGGAAACCAGCACCGAGGTACCCGGACAGGGCCACCTTCAGTGTCTCCTTACGCAGATAGGGGTGCAGGGCCCGCTTCAGCTCGGACTCACTCATGACGACCCTCCGTCGGCCGGTGCGTGCAGACCTGGCACAGTGCCGCGGCCGAGTGCACACACCTTCGCCGGTGTCCGCACTACCGGTGCACACACCGATAATGCACGCCGCACCGGCCGCGAGTCACGCTCAGCGTTCTAACGGATCCCACCGCCGGGCGGGGACGAAAGCCCAGGAGTTGAACACAACTTCACACAGGCCTGGTGCTGCGATCGCACAGGTTCGCCGGATCGGGCCGTCAGTGCACGTCCGACCGCCACGGCCACCGACCCGGCGAGCCTGTGCGGTTACAGCACTAAGAGACCGGCGTCTCACGCGCGTAGGCGGTGAACGCGGCCCACTGCTCGCGGGAGAAGGCCGGCGCCGTGCCCGCAAGGTCCTTCGAGTCACGGACGTGCACGGCGCGGGGCGCGGCGGCCACCTCGACGCAGTCGCCGCCGTTCGGGCCGCTGTAGCTGCTCTTGAACCAAGTCAGCTCGCGAGAAGGGCTGTTGTTCTGCTCAGTGCTCATCTCTCCCCTGCCAAGCTCTCGATGAGAGGGGCAGACTCCTCGGCATTGAGGGCCTGTGACCGCAGCATTCCATGCTGCAGCCAGAACTCGCTGACCTCGTCACGGCGGGACCGGACATTGACGATCCCCTGGGATTCGATGGACACGAACTGGCGACGCTCGACTGTTTCCAGAAGGACCATGGGGCCGCTCAGGCCGCTGTGCGCTGCCCGCTGGGTCGGCATCACCTGAAGTTCCACATTCCGCATCCGGGAACACTCCAACCCAGGCCGTACTGGCACAGGGTCCTGGCCGTGGCGGGCCCGACCCCGTCCAGCGCGCCCGCCGGCCGGTCCGCCAGGGCCTGCTGAGTGAGGC
This sequence comes from Streptomyces sp. GC420, assembly GCF_009916105.1. Classification (GTDB taxonomy): domain Bacteria; phylum Actinomycetota; class Actinomycetes; order Streptomycetales; family Streptomycetaceae; genus Streptomyces. The sequence continues at coordinate 6,920 of NZ_JAAAXQ010000118.1, read as the reverse complement.
CGGCCCGCTCGCGGAAGAGGCGGACCTCCTCCGGCACCACCAGCGTGGTGCCGGGCGCGGCCTCCCTCCCCGCCAGGCCTTCCCGCGCATGAGCCAGCTGATGGCACTGAGAACGAGGCACGCTTCCTGGACCGCTCGCGCACGCGGTCGTGGACGGTCGAAACGCGTCAGCTGGTCGGAAGACCGACCGCCAGGGTCAGTTCAAGGACCCGGTGTGGCGATGCGAGATCCGGAAACAGCTCCCGCAGCTGCGACATCCGGTACCGGACTGTCTGGGGATGGACGAACAACGCCGCCGCCGCCTCGTCCCGCCTGCCCTGGTGCAGCAGCCACGCCCGCAACGTTTCCTCCAGCCGCCGTGCAGTCGCGACAGGCAAGGTCCGCAACGGTGCGAGGGCTCGGGCACGCAGGTCTGCGAACGCGTCCACGTCGGCGCTCAGCACCAGCTCAGGCAGGTGGTCCTCGGTGTCGCGAATATCAGAGGAGAGGGAGCGCGCGCGTACGGCTCGTGCGTACGAGGCGGACGCACGAGTCCATGGCCGGGCCGGGCCGACCACGGCGGTGCGGTCGGTCAGCTGCCGCAAGAGATGTGATCGGTCGGCATCGGGGACGAGCAGCACACCGGTGGCATCCGGCAGATCGTCGAGGACGAGGGTGCTCGGGTCGAGCGCGCGACAGGCAGGCCGGGCCTGGGCGGCGGGCAGCAGGACCGCGGTCAGCGAAACCGGAGGCTGCCACCCGGCCCGTTGAACAGAGGCCAGCAGCACGTCCGGGCTCGCGTCGGCGAGGAGGTCGCGGGCCAGGTGTTCCAGGTGGCGCTCGTGGGCCCTGCCCCGGGCGGCCAGTTCGTCGGCGTGGCCCGCGGCGCTCGCGGCGGAGAGCTCGTCGATGTAGGCGAAGGTCAGCTCGGCGAACTTGGCGACCTCGGCGGCGGGCAGACCTGCGGGTACGGCACCCGCTGCCAGGCATCGCCAGGCCACGCGGGCGCCGACGCGGTAGGCGCTGAGCAGGGCGTCCATCGAACGGCCGTCGCGCACCTCGCCGCGGCCCAACTCGTAGGCTGCGTGCCCGGCGTCGCCGCCTGTGGCGTTCCCGCTCGCGAGGTCCAGGTAGTGCCCCAGGGCGGTGCGGACGGCTCGGCGGATGGTGTCGCCCATGCGGCCCGAAAGGGCGTTGGCGTAGGAAGGGACCTCGTCGATGATCGCCTGGACGACCTCGTCGGCGGTGGTCTTCAGCGCGGCCCGAAGTGCGGTGACCGTCGTGTCATCCAGGGCCAGTTCGCTGGCCCTCCGGATTGCATGGCTCACGTTTTATTCCCTGCGAACAATTCAGCCGACCAGATTTACGTCCTGCGGTCAGGACTTTACGCCTTGAGGCGCAGCAAGCTGGAGTCATGACGAGTGCAGCCCTCCGCAGCAGGGCGTGGAAACTGCTGGAGATGGTCACGACGCCGCTACTGCCGTCGGACTACCTCGACCTGGTCAGCCCGCTGCGTGCGGGTGCTGATCTGCGTGGGCGCATCGAGGCCGTGCACCCCGAGACGGGTGACGCCGCGACCATCGTGATCAGGCCGGGACGGGGCTGGCGCGGCCACACGGCCGGTCAGTACGTGCGGATCGGCGTCGACGTCGACGGGGTGCGCCTGTGGCGTGCCTACTCGGTCACCTCACCGACAAACCGCCGGGACGGCCGCGTCACGATCACCGTGAAGGCAATCCCGGACGGCAAGGTCAGCAACCACCTGGTCCGCAGGGCGAAACCGGGCACGCTGATCCAGCTCGACCAGGCGACCGGTGACTTCGTGCTGCCAGAGGCCAAGCCCGCCAAGGTGCTCTACCTGACGGCCGGCAGCGGCATCACGCCCGTGATGGGCATGCTGCGCGACACCGAGTTCAACGACGTCGTCATGGTCCACTGCGCGCCACAGCCGCAAGACGTGATCTTCCGCAACGAACTGCACGACCTGGTCGCGGACAAGAAGCTGCAGCTCACCGAGGTGCACACCGACACCGACGGCACGCTGGACATCGCCCGTCTCGACGAACTCGTGCCCGACTGGGCCGAGCGCGAGACCTGGGCTTGCGGGCCCGCGGGCCTGCTCGACGCCGCCGAGGAGCACTGGAGCCGGCACGGCGTCCCAGAGCGCCTGCACACCGAACGCTTCCGCCCCGGCATCGTCGTCGCCGGTGACGGCGGCGAGGTCACGTTCAGCGCCACCGGCAAGACCGTCGATGCGGACGGCGCCACGCCGTTGCTGGACGTCGGCGAGAAGGCCGGCGTGCTCATGCCCTCCGGGTGCCGCATGGGCATCTGCTTCGGCTGCGTCACGCCGCTCAAGGCGGGCGCCGTCCGCGACCTGCGCACCGGCAAGATCACCGAGGCCGAGCCGGGCGTCCTCATCCAGACCTGCGTGTCCGCCGCGGCGGGCCCCTGCGACATCGAACGGTAGGAGCACCTTGACCGCCATCGACCCCAGCGCCCACCTGACCGCGGAGCAGATCGAGGAGCTTGGCCGCGAGCTGGACGCGATCCGCGACGAGGTGATCGCCGGCCGCGGCGAGAAAGACGCCGCGTACATCCGTAAGGTCATCTCGGCGCAGCGCAAGCTCGAGCTGGTCAGCAGGGGCGTGCTGCTGTTCTCGATCTTCCCGCCCGCGTGGCTGATCGGCACCGCCGGCCTGTCCGTGGCAAAGATCATGGAGAACATGGAGATCGGCCACAACGTCCTGCACGGCCAGTGGGACTGGATGCGGGACCCGAAGATCCACTCCACCACCTGGGAGTGGGATCACGCCTCGCCGTCCGAGCAGTGGAAGCACTCGCACAACGAGCTGCACCACACCTACACCAACGTGATCGGCAAGGACAACGACCTCGGATACGGCATCATGCGCGTCGACGAGGACCAGAAGTGGCACCCGTTCCACCTCGGCCAGCCGCTGTGGAACTTCATCAACGCCTGCTTCTTCGAGTACGGCATCGCAGCGTACGACCTGGAGCTCGGCAAGAACCTGCGCAAGCGCCGCCGCAAGAACCCGGAGTTCCGCGCGCGGGCGAAGGCCGTGGGCCGCAAGATCCGCAAGCAGGTGCTCAAGGACTACGTGATCCACCCGCTGCTGTCAGGCCCGTCGTTCCTCACCACACTCGCCGCCACGTTCACCGCGAACCTGGTCCGCAACATCTGGTCCCACTCGGTGATCATGTGCGGGCACTTCCCCGAGGGCGTACAGGTCTTCGAGCGCCGGTCGATCAAGGGCGAGACGCGCGGCCAGTGGTACCTGCGCCAGATGATGGGCTCGGCGAACATCAGCGGCAGCAAGGCCATGCACTTCATGACCGGCAACCTCTCGCACCAGATCGAGCACCACCTGTTCCCGGACCTGCCGAGCAACCGGTACGCCGAGGTCGCGGTGAAGGTGCGCGCGTTGTTCAAAAAGTACGAGCTGGAATACGTCACCGGGCCGCTGCCCAAGCAGGTGTTCTCCGCGTGGCACAAGGTCTTCCGGCTCTCGCTGCCGAACAAGAAGCCCAAGGTCAAATCGCCGGCCCGCGAGCAGGAGCTCACCGCGGCCTGATTCCCGGTATTGGTTCAGTTCTTTCGGCCGTACCGGCGGCACCGCCGGGTTCGGTGAGATCCGTTGCGGACGGTGGGCGACCGCGACATCAGACCGTACGACACGGGATCCGGGACAGCCCGGTGTCCGGCCGCACTGCTACCTGGACATCCGCCAGGAGCTCGACACACAGCCCCCGGCGAGATGTTGTAGTGCGCTGACCTGCCATGGTCGGGCCGATAGTCGGCTGCGTACGCTCGCTTCGCCGACGGGCGGGCCGGGTGGAAGGCATGGGGCTGTGACGCGGACACTGCCGGAACCGATGCTCGCCGCCCCCAGGCTGTCTCAGGCGGCGCACCTCCGCAGGACGAGACGGGTTCGCCGCCGACGGTTCGGGGAGCCGAAAACGGAAATAGGGCCGCGCGGCCGTCGGCGCGGCCATCGCCCCGCGGCTCGGCCTGCCCCGGCTGGAAGTGATGATCTGGCCGGAGCCCTCCGGCACCGACGAGCAGGACGAGCGGAACGGGCTGCACTGGAAGACCCGCGCCCTCGTCCACCGGGCGGCAGGGCGCCCGTTCGTCTCTGTCGACGACGAGATCACGGACACGATCGAACCTGGGTCTCCGCACACTATCGAGGACATGCCCTGCTCCACCGCGTCGACCCACGCCGGGGTCTCGTCGACGCCGACTACACTGCCCTCGCCGAATGGCTGTCGTAGGTCATCAGTCGAGACAGAACTCGTTGCCCTCGATGTCCTGCATCACGATGCACGACTCGTTGTCGTCATCGGCAAGCATCGTTCGTACATGTACCGCACCGAGCGCGACCAGTCGTGCGCATTCGGCCTCCAGGGTGGCAAGGCGCTCTTCACCCACGAGTCCGGTGCCGGCCCGCACGCAGAGATGGACCCGATTCTTGACGATCTTCCCTTCGGGAACGCGCTGGAAGAGCAGGCGCGGGCCCACACCCGAGGGGTCACTGCATGCGAAGTAGACGACCCGGTCCTCGGGCGGCAGCGAGCGATGGTAGTCCTCCCAAGTGGCAAACCCCTTCGGGATCGGCGGCAGGACATACCCCAGCACCTCGCACCAGAAACCGGCGAGGCGCGCAGGTTCCGCGCAGTCGAAGGTGACTTGGAACTGCTTGATCGCTGGCATCGGCGCACAATAGCAGGGGGCGCTCCGCCGCTCATCTCCCGGCGGAACGCGGTCATCCACGGGCGTCCGGCGGGACGGGACTCCCGCCTGGCGCTGCGCCTGCTGCCCGGCGGTCAGGCGTCAGGCATCAGGCGTCAGGCGTCAGGCGTCAGGCGTCAGGCGGCCAGTGAGCCCGGGACGACCGCGCCCGGGCCGAAGCGGGCCCTGGCGCGGTCCGCGGCGGCCTCCAGGCGGCGGGCCTTCTCGTCGGCCGGGTCCAGCGACAGCTGGTGGGCGGCGCGTTCGGCCGGCCCGAGGCCCTCCGCCCGCACCGAGACCCCGCGCACCCGGGCCCGTTGCAGTCCGAGCGAGTCGTAGATCCGGTAGGCGAGTTCCGCGAGCGCGGGCGAGTGGGCGGTCGGTTCGGGCAGGGTCCGGCCGCGGCTGGTCGAGGACCGGTCGGCGTACCGCACGGTCAGTGTCAGCGAGCGGCACACCTGGCGTTCGCCACGCAGCGCGGCACCCAGTTCCTCGGTGATCGACCGCAGCGCGCGCCGGTGGCCGGCCGGGTCCAGTTCGTCGCGGTCGAAGCGGCGTTCCGCGGCCATCGATCGCGCGGCGGCGTCGGGGACGACCGGGGTGCGGTCCATTCCGCGTGCCCGTTCGTGCAGTTCGCGCCCCGCGCGGGCCCCCACGATCCGCTGCAGGGTGGACAGCGGCGCGGCGGCGATCCGGCCGGCGCTGTCCAGGCCGTACTGGCACAGGGTCCTGGCCGTGGCGGGCCCGACCCCGTCCAGCGCGCCCGCCGGCCGGTCCGCCAGGAACTCCGCGGCGGCCGCCGGCTCCTCCGGCACCACCAGCGTGGTGCCGGGCGCGGCCTCCCTCCCCGCCATCCTGGCCAGCATCGGGTTGCCCGCCACGCCGATCGTGCAGCCGACGCCGTAGTGCCCGAGCGCCCGTACCCTCAGCAGCCTTGCGATCCCCTCCGCGTCCAGTCCGAAGTACCGCTCGGCGCCGCGCACGTCGACGAGCGCGGCGTCCGGCGGCAGGGCCTGGACCACGGGGCTGATGTCCTCCGCCAGGGCGAGCAGCCCGGGCAGGACCGCCTCGTGCCCCGGCGGCAGCAGGAACCGTACGTGCAGAATGCTCATCCCGCGCTCCCCGGACTCGAGTGCCACAGTTTGCGTCCGGTCGCGGCACCCTCGCCGGCGGGGCGCAGATCCGCCCAGGGGTGCATCTCGTAGCCGGTGGACATCCTGATCCGGCGTTCCCCGGCCGCCGGTCCGGCGTCCGCCGCCGGTCCCGGCTGCCCGGCGAGCGCCGCCGCGACCGCGTCCAGGCCGCCCTCCCCCCTGCGCAGTTCCACCAGTTCGGCGAGGTTCCACGCGGCCGAGCCGACCACGCTCAGGCTGCGCGGCCCGCGCCGCTGCACGACCCCGCGCACCAGCAGCAGCCAGGAGTGGAAGACGGTGTGCGCGCAGGCCTCGTGCGAGTCGTCGAAGAAGGCGAGGTCGACCAGGCCCGTACCGTCGTCCAGGGTGGTGAAGATGACCCGGCGCCCGGAGCGGATCGGCGGGGTCTGAGTGGCCGCCTTGGCTCCCGCGACCAGCACGGTCCGCCCGTGCCTCGCCTCCCTGAGCCGCCGCGCCGGGACCACGCCGAGTTCCTCGAGGAAGGCGTGGTGGTCGGCCATCAGGTGGCGGGAGGCGTCCATGCCGAGGACGCCGAGTTCGGCACTGAGCCGCTCCGTCTCGCTGAGGTCGGGCAGCCCGGCGGGCGCGGTCCTCCGGCCGCCGTCGAGGGGGAGTTGGGAGCCGTAGGTCCCGGATCGCTTCTGTACGCGGTGGAGTTCGGCCAGGTGCAGCAGCAGGTCGCGGCGGTTGGCGCCGAACGCGTCCAGCGCGCCGACCTGGGCGAGCCGTTCGGCCGCCGGGCGGCTGGGCCTGGCCCGCTGGCAGAAGTCGAGCAGTGAGGAGTAGGGCTGCCCGGCCTCGATGCGGGCGGACTCGGCCTCGCTGATGCCGTGCACGTCGGCGAGGCCCAGCCGCAGACCCCACACCCCGCCGGCACCACCCGCACCGCCGTGACCCGCACCGCCGTGACCCGCGCCGTCGAGTAGTCGTCGAAGCCCTCGCTGAAGCCGACGTTCTTGATGCCCACGGCGTATCCGACGCCCCGTACGACACCTTCGCCGTGCGTGGTGTTGGACAGTCCGCCGGGCAGGGCC
>NZ_JAAAXQ010000117.1 GCF_009916105.1 Streptomyces sp. GC420 | reverse complement strand
GTGCAGGGGTCGCGTGGGGTCGGGGCCGGTGGTCTCCGTGGTCTCCTGAGGTGCGGAGGGTCCGCCTTCCCCGGGCGACGGTGCCGGTGCCGTCCCGGGACGCGTCACCTCCCGCGGCTCGGTGAGCCCCGACGGGCCGGCGCCCGCCGCCGCCCGGGGAGCCGGTGCGGCCTCACCGGTGCCGGGGCCGCCGGCGCCGCCGTGCGCGGCGGACGCAGGGACGTCCGAAGAGGCGTCCGGCCGCCGCGGGGCCGGGAGCGCTTCCTCGCGGTCCGGGGCCGCCGGTGCGGCCGCAGGAGCCGTTCCCGGGGCGGCGGCACCGGATCCGCCGGCGTCCGTGGCCGCCGGGCGGGCGTGCCCGGCCGCGGTGGCCGGCGGGCCGCCGGGCGAGGGGACCGCGGCGGTGTGCGGCTGGGGCTCGGTCCGCGGCGCCGACGGCGCGGGGTGACCGCCGGCCGGCCTCGGCCGGCTCCACCACTTCGGCTTCGGTCCGGTGGACTTGACCTCGTCCATGTTCTCCCCACAGCCGGCTCACGGTGCTGTCCCGAGAGCGTGCCACCTCGACGTCACGCGTTCCACCCCCCGTGTGCCCGCGGCGCGGAGGGGGTGGCGCCCCAGGGATTCAATCAGGTCCGGCCGGGCCCGCGCAGGGCCCGGAGGGTCAACGCATGGAGGAGACCGGAGTGTCCGGGGTCGCGGATGCGGCCGGCCGGGTCGGGCCCTGGGCGGGCTGACCGGACGTGGGGCGGGGGCCGGTCTCCTCGGCCACCGCGGTGAGGATCAGCGGCGCGCCGGTCAGCCCGGTCGGCATCGGTGTGGCGAAGGGGTGCGACAGGCCGCCCAGGGGCGGGGCGGTCGCGGCGGCGGTGGTGGTCGTCGCCCCGGCGTCCGGCAGGTCGCCCGACGCGGCGAAGACACTGCTGAGGCCACTGCCGCGGCGACGGGACTGGTCGCCCGTCACTCCGGTCCGCGGGGCCACAGAGCTGCGCGGGGTCACCTTGGACCCGGGGTTCTCGCCGCCGCGGGAGTTGGAGTCGACGGCGGCGTTGAGCGGCAGCGCACCGCCGAGGGCGATCGCCGCGAGCGAGACGGCGCCGGCCGCGGCGAAGGCGAACCTCCGCCCGCGCGAGGCGGACCGCTCCGCCGCACCGACGTCATGGATCCGGAATCCGTGCTCCCGGTCACCGCCGGGAAGCACGGAGGCGGCTGGTCCCGACGGGACGTAACCGAACCCTTCGGGCGTCATTCCGAAGACGGCGTCACCGAAGCCGCGTCTGTCCCCGCCCCCTCTTCCGGGGTCGCCATCACCCCCGGGCAGCCCGGGAAGACCCTGGAGGCGCGCGAGCAGCCCCTCGGAGGGCGGCGGGGGCGCGGTCTGGGCGAAGACGCTCTTCAGTCGGCGCTGTGCGTCGGCCTCCGCCTTGCAGCGCCAGCAGGTCGCCAGGTGTGCGAGGACCCGTTCGCGGGCGTCGTGCTCGAGCTCTCCGTCCACCAGCGCGGCCAGTCGGTCGCCCAGGTGCTGTTCCGCGGGTGACGGGTTGCCGGACGCGCTCACGCCGACCCGTCCTCTCTCGCGGCCGCCTGACTCACCCCGGCGAGCGAGCGCTGTTCCGCGCGTGCCTCGGGCGAACGGTGCTGCAGGGCCTTGCGCAGGTGGGAGCGCCCACGGTGGATCCGGCTGCGGACCGTCCCGAGCTTGACACCCAGCGTCGCGGCGATCTCCTCGTACGACAGGCCCTCGATGTCGCAGAGGACGACGGCCGCGCGGAACTCCGGCGCGAGGGTGTCCAGCGCCTGCTGCACGTCGGCGTCGAAATGGGTGTCGTGGAAGGCCTGCTGCGGGGAGGGCTCGCGGCTGGGCAGCCGCTCCGCCGCGTCGTCACCGAGCGCGTCGAACCGGATCCGCTGGCGGCGGCGCACCATGTCGAGGAACAGGTTCGTCGTGATGCGGTGCAGCCAGCCCTCGAAGGTGCCCGGCGTGTAGGTCGACAGGGAGCGGAAGACACGGACGAAGACCTCCTGCGTGAGGTCCTCGGCGTCGTGCTGGTTGCCCGTGAGCCGGTAGGCCAGGCGGTAGACCCGGGCGCTGTGGGCGCTGACGATCTCCTCCCAGGACGGAGGGGTCCACGCGTCTTCCGCGAACGACGCGGTGGCGGTGAAGGTCGCGGTGGTCGCGGAGTCGGCGGCGCGGGACTGGTCAGCGTTGTCGGTCACGGATTTCGGCTCGCCCGCTGACCTGCGAAAGCGCCTCAGCACTCCCCGGTCACCGGCCGCAGCCGCACCTCCCCTGTCGGCTCTGGTGGTGTCCAGTGGAGCCCCTACCATAGCCACCTCGCCCGTTAGCTCCGGATAAGAAGAATTACGCGCATTTGGTGCGCACACCTTGTCCTGATTCATCTGCTCCCCCGCCGGATCCCCGCTGTCCTCCCTCCCCTCTCAACGGCTGGTCCCATCTGCGGGTTCCCGGGGCCAACGGATACAGTCACGGGTGCGTCAACTACGGGGACAGGAGAGGGCCATTACGGGCAACCGGCAGACGAGCTGGGCGTTCGCCGACGCGTTTGTCGCCGAGGACGATGTGCTGCGCTGGGCACGGGACCGGGCCCGCGAGGCGGGACTGCGTTCCGTCTCGCCCGGCACCGGCGCCGCGCTGCGGCTGCTCGCGGCAACGGCGGACGCCAAGGCCGTGGCCGAAATCGGTACGGGCACCGGCGTCTCCGGCATCCACCTGCTCCAGGGCATGCGGCCGGACGGCGTGCTGACCACGGTCGATCCCGATCCCGAGCTCCAGCAGCTGGCCCGGCAGGCCTTCCGCGACGCCGGCTTCGCGGCCAACCGCGCGCGCTTCATCCCCGGCCACGCCCTCGAGGTCCTGCCCCGGCTCGCGGACGGCGGTTACGACCTCGTCTTCTGCGACGGCGACCGCCTGGAGTGCCTGGACTACCTCGCCGAATCGTTGCGCCTGTTGCGGCCGGGGGGCGTCGTCTGCTTCGAGGGTGTGTTCGCCGACGGACGTACCGTCGAGTCCGCGGCGCAGCCCGCCGAGGTGCTGCGGCTGCGCGAGCTGCTGCGGGCGGTCCGGGAGAGCCGGGAGCTGCTGCCCGCGCTGCTCCCGGTGGGCGACGGCCTCCTCTGCGCGGTCAGGCGCGGCTGAGCCTCGGCCCCGCGGGACGCCCGCGGACGCTCCACGCACGCCCCGCGGACGCCGGTGAAGGGCAGGCGAGCGGCCCGCGAAGGGCACTCGGAGACCGCGCGCCATGACCACAGTGCCCGCACGACGCCGCTGCCCCGGCGGTGGACGCGTACCCGTGGGGGTACGCGTCCAGCGCCGGGGCAGCGGAACGATTGATCGCTTATGCGCTCAGACGACGACCTTCTTCAGGGCTTCGCCCAGTTCCTCAGCCTCTTGCGGAGTCAGCTCGACGACAAGCCGACCGCCGCCTTCGAGCGGAACGCGCATGACGATGCCCCGCCCCTCCTTGGTCACCTCGAGCGGGCCGTCGCCCGTCCGCGGCTTCATGGCCGCCATGCTCGTTCCCCTTCCTGAAACCAGCTCATCGTCTGCCGACGGCCCCATAGCAGGCGCCGGACACCGGCATCGAACACATTGCTTCTTGGCCATTATCCCGCATCGCGGCACCTCATGACCAACATCGGTCCGCATCCCTTGCGCAACGCACTCGCGCAAAACCACTCAATTCGGGGATGTGGCTGCGATACTTCGCCCTTCGCGGGCGATGCCGGGCGGATTTCCTCCGCCCCGGATTCTTTGACGCAGCTCACATGCGCCGTCCCCTGGCGTCCCCGATGATCTCCGTCATGCTGTCCGGTGACGACTTCTGAACACCGAGGGGACGACCCACATGGCAGACACCGTGCTCTACGAGGTGACCGACGGACTGGCGACGGTCACCCTGAACCGCCCCGACGCCATGAACGCGCTGAGCATCGAGACCAAGGTCGCCCTGCGCGACGCGCTGCGGCTGGCCGCCGACGACTCGGCGGTGCGGGCGGTGCTGCTGACCGCGACCGGGCGGGCCTTCTGCGTCGGGCAGGACCTCAAGGAGCACGTCGGGCTGCTCGCCGAGGGCTCGGACCAGGTCATGAGCACGGTGCGCGAGCACTACAACCCGATCGTCCGGGCCATCACCCAGATGCCCAAGCCCGTGGTCGCCGGGGTCAACGGCGTCGCGGCCGGCGCGGGCTTCGGACTGGCGCTCGCCGCCGACTACCGCGTGGTCGCCGACACCGCCGCGTTCAACACCTCCTTCGCCGGGGTCGCGCTGACCGCAGACTCGGGAGTCTCCTGGACGCTGCCCCGGGTGATCGGGCCGAGCCGAGCCGCCGACCTGCTGCTCTTCCCGCGCAATGTGTCCGCCCAGGACGCGTACGAACTGGGGATCGCCAACAAGCTCGTTCCCGCCGCCGAACTGGCCGCGGAGGCCGGGCGGACCGCACGCGCGCTCGCCGGGGGCCCGACCGCCGCCTACGCCGCGATCAAGGCCTCGCTCGCCTTCGCCGCGTCCCACACGCTCTCGGAGACCCTGGACAAGGAGGACGAACTCCAGACCCTGGCAGGGGCCTCGGAGGACCACAGGATCGCGGTGGACGCCTTCCTGAGGAAGGAGAAGCCCGAGTACCTGGGCCGCTGAGCGCTGTGCCCGGGCCCCGCCCGGGACTCAGGAGGCAACCACCGCCGAGCCGCGCGCGAAGCAGTCCGCCAGGTGGTCGTCGACCAGACCGCAGGCCTGCATCAGGGCGTACGCCGTGGTGGGGCCGACGAAGCGGAAACCGCGCTTCTTGAGGGCCTTGGCCAGGGCCGTGGACTCCGGGGTCACGGCGGGGACGTCGGCGAGCGTGAGAGGAACGGGACGCCCTGCGGGGTCGGGGGCGTACGACCAGATCAGGGCGTCCAGCTCGCCGGGCGCCAGTCCGGCGGCGGTCCTGGCGTTGGCCACGGTCGCCTCGATCTTGGCGCGATTGCGGATGATGCCGGTGTCGGCGAGCAGCCGCTCGGTGTCCTCGTCGGTGTAGGCGGCGACCTCCGCGATCCTGAAGCCGGCGAACGCCCTGCGGAAGCCCTCCCTCCGTCGCAGGATCGTGATCCAGGAGAGCCCGGACTGGAAGGCCTCCAGGCACATCCGCTCGAAGAGCGCGTCGTCGCCGCGGACCGGCCGGCCCCACTCCTCGTCGTGGTAGGCGACGTAGTCCTCGGCGGACAGTCCCCAGCCGCAGCGCAGCCTGCCGTCCGGACCCGGCAGGGAGCCGCCCGCCGCGCTCATCGGCCCGGCTCCTCGTCGCGGGGCTCCGCCGGGCCGTACGGCTTCAGCAGGTCGGGCCGGGTGGCGGGCGCGGTCCCGGCCCGACCTGCCCCGGCGAGCTCCGCCTCCAGCCGGGCGATCCTGTCGTCGCGTTCGGCGAGCTCCGCGCCGAGGCGGTTCAGCACGTCGTCGACCTCGGCCATCCGGTAGCCGCGCACGGCCACGGGCAGCCGCAGCGACTCCACGTCCTCGCGGGAGACCGCGCGGGCCGCCGGCAGCGGGTCGACGACCCGGTCCGGGGAGGTCTCGGCGAGAGGGCCGCCTTCACCCCCGCCGACCACCGCGAGCGTGACCGCGGCGACGACCACGACCAGCGCGATGAGCAAGAAAAGGAACACGTCGATCTCCCCGGGGCTGCGCGCACGATGCTGTTCGCCCACGATCGTGCCATGCGGGCCCGGCGACCGAGCGGTTAAGGTCGCAGGCGGACGACGCGAGGAGGAAACACGGGATGCCGAAGCTGCGGCTGGGCCGACGGGAGTTCGAGGCCCATGAGCCGGTGATCATGGCGATCGTGAACCGGACCCCGGACTCCTTCTACGACCGGGGCGCGACCTTCCTCGACGAGCCGGCGCTGGCCCGCGTGGAGGAGGCGGTCTCGGAGGGCGCCGCCATCATCGACATCGGCGGGGTCAAGGCCGGTCCCGGCGAGGAGGTGACGGCCGAGGAGGAGGCGCGCCGCACGGTCGGATTCGTCGCCGAGGTGCGCAGGCGCTTCCCCGACGTGGTGATCAGTGTGGACACCTGGCGGCACGAGGTCGGCGAGGCCGTCTGCGAGGCCGGCGCGGATCTGCTGAACGACGCCTGGGGCGGGGTCGACCCGAAGCTGGCCGAGGTCGCCGCGCGGTACGGAGCCGGTCTGGTGTGCACCCACGCAGGGGGCTCCGAGCCCCGGACGAGGCCGCACCGGGTGACGTACGACGACGTCATGGCGGACGTCCTGCGGGTCACCCTGGGCCTGGCCGAGCGTGCCCTCGCGGTCGGGGTGCGCGGGGACGGCATCCTCATCGACCCCGGGCACGACTTCGGCAAGAACACCCGTCACTCGCTGGAGGCCACGCGCCGGCTGGGCGAGATGGTGGACACGGGCTGGCCGGTGCTGGTCTCCCTGTCCAACAAGGACTTCGTCGGCGAGACGCTGGACCGGCAGGTCAGGGACCGGCTGCTGGGGACGCTGGCGACGACGGCGGTCTCGGCGTGGCTGGGCGCGCGGGTCTACCGCGTCCACGAGGTGGCCGAGACCCGGCAGGTCCTGGAGATGGTCTCCTCCATCGCCGGTCACCGGCCCCCGGCGGTCGCCCGCCGGGGACTGGCGTAGCCGGTCCTGCGGCCGTCGTTCAGACGCCGGTCTCCTCGGAGACGAGGGCGACCGCCTCCTCGACCTCGTCCGTGATGTGGAAGAGCTCCATGTCGTGCGCGGCGGCCTTGCCCTCGGCGATCAGGGTGTCGCCGAGCCACGAGACGAGTCCCTGCCAGTACTTGGTGCCGAACAGCACGATCGGGAAGCGTGTGACCTTCTGGGTCTGGACCAGGGTGAGGGCCTCGAAGAGTTCGTCCAGGGTGCCGAGCCCGCCGGGGAGCACCACGAAGCCCCGCGCGTACTTCACGAACATCATCTTCCGGACGAAGAAGTAACGGAAGTTCAGGCCGATGTCGACGTACGGGTTGAGGCCCTGCTCGAAGGGCAGCTCGATGCCGAGCCCCACGGAGATGCCGCCGGCCTCGCAGGCGCCCCTGTTGGCGGCCTCCATGGCACCGGGGCCGCCGCCCGTGATGACCGCGAACCCGGCCTCGGCCAGGCCCCGTCCGAGCCGCACGCCGGCCTCGTACTCCGCAGAGTCCCTCGTCGTACGGGCGGAGCCGAAGACGCTGATGGCGCGCGGGAGTTCGGCGAGCGTGCCGAAGCCCTCCACGAACTCGGACTGGATCCGCATCACACGCCACGGATCGGTGTGGACCCACTCGGTGGGCCCTACGGAGTCGAGCAGCCGCTGATCGGTGGTGCTGTGCTGCACCTGGCCCCTTCGACGCAGTACCGGCCCGAGCCGCTGCTCCTCGGGCCGGCGCTCTCCCTGGGGGTTCCCCATGGTGTGCTCCCTCCGCTGTGTGCTTGTACACGGCTCAGCGTAGGTCGCCGTGTGTTACAGCCGGTGGAGCGAAGGGGAATTCAGGTGGTCAGCCAGGTGCGAAGGCGTTCCTCGCAGTGGTTGATCAAGGTGGCGAGGACCCTTTCGTCCCTCTTGTGCGCGAGCAGCGGGGCGCCGGGGCCGTAGTTGACGGCGGGGACGCCGAGGGAGCTGAAGCGCGAGACGTCGGTCCAGCCGAACTTGGGCCGGGCCACGCCGCCGACGGCCTCCATGAAGGCGGCGGCGGCCGGGTGGGAGAGCCCGGGCAGGGCTCCGCCGGAGTGGTCGTCGACGACGAACTCGCTCACCCCGCAGTCCGAGAACACCTCGCGGACGTGGGCGATCGCCTCCTCCTCCCCGCGGTCCGGCGCGTAACGGAAGTTGACCGTGACGGTGCACTCGTCGGGGATGACGTTGGTGGCCACGCCGCCCTCGATGCCCACGGCGTTGAGGCCCTCGCGGTACTCGAGGCCGTCGATCACCACGCGGCGGGGCTCGTAGGAGGCCAGGCGGGCGAGGATCGGGGCCGCGGCGTGGATCGCGTTGGACCCCATCCAGCCGCGCGCGGAGTGCGCGCGCTCGCCCCGGGTGCGCAGCAGCACCCTGAGGGTGCCCTGGCAGCCGCCCTCGACCTGGGCGTCCGAGGGTTCGAGGAGGACGGCGAAGTCGCCCTCCAGCCAGTCGGGATGGGCGGCTGCCACGTGCCCGAGACCGTTGAGGTGCGCGGCGACCTCTTCGTTGTCGTAGAAGACGAAGGTGAGATCGCGGTTGGGCGCGGGCACCGTCGCGGCGAGCCGCAGCTGCACGGCGACCCCGGACTTCATGTCGCAGGTGCCGCAGCCCCACAGGATGCCGTCCTCGTCCAGCCGGGACGGCACGTTGTCCGCGATGGGAACCGTGTCGATGTGTCCCGCGAGGACGACCCGCTCCGCGCGCCCCAGGCCGGTACGGGCCACGACGTTGTTGCCGTACCGGTCGACGGTGAGGTGCGGCAGTCCGCGCAGGGCCGTCTCGATGGCGTCGGCGAGAACCTTCTCCCCACCGCTGACCGAGGGGATGTCGACGAGCCGGGCGGTGAGGGTGGCTGCGTCCAGGGACAGGTCGAGTGCGGGATGCTCCATACCCGCGACCCTACCGCCGCCCGGTGCGGCCTCCGAGGCACCTCCGGAGGACTCCCCGGGCCTGCCGGGCGGAGGCGGCCGGGAGCGCCTCCCGGCCGCCTCGGGGGTCCTTCCGAGGGTACTCAGGGGGCTTGCGCGGCCCCGGTACCGTGTTGGGCGTGCATCAGCCCTCCACCACCTCCTGGCGCCGCCGCCTCCTCCGCCTCACGGTGGCCCTCGGCACGCTCCTGGTGCTCGCGGGCTATCTGCTGACGCAGTACGAGAGCGGTGTCCCCGGCATCCCGAAGTGCACGGTCACCTCCGCGCAGGGAGACGGGGCGGCCTTCGAGCTCGATCCCGAGCAGGCCGGCAACGCGGCGACGATCGAGGCCGTCGGCTCCAGCCGCGGCATGCCCGAGCGCGCCGTCGCCATCGCTCTGGCCACCGCCCTGCAGGAATCCGCGCTGCGCAACATCTCCCACGGCGACCGGGACTCGCTGGGGCTCTTCCAGCAGCGCCCCTCCCAGGGATGGGGCACCGCGCGGCAGATCATGGACCCGGTCTACTCGGCGGGGGCGTTCTACGACCACCTCGCCAAGGTCCCCGACTACACCCGGCTGCCGCTGACGGTCGCCGCGCAGCGCGTGCAGCGCAGCGGTTTCCCGGACGCGTACGCCAAGCACGAGCCGGACGCCGAGCTGCTGGCCGCGGCCCTGACCGGGCGTGCGCCGGGCACCCTGAACTGCACGGCCCGGGTGACCACACAGGCCGGCGACCCGGCGGTGGTGCGCGCCAGACTCGTCAAGGAGTTCGGCGCCGAGGTGCTGCCGAAGATCGGCGAGGCCGGAGAGAGCGTCGCGGGCGCGGCCGGCAGCGGCGGGGGCGTGGTGCGGGTGCCGGTGCGCCCCACGGTCCGCGACACGGCCGGAGACACGGAGCCTGACGGGGTCGCGGCCGCGGGCTCTGGCGAGGCCGCGGGCTCGTCCGGGGACGCGGACGGAAGCGGTGACGGCGACCGGGCGCGGCGGCGCGGCTGGGAGCTGGCGCACTGGGCCGTGGCGCACGCCTCGGAACTGCGGCTGGAAGAGGTCTCGTACGCGGGCCGGGTGTGGCGGGTCGCCGACTCGCGGGACGGCTGGACGAGCACCGGGGACGGGAACGGCGATGACGGCGACTCCTCCGCGGAGGGCGCGGCCGTTCCGGACACGGTCCGCATCGTCACCGCGCAGTAGTACGGACGGTCACCCGGCGGGGTTGGTGCCGGAGCGGACCCGTGTCCCGCCGCGGGCGCCCCCGGCCACCGCGGCCACCGGCTCGCCGGAAGTGGGAAAGCCGCAGGCGCAAAGGGATGTGACGAGGCATCAGCCAGGTGCGGGACGGCCGTGGCGCACATCGTTTGCCCGCTTTTATCCACAACGGACAATACGATGCGTGACCAACTCTTTACCTCGGCCCACCGCACCTCCCGTCCGCTCCGCTCGGTTGTCAGTGCGTCCGCCCTCCGGACGAAGAACAGCCGATAGCAGATGAAGAGATCGTTCTCTCGCGTCGAAGGAGCAACATGTCCCTCCCCCTCACTCGTCGGATCGCCCGTGCCGCGCTGCTCACCGCAGCGGGAGCGGCCGGTGTGGTCGGAGCGGCCGCCGGCTCCGCGAACGCCGCCACCGGCCTCCCGGCGGCGACCCCCGGTCTGGGCGGGCTGAACGCACCGGACGGCGGCGCCGCCGACGGCACTGCCGACCAGGCCGCCGGCCTCGTGAGCGACGCGGGCGGCACGGCTCTGCAGCAGGGTGGCAAGGTCGTCGACAGGACCACCGACAAGGCCGGCCCCGTGGCGGAGAAGACGACCGGCGGGACCACGGGCAAGGCCACCGGCGTCCTGGGCGGGGCGGCCGGGTCCGTCACCGGCGGCGGCCTGCCGGCCGGCAAGCTGGGCGGTCTGCCCACCCAGGGCGTGCCCAGCGGCACGCTCCCGGTCCAGAGCCTGCCCCTGGGCTGACCCGTCCGGCCGTCCGGCCGGTGTGGTGTGGTGCTACGGCGGCACGCGAAGGGGGCCCGGGAAGTGCGCACTGGTCGCACTCCCCGGGCCCCCTTCACGTACGGATGAGTGGGCACCGGGCCCCGCCGAGGCCCGGACCGGCCGCCCGACCGCGGTCCGAGCCGTCGGCTCGGACCGCCCGCGGCTCAGGCCAGCCGCTTGACCGCGGCCTCGACCCGTTCGTCGGTCGCGGTGAAGGCGACCCGTACGAAACGCTCGCCGGCGGGGCCGTAGAAGTCCCCGGGGGCGACGAGCACGCCGCGCTCCGCCAGCGCCGCCACCGTGTCCCAGCAGGGCTCGTCGCGGGTGGCCCAGAGGTAGAGGCCGGCCTCGCTGTGCTCGATGCGGAAGCCCGCGCTCTCCAGCGCCGCGCGCAGCGCGGTGCGGCGGGCCTGGTACCGGGCCCGCTGCTCGGCCGCATGGGCGTCGTCCCCCAGGGCGGCGACGGTGGCGGCCTGTACGGGCGCCGGCGTCATCATGCCGCCGTGCTTGCGGATCTGCAGCAGCTCGCCGAGGACGGCCGCGTCACCGGCGAGGAACGCGGCACGGTAGCCGGCCAGGTTGGACCGCTTGGACAGCGAGTGGACGGCGACCAGACCGTCGAACGAGCCGCCGCACACGTCGGGGTGCAGGACGGAGACCGGGTCGGCCTCCCAGCCCAGTTCCAGGTAGCACTCGTCGCTGAACACGAGGACGCCGTGCTCGCGGGCCCAGGCCACGATCCGGATCAGCTCCTCCTTGGCGAGGACCCTGCCGGTCGGGTTGGACGGCGAGTTGAGCCACAGCAGCCTCAGCCCCGCCGGGTCCAGCCCGGTCGGATCGTCGTACGCGACGGGGGTGGCCCGGGACAGCCGCGCCCCGACCTCGTACGTCGGGTAGGCGAGCCGCGGGTACGCGACCACGTCGCCCTCGCCCAGCCCCAGCTGCGTCGGCAGCCAGGCCACCAGTTCCTTCGAGCCGACGACCGGCAGCACATTGCGGTGCTCGACGCCCCGCGCGCCGAGCCGCCGGGCCGTCCAGCCGGTGATCGCGTCCCGCAGCTCGGCCGTGCCCCACACCGTCGGATAGCCCGGGCTGTCGGCAGCCGCCACGAGGGCCTTCCTGATCAGCTCCGGCACCGGGTCGACGGGCGTGCCCACGGACAGGTCGACGATGCCGTCCGGGTGGGCCGCCGCCGTCGCCTTGTACGGCTCCAGCCTGTCCCAGGGGAAGACGGGCAGCCGGGAGGAGACGGAGGACACCGCAGCGGCGGAGGACGCAGCGGACTCGAAGGACGCGGAAGACACGGGAATCAACTTTCTCGTACGGGCCCTCACGGGCGAAACGCCGCGGTCCCGCACGGCGGGCAAGCCGTACGGGACCGGGGCGGCACGACCGTCGTCGGATCAGGCCTGCGGCGGAAGTGCGGCGATGAAGGGGTGGTCACGCTCGATCAGACCCAGCTTCGAAGCACCACCGGGCGAGCCGAGCTCGTCGAAGAACTCGACGTTCGCCTTGTAGTAGTCCTTCCACTCCTCCGGGGTGTCGTCCTCGTAGAAGATGGCTTCCACCGGGCAGACCGGCTCACAGGCCCCGCAGTCGACGCATTCGTCCGGGTGGATGTACAAGGACCGCTGGCCCTCGTAGATGCAGTCGACCGGGCACTCCTCGATGCACGCCTTGTCCTTGACGTCTACACAAGGCTGCGCGATGACGTAGGTCACGCTGTCGTTCCTCCTCGATAGGGCGCTGGCGGGCCTGTCCGATAAGGCTCCGCCGCACGTGGCGCGCGGGAGCGCGGCGTCGATGCCCGCACCTAGTATCTCCGTTCCGGGGCATGATCCGAACAGGAGGGGCGGACCTAGCTGTGGAATTCACCGCCAGGGCACGGCTCGAGGTGCGCATTTCGCCCTCTGACGTGGGCAAACGCGTGTCTGTCAGACGGTTGACGCAGAGCGGTGACGGGCCGGAGAAGTTCACCGACACGGTCGGGGTTCTCACATCATGGGACTCGGGTGTGCTGCGTATCACACGACGGGACGGCGAGACCGTCCGGATCGCGGAATCCCGGCTGGTGGCGGGCAAGGTGGTGCCCGCTGCCCCGGCGCGGCGCAGGGGCCCCTCGGCGAGCGCGGCCGAGCTCGCGCGGGTGACCTCGCGGGGCTGGCCGGCCGTGGAGAACGAGCGGCTCGGCGAGTGGGCGCTTCGGGCGGCGGTGGCCCGGGGCTCGGGACGGCCGGTGGGGTTCACCCGGCGCGCCAATTCCGTACTGCCCCTCGGCGAGCCGGGAATGCCGCTGGACGAGGCGCTGGCGCGGGTCCGGCGGTGGTACGAGGACCGGGGCCTTCCGCCGTACGTGCAGGTCTCCACGGGCGCCGAGGGCACGCAGGAGCGGCTGGCGGCGGAGCTCGCCGACCGGGGCTGGGACAGAGAGGTCACCGCCGAGCTGCGGATCGCCGCGCTCGCCCCGGTCGCCGACCTCGGCACGGGCACCTCCCGGGTTGTCCTGTCCCGGACCGTCGACGAGGACTGGCTGCTGCGCTATCAGCGCGTCGGCAGGCCCGACCCGGTCGTCCGGCGCGTCCTGGAAGGCGGCCCCTCGGTGTGGTTCGCGACGGTCCCGGGCGTGTCGCGGACTCCGGCGGCCGTCGGGCGGTGTGTCGTCGACGGCCGCTGGGCCGGATTCATGGCGGTGGAGGTGGGCCCCGAGCACCGCAGGCGGGGTCTGGCGAGCGCCGTCATGGCGGCGCTCGCCGGGCGCGCGCTGGACGAGGGGGCCTCGGCGGCCTGGCTCCAGGTGGAGACCGACAACGAGGCGGCCCGCGCCCTCTACGACCGGCTCGGCTTCACCACCCATCACAGCTACCACCACTTCCGTGCCCCGGGCGGTGTACCCCGCGAAGACATCGCCGGTGAAAGCCGCTGACGAGACTCACTGACAAGACCCACCGAACGGGTACGAAGCTCGTATGCATCCCCAATCCTCCGGTCCGGCGGCCGAACGGCGACGCAGATTCGCCGAGGAGGCCCGTTCCGAGCGGCCCGACCTCTCGCTGCTGTGCCTGCTGATCGGCGCGGAGGCCGATGCCGCGCTCGACGAGGCCGGGATGGACGCGGCCCAGATCGAGCTGGACCGGCTGGCGGGGATGGTGCCGTTCCGCCCCGGCGGGCCGGCCGCCTGGGCGGCGGCCCTTGCGGAGGTGCTCGGCGGGCGCTGCGGCTTCCGCGGCTTCCCCGCCGACTACCGCAGGCTGGACTCCTCCCTGCTCCACGTCGTGCTGCGGCGCCGCCGGGGGCTGCCGATCCTGCTGTCCGTGGTGTGGGTGGAGGTCGCCCGCAGGGCGGGCGCGCCGGTGTGGGGGGTCGCCCTGCCCGGGCACTTCGTGGTGGGCTTCGGCGACCCCTCCTCGCTGGTCCTGGCCGACCCCTTCGACGGCGGCCGGCTGCTCACCCGCGCGGATGCCGAACTCCTGGTCGTCGGGGCCACGGGCAGCCCGCTCGACCCGTCGACGCTGACACCGGCGGAGCCCCTCGCGATCGTGCAGCGCATCCTGGGCAACATCCGCGCCTGGGCGGCGGCCCGCCCGGAGCGCAGCGACGTACAGCTGTGGGCCGTCGAACTCGCGCTGCTGCTGCCCTCGCACCCGGCCCGCCTGCGCTACGAACACGCGGTGCTGCTGGTGCGGCGCGGCGCGTTTCTCCAGGGCGCGGCGGAACTCGAGGAGTACGCCGAGCTGCTCGCCGCGGTGGACCCCTCGACGGCCCCTCGCGTCCGGGAACAGGCCCGCGCGGCCCGCGCGATGCTCAACTGAGACCGCCGGAGGGCGCCTCGGCGTTCCGGCACCCGGGCCCTGCTCTCGCGGGGCGGCCCGCCCGCACCACAGCCGGCCCACCGGCCGGGCGGGCGGTGCCTGCGCCGGGACGAGTGCCGCAACGACGGCGGCCACGGGCGAGCCCCCGGCCGTGGGGCGCGGGGGCTCGGCTCCGGTGGGTACGGGTCAGTTCGGGGTGGTGTCGATGACGGCGGTTCGCTCGGCTGCCGTCCTGCCGCGCAGCGCCTTCCGCAGCGCCGCGGCGACGTCCTGCGGCAGCACGGCCCGCTTCCCGGTCGCGCTCTCGATCTGCACGCCGTCGAAGGTCGTCCCGTACAGCTCCTGGAGCGCCTTGAGGTCGTACGTCTCCTCGAGCCGGCCGTCCACGGCCTTGACGCCCAGGATCTTCGGCAGCGACAGCTCGGGGCCGAAGGGGATGCTGTGCGCCGGGTCCGTCTGGATGTTGACCAGCCCGGACATGGCGGGCTTGGCGAACTCCTTCATCATCCGGTCGACCTCGGCCTTGCCGATGGCCGGCTCCTTGGTCGTGACGGGCATCTGGACCGTGGTGGGCCGGCCGGTCTCGACCATGGTGCGGTACGCGTCGGTGACCAGGTCCGCCGCCTTCTCGGCGTCGACGGCCTTGCCCGCCCTGCCGTACACCGGAACGGCCCGGCCCGGCTCGAACTTGATGGTGCCCTCGGTCACCGAGCCCGAGCCGCCGGTCAGTTCCTCCAGGGTGACCCGCAGCTTCTCCTCGTCGACCGGCATGACGGGCTGCACCACCCGTGCCTGCCCGAAGAGCGAGCCGATCACCGACACCGGGTTGTAGTCGGTGCCCGCGGCCCGGCGCACGGTCTCCGTGGTGTCCAGGGTGAGCCCGGCCTTCTGGGGGTCGAGTTCGACGGTCCTGCCGTTGACGGACAGCTTGAGCGCCGCGATGGCACGGCCGCCGAGAACCCGGTCGAGCTTCTGCGCCGCCACCTCCTTGGTGGAGCCGCCGATGTCCACACCGAGCACCGTGGTGCCCTTGGCGACGTCGGAGTGGTTGAGCACCAGCCCGGCGCCGTAGGCGACACCGGCTATGCCGATCACCCCGGCCGCCAGGAGGACGGCCTTGGAGCGGCCCTTCTTCTTCGGGGGGGCGCTGGAGGAGGAGGCGGGCTCGGCGCCCGGCGCCGGCCTGCCGGCCGGCGGGAACTGCGTTCCGCCCGGAACTCCGCCGCCCGGCGGCACCACGGGGATGCCGCTGACCAAGGTCTCGCCGGAGACGCGGTCGCCGGGGCCACCGGGCACTCCCGGTCCGCCTGCACCCATGCCGGGGCCCGGCGGGCGGCCGCCCGGCACCACGGGCTGCGGAGTGAGCACGGCGGTGTCGTCGTCGCCGATGCGGGGCATGCCGGCCTGCGGGCCGGGGTTCCGGCCGTCGTGCGGGAAGGCGGACGCGTCCATCGGCATGCCGCTGCCGCCCTGGGCCGGCGCCTGGCCCTGCCCCTGCCGCGGAATCCGGGTGCCGGGGTCACCGGGCCCGGCCGGGCCGCGCGCTCCCACGGGTCCGGCGGAGGCTCCCGCGCCACCGGGCTGCCCACCGGGCTGTCCGGGCCGCGCGGGGAGGCCGGGAGCGCCGGCGCCGGGTCCTCCCGGGCCTGCCGCTCCTCCCGGACCTGCTGCTCCCGGACCTGCTGCTCCCGGGCCGGTGGCCTTGGGCCTCACGGGCAGTCCGCCCACGGAGGGCATCGCCGTCGTCTGTGTCTTGCTGCTGCCACCACCGGTGGCCGGCGCCTTGCGCGGCGCGAACCAGTCGCTCGTCTTCTCCTTCTCCCCGGCCGGCTCGGGCGCCTGCGCCGCCGGTTCCTCGGGCGCCGGGGCCTCGGCCTCCCCGCCACCGCTCCGGCCGGCGCTCTGGCCGCCGCCCTGCCCTCCCGCCGCCGGGCCTTCCTTCGCCGCGGCCATCGTTGCCTTGTCCGCGTCGCTCACCGGCGTACGCATCACGACGGGCGGTATCGGCCGCGAGCCCGGGATGTTGATCCGGATGCGCGTGGTCAGCGTGGTCTCGGTCCTGGGCTCGTCCTGAGCGCCACCGCCGGCGCCCTTCTCCGCCCGCTTCCCCTCCGCGCCGCCGGCGGTGCCGTCGTCGTCCTGCGTGGGCGTGGGATGCAGCGACGGATACTGGCGGGTGCCGTACGGCGGGGTGCCCGAGGGGTACGCGGCGGCTCCGCCGCGCCCCTGCGGCCCGGCGGACGAACTGTCAGTTTCACGACTCAAAGCAGGTTCTCCCAGTCAGCTCCGCCGCCCGATTCGACCTCGTTCGGGTCCCGCAGGCCGGAGGCGAGGGGTGTGTCACCCTGCCGTGGCGGCCCGGGGCGCTCGGCGGTCCGCCCCACCTTACTGGCCACGGCACCTCCCGGCCCCGAGACCTTCACGAAGCCCACCCTCCGGGACACGATCCGGCCCGGACACCGTGCGCCGCCGCGTCGCCACAGGCCGCGGCACCGTACCGGGGCAAGAGGTCCTTCACCTGCCAAGTCGGACAGGAGGCGCGCCGGGTTGCCGCAACCGCGGCATCGTGGCGCACATCACAGCCACGATCATCCCGCCCAACAGGTAGGCGTACGAGCCCAGTCCCGCGCCGAACAGATAGTCGCCCTCCGGTCTGGACGACGTCATCACCATCACGGCGAGCAGCCAGGCACCCGCGGGGACGGCCGCCCCGACACGGGTCCCGGTCGCCGTCGTACCGCCGTAACCGAGCCCGGCGAGGGCGAGCAGCGCGAGCACCAACCCGCCCGGGAACCAGGCCGCTTGTACCAGTGTCCCGGCGACTCCGACGGCCGCCCCGAGGACGGCGAGGAGCCCGTAGGCCAATGTCTTCACTCTGTCACCCCTGCGAACAGGTCGGTCTCACGCGAGCCGGCCGGAACCCCACCGCGGTCCGTGCCGCGGAGGGCGCCGCCTGCTTCACCCTGGACCAGACGGTAGTACTCGGTGGTGAAGACGGGTTGGGCAAGGTCGTTCGATAGTGCGAAGAACGGCCCGTCCACGGCGATCTGTGTCGCATGCGCACGCATCGCGGCCGTTTTGGCCGCCGCGTACCGAGTACCGTCGATCTCCGCGGTGACGTCCGCATCGTCCACGACGCCCGGTACGTCCTCGAGTTCCGCGATGCCCGGGAAGCCCGTACCGTCGCCGCGGAGCCGGGCGAAGGCCTCCTCCGCGACGGAACGGGGCACGCAGTTCCAGTAGATCTTGCGCACCGCCCAGGGAGCCCCGAGGTCACTCCGGTGGGCGGGATCGGCGGCCAGTTCGGCGGCGCGCATGGCGACGCGGTGGGCCTGGATGTGGTCGGGGTGTCCGTACCCGCCGTGGGGGTCGTACGTCACCATCACCTGCGGCCGGGTCTCCCGGATCACCTCGACCAGGTACGGCGCGGCCTCGTCCGTCCCGGTGCTCCAGAAGGCACCGGGGCGGCGGTTCTGAGGGGCGCCCATCATCCCGGAGTCGCGGAACCGGCCCGCGCCGCCGAGGAAACGGTGGTCGCCGACTCCGAGTTCCTTCATGGCGGCGGCGAGTTCACCCGCGCGATACGGACCGAGCCGGTCCTCCCGGTCCGCCGCGAGGTGCGCGAGCGAGGGCGGGATGATCTCACCCTCCTCACCGAGCGTGCAGGTCACCAGCGTGACCCGGGCGCCCTCGGCGGCGTACCTGGCCATGGTCGCGCCATTGTTGATCGACTCGTCGTCGGGGTGCGCGTGCACCAGCAGCAGACGACGGGCCGGCAGGCCCGTGGCGGGCTCGGCAGCAGGCTCGGCGGCGGGAAGATCCGTCATGGGGACAGCCTAATCCGGTGCCCGACGCACCTCGGGTCGTCGCTTATCACGCACGCATGCGAGACAGTCGTGGGGTCGATGCCGGTCCGGCCGCCTCCGGGGCGGCGCGGAGTACGGGAGCGAAAACGTGCACGACTCGAAGGACCCCGCCCGACCTGACCCCGCCGCACCGGACCCCGCCGCGAACCGGCACGGCGGCGGGGGTGGTCAGCCCGTCTCGGTCTCCTGGCGCTTCGTGCTGCTGGGACTGGCCGGAGTCACGCTCGCCCTGACGGTCACCGGCATCGTCATCGAGCGGGTGCCGGGACTGTCCCCCTTCCTCGTCGTCCTTCCCGCGCTTCTCGCCGGCTGGGGGAGCGCCCGGCAGACCCTGGCCGCCTCCGTGTGGGTGACCCTCGTCGTCGCGGGCTCGCTGGTCTACAGTCCGCTGGACTCGATCGGCGACACGCTTTCCGTGATCGTGTTCGCGATCCTGTTCAACGGCATCAGCGTCCTGCGGGCCGAGCAGCGCATCCACCGGGAGCGCGAGATCGCCCGGCTGCGCTCCGCGGCGGCCGCCCTGCAGCGCCAGATCCTGCGCCCCTTTCCCCTGATGACCGGTCAGCTGGTCGTCCACGGCCTGTACGAGCCGGTGGAGGAGGACAGCCGGGTCGGCGGCGACATCTACGAGGTCGTGGACTCGCCCTACGGGAGCCGGGTCTTCATCGGCGACGTCCAGGGCAAGGGGCTCGCCGCCATCGGCGCGGCCTACGCGGTGCTGAGCGCCTTCCGGGAGTCCGCCCTCGCGGAACCCACGCTCACCTCGATCGTCGACCGTCTGGAGCAGGCGGTGCTGTGGCACAACTCGTTCGCCGCGCAGGTCGGGGACCGCGAGCGCTTCGTCACCGCGCTCGTGCTGGGGGTCGGGCCGGGGTCCGAGGCGCAGGCGGTCAACTGCGGCCACGTGCCGCCGTATCTGCTGCACGACGGGCGCACCGGGCCGGTACTGCGGCGGGAGCCGGGCGTCCCGCTGGGACTCGGCCCGCTTACGCAGGAGCCGCGCACCGTCGAGTGGTTCGACTTCCCCGAGGGGGCCACGCTCCTGCTGTGCACGGACGGCGTGACCGAGGCCCGCGACCCCGAAGGCGCCTTCTATCCACTGGAGGAGCGCGTCGGCGCCTGGAGGGATGTCCGCCCCCTCGAAGTCACGACGACGCTGCGCCGCGAACTCGAGGAGCACACCCGGGGCAGCGCCACGGATGACAGGGCCGTGCTGGTGCTCCGGAGAAGAACCACGGCCGGCCCCGCGTGAGACCCGACTGCCGTCCCGCGAAGGGCCGTCAGAACTTGATGCCGCCGATCATGCCGGCGACATTGGTGGTCAGTTCGCTGATGGTGGGCGCGATCGAGGAGCTGGCGAGGTAGAAGCCCAGCAGCATGCAGACCACGGCGTGACCTGCGTTCAGCCCTGACTTCCTGATCAGGATGAAGACGATGATCGCCAGCAGCACCACCGCCGAAATCGAGAGCGCCACGGCGGTTCACCTCCACATCTGAGCAGTTCGGGCCTTCATGTACATGCGCCGCGCATGTGCCAGAGAGTTCATACCCACTGGGCGCTGTAGATCATAACTTTCCGCGGCTACGCATGTATCGGTGCACGGCAGCACGAGGGGCGCATGAGCAGCCGGATCAGGACGGCGTGATCACTCTCACACGCCTACGCTCGGTCCATGACCCTCGGACGACTCTCCTTTCCCCGGCAGCACGCCAGAACCCAGCGCTTCACTCTCGGCGCGCCCCGTGCCTTCACCGTCTCGCCCGACGGCGGGCGCGTGGTATTCCTGCGTTCCCGGTCGGGCACCGATCGCGCCAATGTGCTGTGGGCACTTGACCTGGGGGGCGGGGAACGGGTCGTCGCCGATCCGGCGGTACTGCTCGGTGGCGCACAGGAGCGGTTGTCGGCGCAGGAGCGCGCGCGCAGGGAGCGCAGCCGGGAGGGCTCCGCCGGTGTGGTCGCGTACGCCGTCGACGGGGCCGTCGAGCTGGCGGCCTTCGCCCTGTCGGGGCGCCTGTTCGTGGCGGAGCTGAGGGCTGGTACGACCGTCGAACTGCCCGTGCCCGCCCCCGTGCTCGACCCGCAGGGCGCCCCCGGCGACGTACGCGA
>NZ_JAAAXQ010000116.1 GCF_009916105.1 Streptomyces sp. GC420 | reverse complement strand
CCCCCCACCCGAACGGCCCGGCCGCGCGTACCCCCACCGCGTGGCCGGGCCCCACGGCGCGACCCTCCCGACGAGAGAGGCAGGACTGATGCCCGAGCCCCAGCGCGAGGTCCGGCCCGAGCCACGGACCGGCCCCGAATCCGAATCAGGCCCCGAGTCCGGGCCGGATTCCGCTTCCGGTCCCCGGCCCGGTTCCGGTCCCAAGTCCGGTTCCGGTCCCGAGTCCGGGTCAGGGCCCCGGCTCGGCAGTGGGCCCACGGACACGCGGAAGCCCTCCACCGGCCGCTCCCCCGCGGTGTGGCGGCTCGGCCTGGCACAGGTCGCCCGCGCCGCGGGCCTCGCCCGGGCCACCGGCCTCCCCCCGCTCCACGCCACGCACGACGGCACCGGGCAGCACGCCACAGCGCCCGCCGCGGGGCCCGGTCCGGACGCGCAGCCCGCCGCGGCGCCCGCTCCGGACGCGCACGGGCGGGCCGCGCGGATCGTGGCCGTCCTCGGGCTCGCGGTGGCGATGACGGGGGCCTCCCTCGCGGTCGGGGCGGTGACGGACGACCGGCCGGCCGGACCCGTGGTGACGGCACCGGCCGCCGACGTCCCGCTGGAGCGGCTGACGGCCCGGAACCTGACGCAGGGTGTCGAGGCGCTGCAGAGCCACCTCGGGGCACAGCCGAAGGACGCTTCCGGATGGGCCACTCTGGGGGCGGCCTATGTGGAGCAGGCACGCGTCAGCGGGGACCCGACGCGGTACCCGCAGGCCGAGAAGGCACTGAGGCGCTCACTGGCCCTGCGCCCGGCCGCCGGCAACGACTCCGCTCTCGCCGGGCGGGCGGCGCTCGCCGCCGCGCGGCACGACTTCACCGAGGCGCTGCGGTACGCGGACCGCGCGCTGCGCGTGAACCCGTACAGCGAGCGCGCGCTGGCCAGCAGGGTGGACGCACTCGTCGAACTGGGCCGGTACGACGAGGCCATGAAGGCCGCCGAGCTCGCGGACAGCCGCCGCCCGGGCATCCCGGTCTTCACGCGGTACGCGTATGTGCTGGAGCTGCGCGGGGACGCGAAGGGCGCGCGCAGGGTGCTGGAACAGGCCCTGAAGTCCGCCGCGAGCTCCGCCGACGTGGTGTACGTGGCGAACACGCTGGGCCAGCTCGCCTGGAGCCGCGGCCGGTACGACGAGGCGCTGGCCCACTACGAGCGGTCACTGGCCGCGGAGCCCGGGAACATCCAGGCGCTGGAGGGCCGCGGCAGGACACTGGCCGCGCAGGGGAGGAACGAGCCGGCGCTGCGCGACCTCGAAGAGGTCGTGGCGCGCTACCCGCTGCCCGGGCAACTCGCCGCGCTCGGCGAGCTGTACGAGGCCCTCGGCAAGCGGGACAAGGCCGCCGAGCAGTACGAACTCATCGGCACCTGGACCCGGCTCGCCCGCGCCAACGGCGTGGCCACGGACCTGGAGACCGCGCTCGTCGAGGCCGACCACGGCGACAGGGGCGAGGCGCTCGAGTCCGCCCGCGCCGAATGGGAGCGCAGGCAGAGCATCCACACGGCGGACGCACTCGCCTGGGCCCTGCACGTCAACGGCCGCGACCGGGAGGCACTCCGCTACGCGGAACGCGCCGCCGCCTCCGGCCACCGCAGCGCCCAGTTCCTCTACCACCGGGGCGCGATCGAGGCCGCCCTGGGCGAGGAGGGGCCGGCGCATCGCCATCTGCGCGCCGCCCTCGACCTCAACCGCGGCTTCTCGCCGACGGGCGCGATCGAGGCGAGGAAGCTGCTCGAAGACACCGAGGGAGAGTCGTGAAACCGGGTACCGCCATCACCGCGCTGGGCCTGCTCGCGGCCTCAGCGGCCCTCGCCCTGCTGCCGGCCGGGGCCGCCCAGGCCCACCCGCTGGGCAACTTCACCGTCAATCAGTACGACGGGCTGGTCGTGGCGCCCGGCGAGCTGCGCGTCGACCACGTCGAGGACCTGGCGGAGATCCCGGCGGCCCAGCACAAACGCCGCATCGACCGCGACGGCGACGACAGGCTGGACCGCTCGGAGCTCGGCACGTGGGCGCGGGAGCGCTGCGAGGCCGCTGCGCGCGGCGCCAGGCTGACGGCCGGACCCCCGCCCCGCCCGGCCTCCGCCGCGGTCACGGCGGCGGACGGCGGAGCATCGAGGGCGCCGGTCGTCAGGAGGGCGGAGGCCGTGGCCCTCCCCGGTCAGGCGGGGCTCCAGACGCTGCGCGTGACGTGCTCGCTGACGGCGGAACTCCCCGGGGACGGCAAGCCGCTGCGGATCTCGTACACACCCGGCGACGCGGCGACCGGTCCCGGCTGGCGCGAGATCACCGCGCGCGGGGACCGGATGACCCTCAGCGGTTCCGGCGTGCCGGGCGCCTCGGTGTCCCGACGGCTGACCTCGTACCCCGATGATCTGCTCTCCTCGCCGCCCGACCGGCGCACCGCGTCCTTCGGCGCGCGGCACGGCGGTCCCGCGCTCGCCGAGGCGGGTGGCGAGGAGAGTGCGCCGCCGCCGGCGTCCTCCGTTCTGCCGCGGGGCGCCGACCGGTGGGCGCAGGCGCTGACCGGGCTGGTCGCCCGGCACGAGCTGACCCCGGGATTCGCGGCGCTGGCGCTGGCCGTCTCGATCGGGCTGGGCGCCATGCACGCGCTCGCGCCGGGGCACGGCAAGACGATGATGGCGGCGGCCGCGTCGGCCGGCGGGCGCGCTTCGGTACGGGAGATCCTGGCGCTGGGCACCTCGGTCACGCTCACCCACACCCTCGGGGTGTTCGGTCTCGGCGCGCTGATCGCGGCGGGCTCGGCGGCCGCGCCGTCGGTGGTGTCGTGGCTGGGGATCGCGAGCGGTGCCCTGGTCGCCGTCGCGGGAGTCTTCCTGGTCCGCAAGGCCTGGCGGACCCGCGGCCACGCGCACGGCCACCACCACGGCCATGGCGGTGCGGACGACGACCACGGCCACGAGCGCACTCCGGACGGAGCGGACCCGCACGGTCACGGACACGGACACGGACACGGACACGGACATGAGCATGAGCAGGCCCACGTCCACGACCACCACCACGGGCACAGTGACAGCCACGAGCACGGCGACAGCCACGAGCACGGCCATCACCATCACCACCACCCCACCCGTCCGGGCCTGCGCGGCGTCGTGCTGCTCGGCTTCGCCGGCGGTCTGGTCCCCAGCCCGTCCGCGGTCGTCGTGCTGGTCGGTGCGGCGGCCCTCGGCCAGGCGTGGTTCGGGTTCCTGCTGGTGATCGCATACGGCGTGGGACTCGCCCTCACCCTCACCGCGGCCGGCTTCGCGGTGGTGCGGCTGCGCGAGTCGACCAGGCGCGGGTTCGCCCGCCGTCCGCGCGGCCGGATCTTCACGGCCGCCCACCGGGCCGCCCCCCTCGGTACGGCCGCCGTCGTGCTGGCTCTCGGATGCGGATTGCTGCTCAAAGGGGCCGCAACCGCGTTGACCTGAGCTAACTTGGAGAGGTTTGGACGGTGATGTCGCATCCACCGCTTTCGACTGGGGGGCTCGCCCGTGAACGGAACGCCGGGTCAGGACCGGGTGGTTGCGGGGCGCTACCGCCTCCTCTCCCCCCTCGGACAGGGCGGGATGGGGGTGGTGTGGCGCGCCCGCGACCAGGTGCTGAACCGCGAGGTGGCGGTCAAGGAGGTGCGTGCCCCCGCGACGATGCTGGGCACCGGGGAGGAACAGCGCCTCTACAGCAGGCTGGAGCGCGAGGCCTGGGCCGCCGCCCGGGTCGCGCACCGCAACGTGGTGACGGTCTACGACGTGGCGACGGAGGACGGCCGCCCCTGGATCGTGATGGAGCTGGTGCCCGGGCTGTCGCTCGCGGACGTGCTGGACGCCGAGGGCCCGATGGACCCGCGGCGCGCGGCCGGTGTGGGCGCCGAGGTGCTGGCGGCGCTCCGCGCCGCGCACGACGCCGGTGTCCTGCACCGCGATGTCAAGCCCGGCAATGTGCTGGTCGCCAACGACGGCCGGGTGGTGCTGACGGACTTCGGCATCGCGACGATCGAGGGCAGTTCGGCCCTCACCATGACCGGCGAGGTGATCGGCTCCCCCGAGTTCCTCGCGCCGGAGCGCGCGCTGGGGCGCAAGCCGGGGCCCGAGTCGGACCTGTGGTCGCTGGGTGTGCTGCTCTACGCGGCCGTGGAGGGGCATTCGCCGTTCCGGCAGGACACGCCGCTGAGCACCCTCCGTGCCGTCGTCGACGAGGAGTTGCCGCCGCCCCGGCGCGCCGGGCCGCTGGCCCCCGTCATCGAGGCACTGCTGCGCAAGGATCCCGCCGAGCGCATCACCGCGGCCGAGGCCGAGCGGCTGCTGCGGACCACGGCGTCGGGCGGCACGCCCGGTCCGGGTACGGGTACGGGCACCACGGCTGCCGTACCGCTGGTGCCGCCCGTGCCGGCGGCGGCCGGTTCCCCCACCGCCACGCGGGGGTTCGGGCCTCCGGGCAGCGGCGGCGCCACGCCCGCGCCGGCCTCGCCCGGCCCGGGGCGGGCGAGGCCGGAGGACCGCGAGGAGGTCCGGCGGCGCCGGGCGGCCCGGGCGCTGGTGGCGGGAGTGGCGGCACTGCTGCTGGCGCTGGGCGGCCTGTCCTGGGCGCTGATGAACGACGGGGACGATCCGGGCACCAAGAGCGGCAGTTCCGCGTCGGGCGGTTCGAACGGCGGTGACGACAGGGGCGAGGACGGCGGCGAGGAGCGGGGCGGCGGGACCACCGACGACGGGACCGCGGGCGACGGCACCGAGAGCAGTACGGCACCGGAGGAAAGCACGGGTCCGGCCTCCACGCCCACCACCGGCAAGACGCCGCCGGCGCAGACGGTGCGGGTCCACGTGACCGCCGTGCGCGACAGCTACTCGGGCGCCTGCCCGCCGCCGCAGGCAGAGGCACCGCACTTCACGGGGACGATCACGGTGGGCAGGGTGCCCGCACAGGTCGAGTACCGCTGGGTGACCGACAGCGGGCAGGTCACCGACCCGGGCTGGAAGACTCTCGAACTCCCCTCGGGCGGCGGAAAGTCCGCGCAGGTCGACCACACCGAGGGCACCCATGTGCGGGAAGGGACGCTGAACGACCGGATCTGGCTCGAGGTCAGGAAGCCGGTGGCGGCGAACTCGCCGGCGGTGGCCTTCTCCGTGAACTGCGAGCCCCCGGTCTCGGAAACGCCGACGGCGGACGAGGGCACCGACTACTGAGTTCTGCGGATGGATCGGGGTCGAACAGTGTCTGTCGGGCGGGATTCCTGTGGATTCACTGAGAATTCGATTACAGAGTTGTGTCACTGACATGACAAGCCGTCAAAGCCCTTGTCCACGCCCGTAGTTCGGACCACGCTTCTGAGTAACCGGGAGCCGGAACGCAAGCTCCCGGTTGTGTGCGCGACCCCGCGCACTCCCCCCACAGTGCGCGCCCGTACCCCGGGCGCGCCGCCTATGAGGAGGACTCCCTCGTAATGGCAGTTCTGCGTTCCGCCAAGAGCCGTATCGCCGCAGCGGTTTCGGTCGCCGCCGCCACCGCCCTGCTCGGTACGGTCACCGCCCTTCCCGCCCAGGCCGCCCCCGCCACAGGAAAGATCCTGCACGCGGACTCGGCCGACGCCGTCAAGGGCAGCTACATCGTCACGCTCAAGAAGGACGCCGGCTTCAAGGCCTCGTCCCAGAAGGGCAAGAGCCTGATCAAGGAGTACGGCGGCACGGTGAAGCAGACGTTCGGCACCGTGCTGAACGGATACACCGCCAAGCTGTCCGAGGCCGAGGCGAAGCAGCTCGCCGCCGACCCGGCGGTCGCCGCGGTCGAGCAGGACCAGAAGGTGCACCTGGACGCGACCCAGTCCAGCGCCCCCTGGGGCCTGGACCGCATAGACCAGGCCGACACCCCGCTGAGCGGCACGTACACCTACCCGGACACCGCGGGCAGCGGCGTGACGATCTACGTCATCGACACCGGAGTACGCATCTCCCACAGCGACTTCGGCGGCCGCGCGAGCAACGGCTACGACGCCGTGGACGGCGACAACGTCGCCCAGGACGGCAACGGCCACGGCACGCACGTCGCCTCCACCGCCGCGGGCACCACCTACGGCGTGGCGAAGAAGGCGAGCATCGTGGCGGTCCGGGTGCTGGACAACAACGGCTCCGGCACCACCTCGGGTGTCATCGCCGGCATCAACTGGGTGACCCAGAACGCCACCAAGCCGGCCGTGGCCAACATGTCGCTCGGCGGCAGCGCCAGCACCTCCCTGGACACCGCGGTGGCCAACTCCATAGCCTCCGGCGTGACCTACGCGGTCGCGGCGGGCAACTCCGCGGCCAACGCCTCCTCGTACTCCCCGGCGCGGGTCTCCACCGCCATCACGGTGGGCGCCACCACCAGCTCGGACGCCAAGGCCAGCTACTCCAACTACGGCTCCACGCTGGACATCTTCGCCCCGGGCTCGTCGATCACGGCGGCCTGGAACACCAGTGACTCGGGCACCAACACCATCTCGGGCACCTCGATGGCCACGCCGCACGTCGCCGGTGCGGCCGCCGTCTACCTGGCCGGTCACACCAGCGCCACCCCGGCCGCCGTCTCGAGCGCCCTGGTCGCCGGAGCCTCGTCCAACACGCTGACCAGCGTGGGCACCGGCTCGCCCAACAAGCTCCTCCAGATCGTCCAGTAGGCAAGGGCTACAAGGCACACGGTTCCCCCCACCACGGCAGCCCCGGCAGGCCCTCCAGGCCCGCCGGGGCTGCTTCACATCTTCTCCACAACCCACAGGGGCGGTCTTGACGACGCTCCGCGCCCTGCGCGACATTGAAGCCCGGCAACCGGGCATCCGGCACGTCGGGGGGCAAATCGGGGGTGTGGCCGCACATGCGGATCTTGCGGATCATCGGCGGCAGGCGGCCGGCCCCGCACGGACCCGGCCAGGCCTTCCGGAACGCCCCGGCAGAGGCGGACATAATCCGCCAGTTGACCAAAATGCAGTAAAGGGAGGCCTTTTCGCAGCTCTTGCCGTAGAGTCCCGATTATCAATACCGTCGTACATCAACCCGCTGCGGTCCATCGGCAAGGCGGCTCCTGGGGAGGGGGCGCGAGCATCAACGATGGATTCCGGGCGGGGCGCGGTAGGGGGGTGCCGTGCTCGGTCGTCAGAGCCAGCCAGCGTGCCGAGTCGCGAGCCGCGCGGCCACCAAGCCAGCCAATTCGCCCTGTGCTGACGACGCAAGGGGTCGTCGTCGTGGGGTGAGAGCCCCCCTTTCGAACCGGAAACTCATCCGGGCTGCCCGGGGGCGGGCGGTCCACCGGACGAGAGGGACACAGACTCATGAGTGCTTACCTGCGGTCGGACGTGCCGGACGTCCGCGCATCCGCGGAGACCACTGAATCCGCCGGGGCCACCGAATCCGGAACCGAGGCGATCGTCGGGCGAATACCTGCCCGATACCGTCCGGTCAGTTCACATCTCGCCATCGCGCCACCGGTGAGCGTCGTGATTCCCGCCATGAACGAGGCGGAGAACCTGCCCTACGTCTTCAAGACGCTGCCGGACTGGATCCACGAAGTCGTCCTGGTCGACGGCAACTCCACCGACGACACGGTGAATGTGGCCCGCGAGCTGTGGCCCGACGTGAAGGTGGTGCCGCAGCAGGGCAGAGGCAAAGGGGATGCCCTGATCAGCGGATTCGCCGCCTGCACCGGCGACATCATCGTCATGGTCGACGCGGACGGATCTGCGGACGGCGCGGAGATCGTCTCCTATGTCTCCGCGCTGGTGGCCGGCGCCGACTTCGCCAAGGGCTCGCGCTTCGCCAACGGCGGCGGCACGGACGACATGACCCCCATCCGCAAACTGGGCAACCGGGTGCTGTGCGCCGTGGTCAACCGCAAGTTCGGCGCCCGCTACACCGACCTCTGCTACGGCTACAACGCGTTCTGGCGGCACTGCCTCGACAAGATCACCCTCGACTGCACCGGCTTCGAGGTGGAGACGCTCATGAACATCCGGGTGGTCAAGGCCGGTCTGCGGGTGCAGGAGATCCCCAGCCACGAGTACGTCCGCATCCACGGCACCAGCAACCTGCGCGCCGTCCGGGACGGCATACGGGTGCTCAAGGTGATCCTGAGCGAGCGTCGGGCGCCCGCCGGCAGGTTCCGCGGCCGCGCGGCACTCACCATGAGCACGGGCCGGGGAGAGGTGTCTTGAGCACTGCGGAGACCGGGCCCGGCATCTCCGTGGTGATCTGCGTCTACACCGAGGACCGCTGGGAGGACATCCTCGCGGCGGTCTCCTCGGTGCGGGCGCAGTCCCTGCCGGCTCTGGAGACGCTGCTGGTCGTCGACCACAACCAGGCGCTCCTGGACCGGCTGGCCAGGGAGTACAAGGAGTCCGGCGCGCCGGGAGAGGTCAGGGTGCTCGCCAACGCGGGCCCCCGCGGCCTCTCCGCCGGCCGCAACACCGGCATCGCCGCCGCCCGCGGCGCGGTCGTCGCCTTCCTCGACGACGACGCCGTCGCGGAACGCGACTGGCTGCGCCACTTCGCCGAGGCGTACGCCGACCCGTGCGTCATGGCGGTCGGCGGCCGGACCGTGCCCGTCTGGGCCTCCGGCCGCCGGCCCGACTGGTTCCCCGAGGAGTTCGACTGGGTCGTCGGCTGCACGTACCGGGGCCTGCCGCGGGGGAGGGTACGGGTGCGCAACGTACTCGGCGGCAACGCCTCCTTCCGGCGCGAGGCCTTCGACATCGCGGGCGGCTTCGCCACCGGCATCGGCCGCGACGGCGACAGACGCCCGCTGGGCGGCGAGGAGACCGAGCTGTGCATCCGGCTCGGCCGGGCCCGGCCGGACGCGGTGCTGCTCATCGACGACCGCGCGGTGATCCACCACAAGGTGCCCGCCGTCCGGGAACGGTTCGCCTACTTCCGCACCCGTGCGTACGCCGAGGGGCTTTCCAAGGCCCTGGTCGCCCGCAGCGTCGGCGCGGACAAGGGACTGGAGTCCGAACGCCGCTACACCACAAGGGTCCTGCCGGCCGGGGTCGCCCGCGGGCTGCGCGACGCGCTGCTCGGCAGGCCCGGCGGCGCGGGCCGCGCGGCCGCCATCGTGACCGGGGTGGCCGCCGCCGCGGGCGGCTACGCGCTCGGCACCCTCCGCTCGCGCGGGGACGCCCGCTTCTCGGTCCCGGCCGTACCCCCGGCCCCGAACGGGCCCCGGGGCGGCGAGCCACGCCCGGCTCCCCCCGCGGCGGTCCCCGGCGCGGGGGCGGACGCTTCATGACGAGCGGCGTCTGCCGCGCCCGGCGACAAAACCGGCACCGCCCGGCGCGCCGCCGCCGGGCTCCCCCGTCCCCTCCGCCCACCGCACGGGTGGCCGCTCCCGTCGGGCATCGGCGGTGAGGGGCGATCCCGGGAGCGCGACGCGGCCGGTTCCCGGTTCCGGCCGTGGGCGCAAGCCCGCGCGGAATCCGATCGGTGGGCCACTGCCCGCTCCGCCCCGGACGCCCTCCGGCCCGGCGGGAGCCGCGGACGTGACCAGGGCGCCGCCACCACTGCGGTGAGAGGAGCCCGAGGCCGCCGCAGGGTCGGCCCGTCACTCACGGGCGCGGCACAGCGGTGTCCTGCAACCGCCGTCGAGCGACGAGCGACGAGGGCCCTCGTCGGTGCCAGAAGCGCTGGGTGCCCGCCCCGGGCCGGGCCGACGGGCTTGTCGGACAGCGCGGACGGCCGGAGAGCCAAGAGAATCGACCGGAAAGGGGCCGCATGAGCACCATGAGCACGCAGGCCGTACCGATCCTGATGTACCACGCGGTGGGGCACGCACCCGCGAAGGCCGCGTACGGGCTGTCCGTCTCCCCCGGCGCGTTCGCCGGGCAGATGGAACTGCTCGGCGAACGCGGCTTCACCCCCCTCACCACGACGGATCTGGCCGCCGCCTGGCGCAGCGGCGGCACGCTGCCACGCAGACCGGTGCTGATCACCTTCGACGACGGCTACGAGGGCGTGCACCGCCATGCCCTGCCCGTCCTCGCCAAGCACGGCTTCCCCGCCACCGTCTTCGTCACCACCGGCTGGCTGCGCGGCCCGTACGAGACGGGCGGCGCCCTGGACACCATGCTCGACTGGGAGCAGGTGCGCGAACTCGCCGCCACCGGCACGGAGATCGGCGGGCACAGTCACACCCACCCGCAACTGGACCAGCTCGCCCCGGCGGACCTGAGCTCCGAGGTGGGCCGCTGCCGCGAGATCGTCGCCGAGCAACTGGGCCGTGAACCCGCGTCCTTCGCCTACCCGTTCGGGTATTCCGACCGTAGGGTGCGCCAGGCCGTCCGGTCGGCGGGCTATGCCCAGGCGCTGGCGGTCGGCAACGCGCAGGCCCGCCGCCGCCAGGGTCCGTACGCGCTGGAGCGGGTCACCGTACGGCGCTCCACCGGCATGGACGAGTTCGAGCGGCTGGTCGAGGGACGCGCGATCGGCCGGAACTTCGCCCGGGACCGGGCGCTGACGAAGGGATACGCGCTGGTCCGCAGGTCCCGGCAGCTCGCCGGGAGGACCCTGCGGGGCGCACGGCAGCGCGGCGCGTGACAAAAGACGGTGCGCCGGGGCACCCGGTGACGGATCATGGCGGCATGTCTGCGCAGCCGGAACAGCCCTCGCGGCCCGCCACGCCCGCACTGCCCGCCGTACCCGCACCCTCCCGGCCGGACGAGTCCCTGCCCGTGCGGCTTCTGCTCGACGACGGGGACTCGCCGTCGGACGTCATCGACGCCCTGTTCCTCGGCCGCTTCACCACGGGCCAGCAGCCCTTCTCGCGCAGCACCACCATCGACCGGGTGAGGTCGGAGGCGAAACTGCTCCCGCCGGGCGCCACGGTGCTGCGGCACACGCGTGACGACGACCGCAACGCCACGCTCGCGGAGGGCGAGGGCTGGACGCTGCTGGTCTCGCGCTGGAACCGGGGCGCCGACGTCACGGTGACCGCGACGGACGCGGAGCTTGCCGAGCGGGTTCTGAAACAGGCCACGGACGGCGCCGCCGACGAACCCGAACCACAGCCCGAGCACGTCACGATGGGGTTCTGGTACTGCTCCCCGACCCGTGGCCCGCGCCGCACCACCCGGCGGATCACCGCGGGCACCTGGTCCGAGGTGCGTACGAATTACACCGCGCCGGTGACCGACGCGATGGACCGGCTGATGAAGCTCACCCCGGACGACATCGCCGGAAGGCTGCTCCTGCTGCACGGCCCGCCGGGCACCGGAAAGACCTCGGCGCTGCGCACCCTGGCCCGGTCCTGGCGGGACTGGTGCCAGGTGGACTGCGTGCTCGACCCGGAGCGGCTGTTCAACGACATCGGCTATCTGATGGACATCGCCATCGGGGAGGACGAGGCGGCCGGGGGCCGCTGGCGGCTGCTCCTGCTGGAGGACTGCGACGAACTCATCCGCGGCGAGGCCAGGCACACGGCGGGCCAGGCGCTGTCCCGGCTGCTGAACCTCACGGACGGTCTGCTCGGCCAGGGTCGCAACGTCCTCGTCGGGGTCACCACCAACGAGGACCTGGAGCGGCTCCACCCCGCCGTGGTGCGGCCGGGCCGCTGCCTGGCGCGGATCGAGGTGGGCCCGCTGACCAGGGCGGAGGCGGTCGGCTGGCTGGGCACCGAGGAGGGCGTGGGCCGTGACGGGGCCACCCTGGCCGAACTGTTCGCGCTGCGCCGCGGTACGACGCCACCGACGGTGCCGGGGCAGCACTCGGGCGCGGACGCCGGCCTGTACCTCTGAGTCCCCTCGGCGCCGGGCGGCGCCCCCGCGTACGCCGTCGAACCGGTCCCCACGGCCACCGGCCGGCGCTCGCCGCATCGCCGCGACCGCTCCCCGGCCGCGCCCGCAGCGGGCCCGGCCGACACTCACCGCCTGACGGCGGCGCCTCCGCGCACACGGCCGGGCGGCGCCCGCCACCCGTCCCACGGAAGCGAGCGCCGTTCGGCGCCTCCTGCGGCGCCCGCGACGCCGCGGCCGTCCCCGCCGCCTGCGCGAGCTGTCCGCTGTCAGCTCTCCGGCCAGGCGCGCCGGTGCTGTCGTTCCGCATCGAGCGTCCGGGCTGCCCTGCGGGCCCGTTCCCGTCAGGCCGCTCGGCCCGCCGACCCGCGCGGCCGCTCCCCGGGCCGGGCCCGCGGCGGGCCCGGCGCGACGCCGCCACGCCCGCAGCGGGAAGCGAGCGCCGTTCGGCGCCTTCCGCAACGCCCGCGGCACCGGCCGCGATGCCGACGCCATCCGCTGTCCTGGCCGCCCGGCCGTCGGCGGGCCCGTTCCCGTCAGGCCGCTCGACCCGCCGACCCGCGCGGCCGCTCCCCGAACCGGGCCCGCGGCGGGCCCGGCTCGGTCACACGCGTCGGCGGTGCGCTGTGCCCGCGCCGAGAGCCACCGGGTTCCGGTCTCCCCGGTCCGCCGGCGGTTCGCCGAGACCCGGGAACGGCCCCGCGGCTCCGGTCGCGGCGTGGGCGACGCGACGCGCCCGTCAGCCGGCCGCGTACGCCGCGCGCAGGGCGTCCTCGACCACCGCCTGCGCCTCGGGGCGGTCCAGGCCGAGCCGCCGTACCTGCTCGGCGTACTCCTGGGCGGCCGCTGCCGCCCGCCGCTGCGCGGCGTCCCCCGCCGCGGCGATGAAGGTGCCGTTGCGGCCGCGGGTCTCGATGACTCCGTCGGACTCCAGCGCCCGGTAGGCCTTGGCCACGGTGTTCGCGGCCAGTCCCAGTTCCTCGGCCAGGCCCCGGACGGTTGGCAGCCGGTAGCCGACGGGAAGGGCACCGGACCGCGCCCGGTCGGCGATCTGCGCACGCAGTTGCTCATAGGGAGCGGCCGGTGCCTTCTGGTCGATGACGATCTTCAGGGTCACCCGCAGATTGTCCCCCACCGGCCCGGCGGAAATTGAGAGGCGAACGCCACGGGGCGGCGCGTAGCGTGCGAGCACATGACTGTGATCGTCCGTGAGTTCCGACGCGAGGACGCCGAGGGCTTCGCCCGGGTCCGGCGCGCCGCCGTGCCCTTCATGCTCGCCACGGCCGAATCCGTGCTGTTCGACGTCGCCCGCGCCCATCCCGACGCCCACTACCGTCCGCTGGTCGCGGAGGAGGACGGGGAGATCATCGGCACGGCGCAGCTCGGCATCGCCCACGACAGCCCGGAGCCGGGCGTCGGCTACGCCAACGTGTATGTGCATCCCGGGCGGCTGCGCCGCGGAGCGGGTTCGCTGATCGTGCGGACGGCCGAGGAGCGGCTGGCCGCGCTGGGCGCCACCAGTGTCTACTCATGGGTGTTCGACGAGCCGGCGAACCGGGCCTTCGCCGAGAGGCGCGGCTACCGCCCCAGCCGCTCGGCGCACTTCCTCCGCCTGGACCTGGCGAAGGGCACCCTGCCGTCCCCGGCCGAGCCGCCCCCCGGGGTGGAGCTGCGCACCGGCTCGGACTTCGCGGACGACCCGCGGCCGCTGTTCGAGCTGGACGCGGAGACCACCTCCGACGAGCCGAGCGACATCGACGCGGACCTCACGGACTACGAGCACTGGCTGACCGGGACCTGGGGTCATCCGCTGCTCAGCCACGAGCTGACGTCGGTGGCCGTGGTCGACGGCCGCCCGGCCGCTTTCAGCGCGGCCCGTACCGACGGCGGCACGCGTTACGGCACGGTGATGACCGGCACCGCCCGAGCGTTCCGCGGCCGGGGCCTGGCCAAGCTGGCGAAGAACCACTCCCTGCACCGTGCCCGCGCGGCCGGTTTCACCGAGGCGTTCACCGGCAACGACGCGGGCAACGGGCCCATGCTGGCCATCAACAAGTGGTTCGGTTACGAGGTCTGCGCCACGGAGGTACGTCATGTCCGCACGCTCGGTTGAGGTCGTCCTGCTGAAGGCCGGCCGCGTCAAGATCCGCTATCCGGCCGAACTGCTCGCCGACGACGGCACCCGCATCACCGTCCGCGCCCCCTGGGCGGGCGAGGGCTCCCGGGACTTCGGCTTCGTGCGCTTCGAGGCGGGCGACGTCTTCACGGAGTACTACTGGCGCGACCGCTGGTACGCGGTCAAGGAGGTGCGCACCGCCGGCGGCGACCTCAAGGGCTGGTACTGCGACGTCACCCGCCCCGCCGAGACCACCGGCACCGGTGAACTGCGCGTCGAGGACCTGGACCTCGATCTGTGGGTGTCGGGTGACGGGGCCACGATCCTGCGGCTCGACGAGGACGAGTTCGCCGCCGGCGGTCTCGCCGGGCGCGACCCGGAGGCCGCGCTGCGCGCCATGGACGCCCTCGACGAGCTCGAACTCATCGCGCGTGAGGGCGGCCTGGGCGTGCTGCTCGGCGGTCAGAGGTAGCGCAGCCGGCTCTCCCTCCCCGGGTCGTGGGCGATCGGGTCGCCCGGTTCGTGCCAGTGCACGGCGAAGTGCTCACCGGCGCGGTAGGCCTCCAGGCCGGCGCGGCAGTAGGCGACCATGTCGTCGGGCAGGGCGTCGAGCGGGAACCAGCCGAGCCCGGAGCACTTGCCGGGCTCCCGGTTGACGGGTTCGCCGCCGGCGCCGTACGCCGCCTCGAAGAACCAGCCCGTGCGCGGGTCGCCGGAGGGGCCTCGGTGCTGCATGACGAGGACGGCCCGCAGGTCCTCCGGGCGCAGCCGTACGCCGATCTCCTCCTCGGCCTCGCGGATCATCGCCGCGCGGACGTCCTCGCCGTCCTCGACGTGACCGGAGGGGCCGTTGAGCAGGCCGTCGCCGTATCCGGTGCCCGCCCTGCGGGCCAGGAGGACCTCGTCGCCGCGGCGCAGGATCAGGTGGACGTCGACGATCTCGGTGTGCCGGCGCCCGGACGCCGGAACCGCCACCACGGCGTACCGCTCGTCGTCGACGGCGCGTCCCCACAGCCGGGGATCGTCCGAGAGCCGTTCGGTGTGGACGCGTTCGGCGAGCGGGGCGAGGGCGGCCGTCAGCCGCTCGGCCGGTATCCCCGCCTCGCCCCAGACGCCCTCCACCAGCACCAGCCGCCCGCCGGGACGCAGCAGCGACGTCCAGTGGCGCAGCACCGCCTCCGGATCGGGCAGCGCCCACAGCACGTGCCTGGCCAGGACGACGTCGAACCGCGTTCTCCCACCGGCGGCCGTGCGGCGTCGCCGAGCAGCACCTCGGCACCGGTGCCGGAGAGTTTGCGGCGGGCCAGCTCCACCATGCGGGGCGAGCGGTCGACGGCGGTGACGCGGTGTCCGGACTCCGCGGCGAGGAGCGCGAGACTCCCGGTGCCGCAGCCCGCGTCGAGCACGTCCGCGGGCCAGCCCGGCAGCCACGCGCCAAGCCGCTCCGCCCAGGCGGCGCGCACGGCGGGGTCGCGCAGCCCGTGGTCGGGTTCGTCGTCGAAGGTG
The DNA here is from genome assembly GCF_009916105.1 of Streptomyces sp. GC420. Classification (GTDB taxonomy): domain Bacteria; phylum Actinomycetota; class Actinomycetes; order Streptomycetales; family Streptomycetaceae; genus Streptomyces. The sequence goes on along the minus strand of NZ_JAAAXQ010000116.1, from coordinate 4,960 downwards.
TCGGCCCCGGCGTCCCAGTCGATGCCGTCCAGGCCGTCCGTGCCGCCCGCGTACCAGTGATCGGTGGTCATGGCGCGATCGTCGCATCCGCCACCGACACCGCGCCCTTGCGCCGGTTCCGGTGGCGGGCACACGCGGGGTGCGGGATGAAGGTTGGGAGCCGTCGCACCGGGGCATGGTTGCGTCAACCGGCCGGCGATGAGAAAGGCCCCCCGGGCGGGTCTACATCAACAAGGGCGAACGGGGAACCCGGACCCGCACCTGGAGGTGGTCGTGATGCGCAGGGAGACCGTACGGAGGCCGGTGAGGAAGACGGGCAGCCGCCGGGTCCGGGAGGACGCCGAGCAGATCGCCGAGCGCCCCGAGGTCCGCAAGGACATAAGACGGATCTGGTGGCCCGAGAGCTGACCCGGCGGTCCGGAGACGGGGCGGCACGGCACGGGGCCGGGGCCCCGGCGGAACGGGACCCCGACGGGAAACGGGGTCCGCCGGTGGGCGGGGGGTCGCGCCCGGTGCGGCCGGTCCTCAGCCGCCGGTCACCCGCTTGCGGTAGTGCAGACGGTCGTAGGGGCCGGTGAGGCGCCGCTCCACGAGTTCGTACCCGTAGCGTGCGTAGATCTCCTGGTTCTCCCACATCATGACGTTCGTGAAGAGTCTGACCTCGGGCAGCCCCAGCTCCCGGGCGCGGGCCTCCACGAAGCGGAGGAGCCGCCGGCCGACCCCGAGCCCGCGGGCGTCGGGGTGGACGGCGACGGACTCGAGGAGGAGATGGTCCGGGTGCGGGACGAGGACGACGAGTCCCACCACCGGGTCCCCCGTCACGAACACCCGTCCCGCGGCCACCTCCGCGGTGTGGTCGGCGTCCATCGGCACGGGCCGCAGGCCGATCCGTCCGATGTAGGGGTGGTACGCCGCGTCCGTCACGGCGGTGACGGCGGCGACGTCCGCGGGGGTCGCGGGCCGGATGTCGTCGGTCATGGCGTCACGCTACGCCGCCCCGGGAGCAGCCGCCGCAGCAACGGCCAGGCCGGCAGCACCGCCACGACCGCGTAGACGGTCACCGCGAAGGGCGTGTCGACAAGCCCCGTGACGCTGCCGTCGCTGATCTGCAGGGCACGCCGCAGCTGCTGCTCCGCCGCCGGGCCGAGGATGACGCCGATGACGGCGGGCAGCACCGGCAGCCCGTAACGGCGCATCCCGAAGCCCAGGACGCCGATGGCCAGCAGGATCATCAGGTCGAGTGCCTCCCCGCCGACGGCGTAGGCACCGACGGCGGCGAAGAAGAGGATCCCGGCGTAGAGGTAGGGACGCGGGATGCGCAGCAGCTTCGCCCAGAGCGGCGCGAGCGGCAGGTTCAGGGCGAGCAGCAGCACCATGCCGACGAAGAGCGAGGCGATCAGGCCCCACACCAGCTCGGGTTCGCGTTCGAAGAGCAGCGGTCCCGGCTGGATGCCGTACTGCTGGAAGGCGGCCAGCATCACGGCGGCGACGGCGGTCGTCGGCAGGCCCAGGGTCAGCATGGACACCAGCGTGCCCGCCGCGGACGCTGACGCCGCCGACTCGGGGCCCGCGACGCCTTCGATGGCGCCCTTGCCGAACTCGTCCTTGTTCCGGGACAGCCGCTTCTCGGTGACGTACGAGAGGAAGGTCGGGATCTCCGCGCCGCCTGCCGGGATGGCGCCGAACGGGAAGCCGATGGCGGGACCGCGCAGCCAGGACTTCCAGCTGCGCGCGACGTCCTCGCGGCCGAGCCAGGGGCGGCCGACGGGGATCGCGTCCGCGGCGGTGCGCCGCAGGTGGTGGGCGACCCACAGCGCCTCGCCGATGGCGAAGAGCCCGACGGCGACGATGACGACGTCGATGCCGTCGGCGAGCTGGAGGGAGCCGAAGGTGAGCCGTTGCTGCCCGGTCGTCGCGTCCAGCCCGACGAGGCCGATGGTCAGGCCGAGCAGCAGGGAGGCGGCGCCGCGGATCCGCGAGGAGCCGAGCACGGAGGTCACCGCGATGAAGGCGAGCACCATGATGGCGAAGTAGTCGGGTGCTCCGATGCCCACGGCGAGTCGGGCGACCGTCGGGGCCAGGACGACCAGCAGGATCGTGCCGATCATGCCGCCCGCGAAGTGGCCGACGGCGGCCGCGGCGAGCGCCTGGGATCCGCGCCCCGACCTGGCCATCGGATGGCCTTCGATGGCGGTGACCACGGCGGCGCTCTCACCGGGGGTGTTGAGCAGGATGGAGGTGGTGGAGCCGCCGAACATGGCGCCGTAGTAGATCCCGGCGAACATGATGAACGCGCCGGTGGGGTCGAGTCCGTAGGTCACGGGCAGCAGCAGTGCCACGGCCATCGCGGGGCCGATGCCGGGCAGGACGCCGATGGCGGTGCCGAGGAGCACGCCGATCGCCGCCCACAGCAGGTTGACCGGTGTGAGGGCCGTACCGAAGCCGTCGATGAGGGAGTTGAGCGAGTCCATGGGTCAGAGCACTCCCATCAGCGGGCCGCCGGGCAGGGGGACGCCGAGCAGGTGGTCGAAGACGAAGTAGGTGAGGACGGACAGTCCGGCCGCGATGAGCGGGTCCCGGTCGAAGTGCCGGCTGCCGAGCGCGTACGCCGATCCCCAGAACAGGAGCGCCCCTGAGACGGGGAAGCCGACCGGGCCGATGAGGACGGCGTTGCCGAGGAAGACGCCGGCGAGGAGGAGGACCGTGCGCCAGTCGCCGGGCTCGGACAGGTCGATGTCCTCGCCCGTCTCCGCCTCGCCGCGGCCGCCGCGCAGGACGTCGACGGCGAGGAGCACGGCGACGAGCAGCAGCCCGCAGCCGACCGCGAGGGGAACGGTCCTGGGGCCGACGGGGCCGCGCTGGGTGACGTCGACGTCCATGGTGAGCGCGTCGCCGAGGACGAGCGCGCCGAGCGCCACGAGGAGGACGCAGACGCCGAGTTCGGACCTGCCGCGCAGCCGGGCGGCACGGCCGGGCCGTTCGGCCACGGCGGGCGGGGTGGTGGTGTCGGTGCTCACAGGCCCAGCTCCTTGAGTACGGAGACCACGCGCCGGTCCTGTGCGGCGAGGAAGTCGCCGAAGTCCTCGCCGGTCAGGAAGGCGTCGTCCCAGTTGTTGCGGCGCAGCGAGTCCTGCCACTCCTCGGAGTCGTGGAGTGCCTCGACGAGGGTGACGAGCTTGTCGCGCTCGGCGTCGGACAGGCCCGGTGGGGCGACGACGCCGCGCCAGTTGGTGAACTCCACGTCGAGGCCGGACTCCCTGAGGGTCGGCGCGTCGAGCCCGGGGATCCGCTCGGGCCCGGTGACGGCGAGGAGCCGCAGTTCGCCCGACTCGATCTGGTCGAGGTATTCGCCGACGCCGGAGACACCGAAGGCGACCTTCTCGCCGAGGACGGAGGCCAGCAGCTCACCACCGCCGTCGAAGGGCACGTAGTTGACGCTCTTCGGGGAGATGCCCGCCGCCCGTGCCATCAGCATGGGCGCCAGGTGGTCGGGGCCGCCGGGTGAGGAGCCGCCGCCGACGGGCAGCGAGCCGGGCTTCTCCTTCCACGCCTCCACCAGCTGCCCGATGGTCCGGTACGGGGAGTCCTTGGCCACCACGACGATGTCCTGCTCCTCGGTGAGCCGGGCGATGGGTGTGGTGTCGGCGAGTGTCTTCGGCGCGTGGTTGGACCGCACGGCGCCGACGACGCCGAGGCCCATGGACATGGCGAGTCTGCCGTTGCCGTGTTCGCCGGCCAGCCGGGTCAGCCCGACGGTGCCGCCGGCCCCCGGGAGGTTGAACACCTCGATGTTGTGGGTCAGCCCGGCGTCCTCGGCGTTCTTGGCCGCGGTGCGGGCGGTGATGTCGTATCCGCCGCCGGGAGTGTTGGGGACCATGAGCCGCAGGCCCGGGATCTGCGTGCCGGTCGCAGAGCCGCTGCCGGAGGTCAGCAGCGGTGGTGCGACGAGCACGAGGAGTGCCGCCCCGAGCAGGGCGAACGGAGTGCGCAGGGAACGACGCACGGGTGCCACCACCTGTCATCAGTGTGAAGTGGCCCACATGTTGCCTGCGTGTTAAGAAGCTGTCTCGCTTCCGGAATCAACGGACGTTGTGGTCCTTGTGGTCGCGGCCTAGCCTGTCGCGAATGGTGAAGGTGCTGGTCGTGGACGACGACTTCATGGTCGCCAGACTGCACAGCCGCTATGTGTCCGCCATGGACGGCTTCGAGGTGGTCGGGGTGGCGCACAGCGGCGCCGAGGCGCTGCGCGCGGCCGGCCGGCTCCGACCCGATCTCGTACTCCTCGACATCTACCTGCCGGACATGGACGGCATCGAGGTACTGCGGGAGCTGCGGGCGGCGGAGGAGCGGGAGCCCGGCCGGGCGGCGGCGGACGCCCTGTTCATCACGGCCGCCCGGGAGGCCGGGCTGGTCAGGCAGGCACTGCGGGCGGGCGCGCTCCACTATCTGATCAAGCCCTTCAGCCGCGTCGCGCTCCAGGAGCAGCTCCGGCACGTCGCCTCGCTGCGTACCCGGCTCGACGCCCTGGGCGAGGCGCGCCAGGAGGACGTCGACCACATCTTCGGCACCCGGCCGCCCGGCTCGCGCGGCCTGCCCAAAGGGCTGGCCGCGCACACCGCGGACCTGGTGGAGCGGACCCTGCGCGGCCATGCCGAGGGCCTGTCGGCGACGGAGTGTGCGCAGGCGGGGGCGCTGTCCCGGGTCAGCGCGCGGCGCTACCTGGAGTATTTCGTGGAGACCGGCCGGGCGGAGGTGAGCCTGCGCTACGGCGGCACCGGCCGCCCGGAACGCCGCTACCGCTGGACCGGCTGACCGGCCCGCCCCGACGGGGGCCCGTTCCTGCCCCGGGACGGGTGCGGGTCCGGTGGGGAACACGAAGGCCGCGTGCAGACGGGTGCCCTCGGCGGTGTCCGTGGCGACCGCGTTGACCTCCAGCGCTGTCTCTTATACCCATCTGACG
>NZ_JAAAXQ010000115.1 GCF_009916105.1 Streptomyces sp. GC420 | reverse complement strand
GACCCGGACGGGTGCGGGGTCGGGCCGGGGTCGGGCTCGGACGACGCGGGCGGCGGGTCCGAGGGCGACGGAGACGACGGCTCGCCCGAGGGCGGCCGGGTCGGATGCGGGTCCGAGGGCGATGGCGAGGACGGCGGGTCCGAGGGCTCGGCCGGTACCGGTCCCGGTCCGGGCTGCCCGGAACCGGGCGGCGGCGCGCTCTCGCCGTACCCCTCCACCGCGATCACCGCACTCGACGGAGCCACCCGGATCCGGGCCCGCCAGTGGCCCGGCGGCTCCCGCTCCTCGTCGACCGAGACGTAGATCGTCACCGACTCCCCCGGCCGCAGCGTCCCGGAGGCGAGACTCAGCAGCAGCCAGGAGCGGTCCGTGTGCGCCGACCAGCGCACCGGCTCCCCGCCGGTGGCCGTGAGCGTGACGACGGTCGTGTCGCCGTTGCCCAGCGCCTCCACCGTGAGCCGTCCGGGCCCGGGCCGGACGTGCTTTCCGCCCCTGCCGCCACCCGCTCCGGCGCCGGGGCTGATGACCTCGACACAGATGTCCGATTCCCCGGACGAACGATCCTTCCCCAGAAACCGCCCATCCTTCCCCGGGAGGGCATTACCGGCATTCTCGTAGTTCTCATACGCCTCGCTGTCCGCGCCGTCGAGCCCGGGCGGCCCGTCCGCCTCGGACGCGGACGCCGCCTCCCCGGGGCGCGCCTCCCCCGTGAGCGGCGCCTCCCGGTAGGCGGCCCAGAGCGCGAACACCGGCGCCGCGACGACGGTGGCGACCACGGTCGTCGTCAGGGCCCTGCTGCGCAGCCTGTCCCGGCGCGCCACATGGTCCTTGGGGTCCATCGGGAAGCCGGCGCGGTCGAAACGGGGACCCCCGCCACGGCGGGCGGTGGCGGCGCCGAGCCTCGGTCCCAGCGCCATGGCGACCAGCGCGGCCGCCCGGGGCGCCGTCACCACGGGAAGCGTCACCGAGGGCGCGCCGCTTCCCGGCCAGGGCGATCCGGCGGTGGTGCGCTCGGCGGCGCGGCGGCAGTCGGGGCAGTCGTCGACGTGCCGCACGAGTTCCTGGCGCAGGGCGCTTCCCATGAGGACCTGGTGATCGCCTGCGAGCCCGGCGACCACCGGGCAGGTCCCGGCTTCGACGACGGCGAGCGCGGCGCGGGTCCGCTCGACCTCGCACGCGGCCGCCGCGAGAAGTTCGCGGCAGGCCGGGGGCTGCATGCCCAGGACGGCGGCCACCTCACGGGTGGACAGCCGGTGGCGGACGGCGAGTTCGAGGGCCTCGCGCTGCTCGGGCGTGGTGCCGGCGGCCTCCGGCCAGGCCAGCAGGCCGAGTTCCCGTCTGCGCTGCTCCTCGGTCTCCTCGGAGACGGGGACCCCGGCGTCGGCACCGGTCCCGGTCGCGGGCCCGGGCCCGGGCCCGAGGAGCTGCGCGGTGGGTCCGCGGCCGCGCGTGGCGGGGCGCGCGCCGTTCGCCGCGGCGCGTCGGCCGGGCTGCTGTCTGTGCTTCTGTCTCTGTCTGTGTTTCTGCTCGGTGAGGACCCGCAGGCAGGCCCAGCGGGCCAGGGCGTAGAGCCACGCCTTGCGCTCGGCTGCCGAGGGGCAACGGTTCTGCTGCCGCTCGGCGAGCGCGAGCACGTCGCCGAGCACGTCGGTCGCGGCGTCGTGGTCGCAGAGGACCGAGAGGCAGTAGGTGAACAGCCCGTCCAGATGCGGCTCGTAGCGCGCGGGCGGAGCCTGGGCGAGCGTCCGGTGCTCACGGGAGCGGGCCCGGTGCGCTCCGGCGGAATGCGTGGTGTGCTCGGTCCTGCTGCTCGTCACTCGGCGAAGGTAGGCGGATGATGGCGCCCTACTCGCCCCGCTCGAGTGGTTTTAATCCCAATGAGTGAACACTTCACTCAAAAGAGCACAAGAATCACTCTGTCTGCGACGTTTGGTCCTGGTGCCGCCGGGCAGTCGAGCTGGTTCTGCACCCGTTTCACGCCCGTACCGGAACCCGCGTACCGGTATCGATGTCAGTGGTTCCCTATACGGTGGCCCGTATGGCTGCCCGTACCAAGTCGTCCGCGAAGGACCGTCCCTCCTACCGCTGCACCGAATGCGGATGGACGACGGCCAAGTGGCTCGGCCGCTGCCCCGAGTGCCAGGCCTGGGGCACGGTCGAGGAGTACGGCACGCCCGCCGTGCGGACGACGGCGCCCGGCCGGGTCACCTCGGCGGCCGTGCCCATCGCCCAGGTCGACGGCCGCCAGGCCGCCGCCCGCTCCACCGGGGTCGACGAACTGGACCGCGTCCTCGGCGGCGGCCTGGTGCCCGGCGCCGTGGTCCTGCTCGCCGGGGAGCCGGGTGTGGGCAAGTCCACACTGCTGCTGGACGTCGCGGCGAAGGCGGCCTCGGACGAGCACCGCACGCTCTATGTCACGGGCGAGGAGTCCGCGAGCCAGGTGCGGCTGCGGGCCGACCGGATCAAGGCTCTCGACGACCACCTCTATCTCGCCGCCGAGACCGACCTGTCGGCCGTCCTCGGGCACCTGGACGCCGTGAAGCCGTCGCTGCTGGTCCTGGACTCGGTGCAGACCGTCGCCTCCCCGGAGATCGAGGGCGCGCCCGGCGGCATGGCCCAGGTCCGCGAGGTCGCCGGCGCGCTGATCCGCGCCTCCAAGGAGCGGGGCATGTCCACGCTGCTCGTGGGCCATGTCACCAAGGACGGAGCGATCGCCGGTCCCCGGCTGCTTGAGCATCTCGTCGATGTCGTCCTGCACTTCGAGGGCGACCGGCACGCCCGGCTGCGTCTCGTCCGCGGCGTGAAGAACAGATACGGGACGACGGACGAGGTCGGCTGCTTCGAACTGCACGACGAGGGCATAACGGGCCTCGCGGACCCCAGTGGCCTCTTCCTGACCCGGCGCGCCGAGGCGGTGCCGGGCACCTGCCTCACCGTCACCCTGGAGGGCCGCAGGCCGCTGGTCGCGGAGGTGCAGGCCCTGACCGTCGATTCGCAGATCCCCTCGCCGCGCCGTACGACGTCCGGTCTGGAGACGTCGCGGGTCTCGATGATGCTCGCCGTGCTGGAGCAGCGGGGCCGCATCAGCGCTCTGGGCAAGAGGGACATCTACTCCGCGACGGTCGGCGGCGTGAAGCTCTCCGAGCCCGCCGCGGACCTGGCGATCGCGCTCGCACTGGCCAGCGCCGCCAGTGACACCCCGCTGCCGAAGAACCTCGTCGCCATCGGCGAGGTGGGCCTCGCCGGCGAGGTCAGAAGGGTGACGGGGGTGCAGCGCCGGCTCGCCGAGGCGCACCGGCTGGGCTTCACGCACGCCCTCGTCCCGGCCGATCCGGGACGGATTCCGGCCGGGATGAAGGTCACCGAGGTCGCCGACATGGGGGATGCCCTGCGCGTGCTCCCGAGGCGCCGTCGCGCGGAGGCCCCACGGGAGGAGGACGGGCGCCGGTAGACTTTGCCCTGGTCTCGCCCGTCCGTGCGAAGAATCGAGGATTCGAAGAGTCGCCGAGAGCTCTGAGCGAACGCGCGAAGCGATACGTACGAAAGAAACGACGGGCCCGGCAACCCCGCGACGAAGGAGAGCAGTGGCAGCCAACGACCGGGCAGCGGCTCCCGGGAAGTCCGGTGGGAGCTCCGGTACCGAGGGCCTGATGCGCGCCTCCCTGAGCGCCGTGGCGCCCGGCACCTCGCTGCGCGACGGACTGGAACGCGTCCTGCGCGGCAACACCGGAGGCCTCATCGTCCTCGGCTTCGACAAGACGGTGGAGTCGCTGTGCACCGGCGGCTTCGTCCTCGACGTGGAGTTCACCGCCACCCGCCTGCGCGAGCTGTGCAAGCTGGACGGCGGCATCATCCTCGACAAGGACATCACCAAGATCCTCCGGGCCGGCGTGCAGCTGGTCCCCGACTCGAACATCCCGACCGAGGAGACCGGCACCCGGCACCGCACCGCCGACCGCGTCAGCAAGCAGGTCGGCTTCCCCGTGGTGTCCGTGTCCCAGTCGATGCGGCTCATCGCGCTGTACGTCGACGGGCAGCGCCGCGTCCTGGAGGACTCGGCGGCGATCCTGTCCCGGGCCAACCAGGCGCTCGCCACGCTGGAGCGGTACAAACTGCGCCTCGACGAGGTCGCCGGCACGCTCTCCGCGCTGGAGATCGAGGACCTGGTGACGGTCCGGGACGTCTCGGCCGTGGCGCAGCGCCTCGAGATGGTCCGCCGCATCGCCACCGAGATCGCCGAGTACGTCGTCGAGTTGGGCACCGACGGGCGGCTGCTCTCCCTCCAGCTGGACGAGCTGATCCAGGGCGTGGAGCCCGAACGCGAGCTGGTCGCGCGCGACTATGTGCCCGAGCCGACCGCGAAGCGGTCCCGCACGGTCGACGAGGCCCTCGCCGAACTGGATTCGCTCTCCCACCCCGAGCTGCTGGAACTGCCCACGGTGGCGAAGGCACTGGGCTACAGCGGCTCGCCCGAGACGCTGGACTCCGCGGTCTCGCCGCGCGGCTTCCGGCTGCTGGCGAAGGTGCCCCGGCTGCCCGGAGCCATCATCGAGCGGCTCGTGGAGCACTTCGGCGGGCTGCAGAAGCTGCTCGCCGCGAGTGTCGACGACCTTCAGACCGTCGACGGTGTCGGGGAGGCGCGGGCCAGATCGGTCCGGGAGGGCCTGTCGCGGCTCGCGGAGTCCTCGATCCTGGAACGCTACGTCTGAGTGCTCCGCCGCCGGTCCGGTGCGTCATCCGCGGGTCCCTCGTGGGCGGCCGCGCCCATGCGGCGGAGCCGCGTGCCGTCGCGGCCCCGCGTCCCATTGGCGCGCCGCAGGACCGCCGCCGCAGGACCGCACCGGTCCTGGCCGGACCCGCCCGGGTGACCGAGAGCGGCGGCGCCGCCCGCGCGCCCTCGGGCTCGGGACCGGGGCCCCGCGCGTGCGCGGTGCCGGGCCGCCCACGGCTCCTGCCGGCATCGTGCGGCCGCCCCGGCGGGCTTCCGCACCGCGCCCCGTCCCGCTCCCGCCGACTCGGCAGGAGCGGCGGGCGGAGAGGTGGAGGGCCGTCGTCCCGCAAGAACCGGGCCGGGCCGGGCTTCCGCCCGCTCGCTCAGTCCTTCTCCAGCACGAACGAGGTCCGCGCCTGCGGCAGCCCTCCGGCCTTGACCTCCACCAGGTAGGTGCCCGCCTTCGCGCTGCCGGACGGCGGGGTCGCGCACCGCTCCGCGCTGAACCTCCGGTCCCATTCGACGACATGCTTCGTCGTGGCGTGCGCGGTCACCTGGAACAGCCTGCTGCCGGAGCCGTCGGGGCAGTCGTCCGACGCCCAGACCTCCTCGTCGTCGTCGGCCTTGGTGACCGTCAGCACGGCCTTCTCCGGACCGAGGTCGATCTTGCAGGTCACGGAGGAGTTGTTGGTGACGGCCAGCTCGAACTCGGGTTTCTGGCCGGGTTCGTAGGAGTTCTTCAGGCTGCGCACCGTCAACTTCACGGCGCTCGGCGTGCAGTCGGGAAGGCCGGATCCGACGGGCAGCCCGTCGGACGAACTCCCGCCGCCCGTACCGCTGCCCGTACCGCTGCCCGCGCTGCCGGCGCCGCCCTGGGAGGAACCCGCGCCGCCGTCCGAGGAGCCGCCGCCGGAACCGCCCTCGGTGGCTCCGCCGCCGGAACCGCCGCCGGAGCCCGAGGAGCCCTCGGACTCGTCGCGTCCGCCCGGCTGTTCACTGATCGCGGTACCGGAACCGGACGGCCCGGGTGTGATCGAGGTCGCGGGGCCCGCGCCTTCGGGCTTGTTGTCGTCCCCTCCGCCCCCCTCCGAGGAGGTCACCACCCAGGTGATGATCAGGGCGAGCAGCGCGAGCACCGTGAGCAGCACGGCGCGCCGCCGCCAGTAGATGGAGGAGGGAAGCGGCCCGACCGGATTGCGCAGAGATCCCACGGCGCAAACTGTACGAGAGATCGGAGCCCAACTCCCGCCCCACCCGCCGCCAATGGCCGCAAGTTTTGCCGATCATCATCCCAGAACGCCGTGGCACCCCTGCTCGGGCGCCGCCCGCGCACGCGGACGCCCGCGATTCGTGCCAGGATCGAAGGTGCCATGACTGCGACACCGATGACGCCCCCCGCATCCGGCACCGCGCTCCATGCCCCGGTGATCGGCTGGTTCGAGGAGAACGCCCGCGATCTGCCCTGGCGCCGCCCCGACGCGGGCGCCTGGGGCGTGATGGTCAGCGAGTTCATGCTCCAGCAGACACCGGTCGCCCGGGTCCTGCCGGTGTACGGGCAGTGGATGGAGCGCTGGCCCCGTCCCGCCGACCTCGCCGCCCAGTCGCCGGGCGAGGCGGTGCGTGCCTGGGGCCGTCTCGGATATCCCCGGCGGGCCCTGCGGCTGCACGGCGCCGCCGTCGCGGTGGCGGAGCGGCACGAGGGGAGAGTGCCCGAGGACCACGCGCAACTGCTCGCGCTGCCCGGGGTCGGCGAGTACACGGCCGCCGCTGTGGCCTCCTTCGCGTACGGGCAGCGCCACCCGGTACTCGACACCAACGTGCGGCGGGTCCTGGCCCGCGCCGCGAGCGGTGTCCAGTACCCGCCGAACGCCACGACCGCCGCCGAACGCCGGCTGGCCCGCGCCCTACTGCCCGAGGACGAGGCGACGGCGGCGCGCTGGGCGGCGGCCACCATGGAACTGGGCGCGCTGGTGTGCACGGCGAAGAACGAACGCTGTGCCCGCTGCCCGATCGCCGCTCAGTGCGCCTGGCGGCTCGCGGGCAAGCCGGAGCACGACGGCCCGCCGCGGCGCGGGCAGACCTACGCGGGTACGGACCGTCAGGTGCGCGGCCGGCTGCTGTCCGTGCTGCGGGAGGCCGAACCGGGCGCGGCGGTCGCGCAGTCGGCGCTCGACGCGGTGTGGGACGAGCCGGTGCAGCGTGCCAGGGCGCTGGACGGACTGGTCGCGGACGGGCTGGTGGAGCCGCTCGACGGGGGTCTGTACCGGCTGCCGCTCGGCTGAGACCCGCGGGGGCGGGCGGGCAGGTCCGGCGCGCCGTGCCGGCCGGTGGACCAGGAGTTCCGCCGGGGCGGGACGGTCGGGCCGCCCGCCGTGTCACCGGGTGACCGTACGTCGTACCCGCCATGGCGCCGGGTGAACCAAGTGGCGGCGCGCACATGGCACTTGGGTCACGGCTAATCCGTGCGGAAACCGCCCGAACACCTTTCAAACCCTTGCGCCTCGCCCTTCCCGTTACACAACCGATGGGTGGCCGTGCGCCCGTTGACGGCTGCCGCGCACAACGTCGTGACAACACCTCCGTAGCTTCATGGGCGTGCCGGAAATGACCAGCCGGCGCGGGGGAACACCAACGGGGTTCGGAGATGGGACGGAGGCGGCCCGATGACTCAGGCAGCTGCGAACGACACGGTGAACGGCGAGACGCACCACGAGGTCCTCGACTTCGAGGAGTACGTGCGGACCCGGCAGGACGCCCTGCTGCGCAGCGCCCGCCGCCTGGTCCCCGATCCGGTGGATGCGCAGGACCTGCTGCAGACCGCGCTCGCCCGGACCTACGGCCGGTGGGACGGGATCGCGGACAAGCGCCTCGCGGACGCGTACCTCCGCCGGGTGATGATCAATACCAGGACCGAGTGGTGGCGGTCCCGCAAGCTGGAGGAGGTCCCCACCGAGCAACTGCCCGACGCCCGCGTGGAGGATGCCAGCGAGCAGCACGCGGACCGGGCGCTGCTGATGGACATACTGAGGGTTCTCGCTCCCAAGCAGCGCAGCGTCGTGGTGCTGCGACACTGGGAGCAGATGAGCACGGAGGAGACGGCCGCGGCGCTCGGCATGTCGTCCGGTACGGTCAAGAGCACCCTGCACCGGGCACTGGCCCGGCTCCGGCAGGAGCTGGAGAGCCGTGACGCGGAGGGCACCGGGGCGGCGGGAGGCCGTGCCGCGGACGAACGGGGGCGGGAGCGGTGCGCGGCCTGATCGGCGGCTCGAGAAGCAACGTACGTCCGGTGGCAGCCCCTTCGGCGACGAAGGGGCTGTCCGGGCTGTCGTGGGCCCGCACGACGGGCGATCACGCGGCGGCGATCGGCACGTCGGTTTCCGTGCTCGCCGCCGCCGGACTTCTGCTGATCGTCGCCACCGCCTGCGACACCGGCGGCACGGGCACCCGCGACGAGGGACCGGCCCGCACCGGAGCGGCCGCCCGTACGGAGCCGGACACCACGCCGAGCCCCACGCACAAGAAGGTCGACCCGGTGGCCCTGGTCATGAAGGACCCCGAGGTCAGCGCCTCGATCAAGCGGGAGCTCCGGCCCTGCGTCGCCGACGAGTACCCGGTGGACGTCTCCTACGGGAACCTGACGGGCAACAGCGTCGCCGACGTGGTCGTCAACGTGCTCACCTGCGGGGACGCGGTGGGTGTCGGCTCGTACGTCTACCGCGCCGAGAGCACCGCGGGCACGGAGTACGAGAACGTCTTCAAGGCCGAACAGCCCCCGGTCTACGGGCAGATCGACCGGGGCGACCTGGTGGTGACCAGGCAGGTGTACGACCGGGGCGACCCGGTGTCGAACCCGTCCGGCGAGGATGTGATCACCTACCGCTGGGAAGGTGCCAGGTTCATCGAGCACGACCGTACGCACAACGACTACAGCGCGGTGGACGGCATCGACCCGGCCGCCCCCGCCCCCGCCCAGAATTGAGAGCGCCCTTCGATGGCAGAGACCCATGTGCTGTTCGTGGAGGACGACGACGTCATCCGGGAAGCCACCCAACTCGCCCTGGAACGCGATGGATTCGCGGTCACCGCGATGCCGGACGGGCTGTCGGGTCTGGAGGCGTTCCGCGCCGACCGGCCGGACATCGCGCTGCTCGACGTGATGGTCCCCGGGCTGGACGGGGTGAGCCTGTGCCGCCGCATCCGTGACGAGTCCACCGTGCCGGTGATCATGCTGTCGGCCCGCGCGGACTCCATCGACGTCGTGCTCGGCCTGGAGGCCGGGGCCGACGACTATGTGACCAAGCCCTTCGACGGGGCGGTCCTCGTCGCCCGGATCCGGGCGGTGCTGCGCCGCTTCAACCACGCCGGCCACCCCTCGCCCGGTGCGCCGCCCGGGCCCGGCGCCGAGACCGGGTCCGCGCTGCTCACCTTCGGCGACATCGAGGTGGACACCGAGGGCATGGAGGTGCGCAGGGACGGGGTGCCGGTGAACCTCACCCCGACCGAGATGCGGCTGCTGCTGGAGTTCTCCGCCGCGCCCGGCACGGTCCTGTCCCGCGACAAACTGCTGGAACGGGTCTGGGACTACGGCTGGGGCGGTGACACCCGCGTCGTCGACGTCCATGTGCAGCGGCTGCGTACGAAGATCGGCCAGGACCGGATCGAGACGGTCCGCGGCTTCGGCTACAAGCTCAAGGCGTGAGAGCACGGAAGATGTGGCGCCCGAGACTGCGCGCCGGCGCCATCCGCACCGGCGTGCGCTGGAAGATCGCCGCCGCCATCGCGTTCGTGGGCGCGCTCATCGCCGTGGCGCTGAGCCTGGTGGTGCACAACGCCGCCCGGGTGTCGATGCTGGACAGCGCCCGTGACGTCCAGGACGAACGGGTCCAGTTCGCGCAGCGCATCTACGAGACCACCCAGCCGCCGCGGCTCCAGTTCGGCTCGAAGATCAACGATCCGGCGCTGCCGCGCGAGCTGAAGGAGAAGGCTGCGGCGGGGCGCCGGGCCACCTTCGTGGAGACCGCGCCGAGCGGCGTCCCCGACGTGTGGGCCGCGACCCGGCTGTCCAACGGCAGTGTGCTCTCGCTGCACTCCCGGTTCACCGACCGCAGCACCGACGTGCTGAACGATCTCGACCGTGCCCTCGTGATCGGCTCCGTCTCGGTGGTGTTCGGCGGCTGCGCGCTGGGCGTCCTCATCGGCGGGCAGATCTCGCGACGGCTGCGCAAGGCGGCCACGGCGGCGAGGAAACTCGCGCAGGGCGCCACGGAGGTGCGGGTCCAGGACTCGGTGGGCGGCATCGTCCGGGACGAGACGGACGAGCTGGCACGCGCAGTCGACGCCATGGCGGACGCGCTGCGCCAGCGGCTGGAGGCGGAGCGCCGGGTCACCGCCGACATCGCCCACGAGCTGCGCACCCCCGTGACCGGGCTGCTCACGGCCGCCGAGCTGCTGCCGCCCGGCCGGCCGAGCGAGCTGGTCAGGGACCGCGCGCAGGCGATGCGCACCCTGGTCGAGGACGTACTGGAGGTGGCCCGCCTGGACAGCGCCTCGGAGCGGGCCGAGCTCCAGGAGATCGCCCTCGGCGAGTTCGTCTCCCGCCGGGTGCGGGTGCTGAATCCGGATGTGAAGGTGCGGGTCGTCCACGAGTCGTGGGTGAACACCGATCCGCGCCGTCTGGAGCGCATCCTGGGCAACCTGCTGGCCAACGCCGCCAAGCACGGCGCCGCCCCGGTCGAGGTCGGTGTCGAGGGCCGGGTGGTGCGGGTACGTGACCACGGCCCGGGTTTCCCGAAGGAACTCCTCGCCGACGGCCCCAGCCGCTTCCGCACCGGCAGCACCGACCGTGCGGGGCACGGCCACGGCCTGGGGCTCACCATCGCCGCGGGCCAGGCCCGTGTGCTGGGCGCCCGCCTCACCTTCCGCAACGCCCGGCCGGAGGGGGGCGGCGCCGTGGCCGTGCTCTGGTTGCCCGAACACGCCCCGACGAACACGGGGAGCTTCCCGATGCTGCCGACACCGCCGGACGCGGAGGAAGAGACACTGGAAGAGGCACAGGCCGACGCGCTGCCGGACGCGAAGGCGTGACGCGGAGGCACCGGAGCGGGCCCGGGCGCGGACCTGGGCCCGGGCCCGGGCGGGGTGAGCCTGACCGGGGTGAGCCCGACCGGGGTGAGCCCGACCGGGGTGAGCCCGACCGGGGTGAGCCCGACCGGGGTGAGCCCGACCGGGGTGAGCCCGACCGGGGTGAGCCCGACCGGGGTGAGCCCGACCGGGGTGCGGCCGGTGCGGCGGCGTTCCTGGCCGCGGGGGACCGCCGCACCGTCCTTCCTGCGTCCGGCCGCCTGGGCCGGTTCCCGGATCAGGAGCACCAGGCCGGCCACCGCGGCGCCGAGTGTCGCGGCCACAGTCCTGTAGGCCATGGCCTTCCCGGCCGGGCAGCCGCTCATGGTGAAGAACCGGCCGGTGCCTTCGAGGCCACCGCCGCCCGCCGAACCGGCCGAACGGATTCTGATCCGGGTTCTGGGTTCCCCTTCGCGCCGGACGCGGGACGGCCCCCGGTGCGGTGTGCACCGGGGGCCGTGCGTTCCGTCGGCCGGGGGACCGGGGGCGCCGGGCAGCCGTCAGACGGGCTCCGCGACCGCCTTGTCCGCCGAGGTGTCCGCGGCGTCCTCCGGCCGGCCCGCGCCGCGCAGCGGCACCTCCTTGACGAAGAAGGCGGCCGCGAATCCGAGGATGCCGATCAGGGCGCCGATCAGGAAGGCCGCGTGGGTGCCCGACGCGACGGCGTGCTGGTACGCGTCGCGCACCGCCTCCGGCAGCTTTGCCAGGCTCGCCGCGTCCAGCTGGGCGGACTGGCGGGTGGCCGCGTCCGCGCCGCGCTCGGCCATCGTGTCCTGGACCCGGTGGTTGAAGATCGCGCCCATGACGGAGACGCCGAAGGAGCTGCCGAGCGTGCGGAACAGGGTGGTCGTGGAGGAGGCGACGCCCATGTCCTTCATCTCGACGCTGTTCTGCGCGACCAGCATGGTGATCTGCATCAGGAAGCCCATGCCGGCGCCGAGCACCGCCATGTAGAGCCCCGAGGTGAGGCGGGATGTCTCGGTGTCCATCTGCGCCAGCAGGAACAGCCCGACGACCATCAGGGCGCCGCCCGTGATCGGGAAGATCTTGTACTTGCCGGTCTGCGTGGTGGCCCGGCCCGCGATCAGCGACACGGCCATCATCGACAGCAGCATGGGCAGCAGGAGCAGCCCGGAGTTGGTCGCGGAGGCCCCCTGCACGCTCTGCTGGAACAACGGCAGGAACAGCACCGCGCCGAACATCGCGAAACCGGTCAGAAAGCCGACCACCGACATCAGGGTGAAGTTGCGGCTGCGGAAGATGTGCAGCGGCACGACCGGCTCCGCCGCCCTGGTCTCCACGAAGAGGAAACCGACGAGCGCGGCCACACCGAGGCCGATCAGCTCCATGATGACCGGGGAGCTCCAGGCGTACTCCGTGCCGCCCCAGGTCGTCACCAGCACGATCGAGGTGATCCCGACGGTGAGCAGCGCCGCGCCCAGGTAGTCGATGCGTCCCTGCGTCTTCTTCCTCGGCAGGTGAAGGACCGCGCCGACCATGGCGAGCGCGACCGCGCCCAGCGGCAGGTTGATGTAGAAGGACCAGCGCCATCCCCAGTGATCGGTGATGGAGCCGCCGACCAGCGGTCCGCCGATCATGGCGAGGGCCATGACGCCGGCCATCATGCCCTGGTACTTGCCGCGCTCGCGGGGCGGGATGAGGTCCCCGATGATCGCCATGACCCCGACCATCAGACCGCCCGCGCCCAGGCCCTGGACGGCGCGGAAGCCGATGAGCTGGCCCATGTCCTGGGCCATGCCGCTGAGGGCCGACCCGATCAGGAAGATCACGATGGAGGTGAGGAAGGAGCCCTTCCTGCCGTACATGTCGCCGATCTTGCCCCAGATCGGTGTCGAGGCCGCCGTGGCCAGCGTGTACGCCGTGACCACCCAGGACAGGTGCTCCATGCCCCCGAGCTCACCGACGATCGTCGGCATCGCTGTGCCGATGATCATATTGTCGAGCATCGCGAGCAGCATCGCGATCATCAGCGCAAGCAGTACGACCCGCACGCTGCGCGGCGGCTTGCCCTCCGCGGAGGCGGCCTGTCCCTTGTCCATCGCTGCTTGGTCGGTGGCCATCTTCCCCACTCATTCCCCTGTGACCCGGCCCTACAAGTACTTACTTGCCGCCCGGCAAGTTACTACACTGAAGGAAGGTAGACCCGGACTAGCCGGGCGTCAAGTAAGTAAATGAGCGGGAGCACGAGGTTCACGATGGGCAGCAGCACGGGCACCGGTCGCCGGCGCCGGGGCGACACGCGTCAGCGCATCCAGGACGTCGCCCTCGAACTCTTCTCCCAGCAGGGGTACGAGAAGACCTCGCTCCGGGAGATCGCGGAGCACCTCGACGTCACGAAGGCCGCGCTCTACTACCACTTCAAGACGAAGGAAGACATCGTCATCAGCCTGTTCGAGGACCTGAGCAGGCCGATGAACGAGCTGATCGCCTGGGCCGAGGAGCAGCCGCGCACCCTGGAGACCAAGCTGGAGATCGTCCGCCGCTACCACGAGGCCCTGATCGGCGCCGAGCCGCTGTTCCGCTTCATGCAGGAGAACCAGGCGACGCTGCGCGACCTGAGCATCGGCGAGAACTTCAAGGAGCGCATGATCTCCCTGGCCAAGCTGGTGCAGGAGCCCGACGCCTCGATGAAGGACCGGGTCCGCTGCATCAGCGCGCTGTTCACCATGCACGCCGGGATGTTCTTCATGCGCAACGTCGAGGGCGACCCCGAGGAGAAGCGCGAAGCTGTCCTCGAGGTCGCCCTCGATCTGGTGACTCAGGCGTACGGCGGTTCCGCCACCGGCTGACGCCACGGGCCGGGCCCTGCCCGGCCGTCGGGCCCGGGTCAGAGGGTGACGCCCACCGACCGCAGGAAGCTGACCGGGTTGACCGCCGAGCCGTAGTTCGGGGTCGTGCGGATCTCGAAGTGCAGGTGCGGCCCGGTCGAGTTGCCGGTGTTGCCCGACAGCGCGATCTTCTGGCCCGTGTTGACCTTCTGCCCGACCTTGACGTTGACCTTCGACAGGTGCGCGTACTGCGAGTAGGTCTTGCCGCCGTGCTTGATCACGATCGCGTTGCCGTACGCCGGACCGTCACCGGCACCGTTGCCGCCGGCCTTGACGACGGTCCCGCCGTGCACGGCCTTGACCGGGGTGCCGATCTTCATCGCGAAGTCCTGCCCGGAGTGCTTGCTCGTCCACATGTTGCCGCCCTTGCCGTAGGTCGCGGACAGCGTGTACGCGGACGCGGGCGTCACCCAGTTCGCACCCGCCTTGGCATCGGCGGCTCCCGCGACTCCGGCGCCTGCCGCGGCCACGAGTCCGGTGGCGGCGAGCACGACGCCCGCACGAGTACGGACACGGGAGGAGGCGGGGCGGAGGGAGAGGGTGCGCAGAAGCATGCGTGATTCCTTCGGTGGGGGATGGGGGGCGCCGGATCCGGTCCTGCGGAACCCGACGGCTTCATTGGTAACCCCCCACCGGCGCACCGCCCAAACAGCCCTCTTACTACGCAAGCTCGTAGAGATACCTCAAGACACCCCCAAATCACCACAGCTCTGCCCGTATCTGACATTTCTCGCTCCAGCAGGTTTAGCCTCAGCTGAAGGGCCTGATGGCGGCGCACCGGCGGGCATCCGGGCCTCCTCCCCCAACCCCTCCGAAGCCGGGAGACACAACAGAGCAAATCGGGCATTGCGGATACTGCTATTCCGCTTAGTAAGTGACGCAGCCCATATGGGCGACGTCACCGCCAGGGGCCTCCAGAACGGCCCTCGCGAGGGCCGCGCCCTCTCGCCGACCCGCTCCGGAGGCGTTCCGCCGCCGGTGTCCGGTCGGCGCCTCGCAATGAATGCGACAGCGATCACTGGTGACTGTGAGGATCACATCGGTTACTGAGACGGATGGGACGGGCTGATCCCATTGCGATGACCGGTCCTGAGAATCCGCGATTGTTTCCCGGCCGGTTCTGAAATCTCCGATGCGTCGTTCAATCCCCGGCCCGGCGCTCTCAGGGCGCCGAATACCGGCGGTGTTCCGGAGCGTGTACGGGGGCGGCCCGCGCTCCGAATTGCGGGAGCGCCCGCCGGGCGCGCACGGCGCCAATCGCCGAATGCGCGGGCGCGGGAGACGCCGACGAGCGCTCGTACGGCCTCGGAGCCCGCGGGGAGAGAGAACCTGCGGGGAGAGAGAACCTGCGGGGAGAGAGAAAAAGAGGCCGCCCCGGCCCCGTACGCTCTCGTACGGGGCCGGGGCGGCCTCTGTCGCCCGCTCAGGGCGCCATGGGCGCCTTATGCGTCCTTGCTGAGGTTCGGGCCTGCGCCCGGGCCACCCGCCGCCTGCTCGATCGGCGGGACGTCCGGCAGAGCGGACTTCTCCTCGCCGCGGAAGGTGAACTTGCGCTGTTCACCCTCGCCCTCGGTGTCCACGACCACGATGTGGCCGGGGCGCAGTTCACCGAAGAGGATCTTCTCGGACAGGATGTCCTCGATCTCGCGCTGGATGGTCCGGCGCAGCGGCCGGGCGCCCAGCACGGGGTCGTAGCCCTTCTTGGCGAGGAGCGACTTGGCGGTCCCGCTGAGCTCGATGCCCATGTCGCGGTCCTTCAGACGCTCGTCCACCTTGGCGATCATGAGGTCGACGATCTGGATGATGTCTTCCTCGGTGAGCTGGTGGAAGACCACCGTGTCGTCGACACGGTTCAGGAACTCGGGGCGGAAGTGCTGCTTCAGCTCCTCGTTGACCTTGGCCTTCATGCGCTCGTAGCCGGTCTTGACGTCGCCCGTGGCGGCGAAGCCCAGGTTGAAGCCCTTGGAGATGTCCCGGGTGCCGAGGTTGGTCGTCATGATGATGACCGTGTTCTTGAAGTCCACGACCCGGCCCTGGGAGTCGGTCAGGCGACCGTCCTCCAGGATCTGCAGCAGCGAGTTGAAGATGTCCGGGTGGGCCTTCTCGACCTCGTCGAAGAGGACGACCGAGAACGGCTTGCGGCGCACCTTCTCCGTCAGCTGACCGCCTTCCTCGTAGCCCACGTATCCGGGGGGCGAACCGAAGAGGCGGGAGACCGTGTGCTTCTCGCTGAACTCCGACATGTCGAGGGAGATCAGCGCGTCCTCGTCACCGAAGAGGAACTCGGCGAGGGTCTTCGACAGCTCGGTCTTACCGACACCGGAGGGGCCGGCGAAGATGAACGAGCCACCGGGACGCTTCGGGTCCTTCAGGCCGGCCCGCGTACGGCGGATGGCCTGGGACAGGGCCTTGATGGCGTCCTGCTGTCCGATGACACGCTTGTGGAGCTCGTCCTCCATGCGGAGCAGACGCGAGGACTCCTCCTCGGTCAGCTTGAAGACCGGGATGCCGGTGGCGGTCGCGAGGACCTCGGCGATCAGATCGCCGTCGACCTCGGCGACGACGTCCATGTCGCCGGCCTTCCACTCCTTCTCCCGCTTGGCCTTCGCGGCGAGGAGCTGCTTCTCCTTGTCGCGCAGGGACGCGGCCTTCTCGAAGTCCTGGGAGTCGATCGCCGACTCCTTGTCCCGGCGCACGCCCGCGATCTTCTCGTCGAACTCGCGGAGGTCTGGCGGAGCGGTCATCCGGCGGATGCGCATCCGGGAGCCCGCCTCGTCGATCAGGTCGATCGCCTTGTCGGGCAGGAAGCGGTCCGAGATGTACCGGTCGGCCAGGGTGGCGGCCTGGACCAGGGCCTCGTCCGTGATGGAGACGCGGTGGTGCGCCTCGTAACGGTCGCGCAGGCCCTTCAGGATCTCGATCGTGTGCGGCAGGGACGGCTCCGCCACCTGGATGGGCTGGAAGCGGCGCTCGAGGGCGGCGTCCTTCTCCAGGTGCTTGCGGTACTCGTCCAGCGTGGTGGCACCGATGGTCTGGAGCTCACCGCGGGCCAGCATCGGCTTCAGGATGGAGGCGGCGTCGATCGCGCCCTCGGCGGCACCCGCACCCACGAGGGTGTGGAGCTCGTCGATGAACAGGATGATGTCGCCGCGGGTGCGGATCTCCTTGAGCACCTTCTTCAGGCGCTCCTCGAAGTCACCGCGGTACCGGGAGCCGGCGACCAGGGCGCCGAGGTCCAGGGTGTAGAGGTGCTTGTCCTTGAGGGTCTCGGGCACCTCGCCTTTGACGATGGCCTGGGCCAGGCCCTCGACGACCGCCGTCTTGCCGACGCCGGGCTCGCCGATGAGGACCGGGTTGTTCTTCGTACGGCGGGACAGCACCTGCATGACCCGCTCGATCTCCTTCTCGCGCCCGATGACCGGGTCGAGCTTGGACTCGCGAGCCGCCTGGGTGAGATTGCGCCCGAACTGGTCGAGCACCAGGGACGTGGAGGGCGTGCCCTCCGCAGGGCCGCCCGCCGTGGCGGCCTCCTTGCCCTGGTAACCGGAGAGCAGCTGGATGACCTGCTGCCGCACACGGTTGAGATCGGCGCCCAGCTTCACGAGGACCTGGGCGGCGACGCCCTCGCCCTCGCGGATCAGGCCGAGCAGGATGTGCTCAGTGCCGATGTAGTTGTGGCCGAGCTGGAGTGCCTCGCGCAGAGACAGCTCCAGGACCTTCTTGGCACGGGGGGTGAAGGGGATGTGGCCGGAGGGGGCCTGCTGGCCCTGGCCGATGATCTCCTCCACCTGCTGGCGGACCGCCTCGAGCGAAATCCCGAGGCTCTCCAGGGCCTTAGCGGCGACACCCTCACCCTCGTGGATCAGGCCCAGGAGGATGTGTTCGGTGCCGATGTAGTTGTGGTTGAGCATCCGGGCTTCTTCCTGAGCCAGGACGACAACCCGCCGCGCGCGGTCGGTGAACCTCTCGAACATCGTTATTCGCTCCTCAGAGCGGTTGGGCAGTGAGAGGGGCGAGTCCCCTCCCTGTCCTTCCGCATGCTAGTCCCGAGGGACGGGACAGCTCATTCCAACTGCCGACAACCGTCCGGATCACTCCCGCAGGCGCGGGGACCAATAATTCTCCAGCCTCCGTCCCCGAACAGCCGACAACTGCTCCAACCCAAGGGTGCGAGACGATGTTCCCGCTGGCCAAGCAGTTAGCTTCACCATCAGTACGCCGATGGCGAACGCAGAACGGCCCGGGCCCGCGCGTCGCCCCTTCCCACTAGGAATGTCTTACCCGCTTCCTCCGACACTCCATGCCGCGCGACCCGGTTCCCTCAGCTACGGGCGAACAACCTTGCGCCCCGGCGAGCCCCCGCACGCCCCACCTTCACGCACTATGAGCGATGACTTGCGCACGCTCCGTAACCGGCGCCGCGTCCCGGCAGTTGCACGTGGCATGGTCCACACCGTTCCCGGTCCGCGCCCCGCTCCGCGCTTGCGGGCGGGAGACCCGTACCGGGGGTGGCGTCAGTGGTACGAGGACGGGCTGGGCTGGGCCACGGCCCGCGGGCCCGGTGGTGAGCCGCAACTGCTGACCGGGCTGCGCTTCGATGTGCTCGACCTGCCGGCGGAGGCCGGTCTCGCCGTGCTGGGGCGAGGGGCGCGCACCGGCCCGGTGGCCCTGGAGGGGCGGCGGATGCGGCTGCTGGTGGCCGCCGGCGCCGCCGAGGAACTGCCCGGGCTGCTGGACTGGCTGGAGTGGCGCGGCATTCCGCTGGACCTGTCCGCGACGGGCGCGGGAGGCCTCGTCGCGGCGCCGGCCCCCGCGGGCGCGGCGGGCCGCTCGCCCGTCATGCCGCGGGAGGCCGCTGTGTGGTTGCGGCCTCCCGAGCCGGGGCGCAGGGTCGAGCCGACCCTGCCCGTGACGGGCCTCGGGCGCACCGGGAGCGGGAGCGAGCGGTCCGCCCCCGATCTGGTGCGCCTCGTGGACTCGGTGGCGACGGCGTGCCACCGGGTCCGGCTGCGGCGCGGGGCCGCTCAGCCGTTGGCCTTCTCGTAGGCCTCGCGGATGGTGGCGGGGACACGACCACGGTCGTTGACCTCGTAACCGTTCTCCTTCGCCCACTTGCGGATCTCGGCGGTGTCCTGGCTGCTGCCGCCGGCCGCGGCGGCGCGCGCCTTGCGGCCCGCGGAGCGGCCACCGGTACGGCGGGCAGCCTTCACATAGTCCCCGAGGGACTCGCGGAGCTTCTCCGCATTAGCGGTGGTGAGATCGATCTCGTAAGTCTTACCGTCAAGCGCGAACGTCACGGTCTCGTCCGCCTCGCCACCGTCGAGGTCGTCGACAAGAAGGACCTGAACCTTCTGTGCCACCGGATTTCCTTTCATCGGAAAGCTGGGATCGGGGGGCGCCCCCCGCAATAACTCAGTACGCGGGAAAGCAAACCGCTTTTTCCCGGGAAACACAAACCCTCGGTGCAGGTTCAACAGTCCCGCAGCGCGGGAAACGTGCGCGTTTCGGACATAGGGGTTCTCCGGGATCGCTTCGCTTCGATCGGACGATCGCTTCCGATCACAGATGCAAGAGCATCCGGCTGTTGCCCAAGGTGTTCGGCTTCACCCGTTCGAGCCCGAGGAACTCGGCGACGCCCTCGTCATAGGAACGCAGCAGCTCGCTGTAGACATCGCCGTCGACGGGTGTCTCTCCGATCTCCACGAAGCCGTGCTTCCCGAAGAAGTCGACTTCGAAGGTGAGGCAGAAAATGCGCCGCACACCGAGCCAGCGCGCCGTGTTCAGGAGCTTGTCGAGGAGCCGATGGCCCACGCCGTGCCCCTTGAGAGCGGGATCGACGGCGAGGGTCCGGACCTCCGCGAGGTCTTCCCACATCACGTGGAGCGCCCCGCAGCCGACCACCTCGGCGTCGCTGTCGCGTTCCGCCACCCAGAACTCCTGGATGTCCTCGTAAAGCGTGACCGTCGCTTTGTCGAGGAGGATGCGGTCGCGTACATACGAGTCGAGCAGGCGGCGCAGCGCCGGAACATCGGCGGTGCGCGCCCGCCTGATGGTGACGGCATTTGAAACAGGGGGCATGGGCGGACGCTATCGCCCCCTGCGGTCACCGCCGCCCTCGGGCTCGTCGAGTTGTACGACCCGCATGGCGTCACGGAGCGCGTCGCGCTGTTCCGCGGACATCATCCCGAAGAAGGCGACGAGGGCGGCCGCCGGGTTGTCACTGGTCGACCAGGCTTCGTTCATCAGCGCCGCGGAGTAGGCGGCGCGGGTGGAGACCGCTTCATATCGATAGGCGCGGCCTTCGGACTCCCGGCGGAGCCAGCCCTTCTGATGGAGATTGTCCATAACGGTCATCACCGTGGTGTAGGCGATGGAGCGTTCCCGCTGAAGGTCTTCGAGTACTTCTCTCACCGTGACCGGGCGGTTCCACTGCCACACCCGTGTCATCACGGCGTCTTCGAGATCTCCCAATGGACGGGGCACACCTGAAGAATAGTCCGAGTTGTCCCGAATGATCTATTTTTGCGCAGCAAAAGAGCGCACGGCTCGGAGAGGCGGGTCCGAGCCGCGCGCGCCCGGGGGCCGGCCGAAGGCCGCTCGCCGGGCCCCAGGGGCGGTCAGGCGCCTTCGGCGGCCTTCGGAGCGCCGGGCTGCCGGGCAGACTCGGCACGGGCGAGCGCGGCGTCGACCGCGGCGTCTTCCTTGGCCTTGTTGGCGCCGCCCTGGGACTTGATGATCACGCGGATCACCGCACCGAAGGCGACGGCCATGACCACGGACGGCAGAAGGGCGGATACGTATTCCATGCCCCTCAGCGTAGCCACCGCCCTGTCCCCGGCCGCCCACGGGTTCACCCCACCGC
>NZ_JAAAXQ010000114.1 GCF_009916105.1 Streptomyces sp. GC420 | reverse complement strand
GGGGGAGGGGGCCCGGCCGGAGCCGGGCCCCGGCGCGGCTCAGGGAGCCGACCAGCGGCGTCTTCGGGTGACCGGAGCGGTCAGGGGGTGGGGATGGTCCGCTTCTCGAGGACGTTGCCGGCCTTGTCGTAGAGGACGATGGTCTGTTCGCCCAGCTCACCCGCCGGCACCACCGCGTACCACGCACCCCAGTCGCGCTTGCCGGGCAGTTTGACGAGCTGGGCGACGGTCGCGCCGTGGGCGTTGGTGTACTCGACACGGCCGACCGGCTTCGGTCCGTAGTAGACACCGGAGGCGAAGCCCGGCCGGTCGTCGTAGGACTCCAGTTGGAAACTGGCGCCGGGCACGCTCAGGTCCAGGTTGCCGTCGACCACACTGCGGAAGTTCTCCTGGTCGTAGGTGAACCAGTGCTTGCCCTCTTCCGTCAGCCAGAGCCTGATGCCGGCCGCGGGGCGGACCACCTCACCCGGGGCCACCACACGGACTGGGCTGTGCGCGGGCGCTGCCGCCTGCGCCACCTGGGCCGCGCCGGCCGCCTCGGCCGCCTCGGCCGTCCGGGCGGAGGGCGCGCCGGCGGTGCCGACCGCGTGCGCGGACGCCGTCGCCGTCCCCACCAGGGCGGCGGTGACGGTCACGGCGACGGCGTACTTCTTCATCCGGTTCATCCGGTTCATGGACGCGGAACTCCTTGCGGATCTTGTCGGGCGAGTGCTCGGACGGAGGGGCCCCTCTCCACCCGTTCAAACTCCCGCCGCGGCGGCACGGATGACACGGACCCGTGATCGCCTCGTCGGGAACGGGCTTGCCTGGAGTGCACTCGAAGGTCTTAGCGTTGAGGAGGTCGCCAGCACGAAGACGTGACGAAGGAGCGTGGATCCGCATGACCGTCACCGAGGTCACCGAAGTCACCGGGACCCCATCGGCGGCGCCCAGCAGGCAGGACATCTGTGCGGCCGCGCCCCTCCGGCATCCGCGCCCCGAAGGCCGGGACCACTACACGATCAGCGAGGTCGTCGCCTTCACCGGCCTCAGCGCGCACACCCTGCGCTGGTACGAACGCATCGGCCTGATGCCGAACATCGACCGCTCCCACACCGGTCAGCGCCGCTTCCGCAACCGCGATCTCGACTGGCTGTCGTTCGTCGGCAAGCTGCGGCTGACCGGGATGCCCGTCGCCGGCATGGTGCGCTACGCGGAGCTGGTGCGCGAAGGGGACCACACCGTCGGCGAACGGCGGGAACTGCTGGAGGCGACTCGCAGGGACGTCATCGCCCGTATCGCGGAGCTGCACGACACGCTGGGCGTCCTCGACCACAAGATCAGTTTCTACGCGGACGCCGGAAAGGCGTCGGAGAGGGTCTGACCCCGATGAGCGACACGGAACGCATACCGGTAGTACGGCTCGGCACGGGCGGCCCCGAGGTGGGGGTGCAGGGCTTCGGTGCCATGGGCATCAGTGAGTTCTACGGCGACACCGACGAGGCCGCGGCCCGCGACACCCTCGAGGCGGCCCTCGATGCGGGGGTCACCCTGATCGACACCGCGGACATCTACGGGCGGGGCGCCAACGAGGAGTTCCTGGCGCCGTTCGTCGCCGCTCACCGGGACGACATCACCCTTGCCACGAAGTTCGCGATCGTGCGCACCGACGACGCACGCTACCGTGGCGTCCGCAACGACCGCGCCTACATCAGGCAGTGCGTCGAGGGCAGCCTGCGCCGCCTCGGCGTGGACGTCATCGACCTCTATTACATGCACCGCCGCGACCCCGCCGTGCCCTTCGCCGAGTCCGTCGGTGCCATGGCCGAACTCGTCCGGGAGGGCAAGGTGAAGCACCTCGGTCTGAGCGAGGTGACCGGTGCCGAACTCCGCGAGGCACACGCCGTGCACCCCATCGCCGCCGTGCAGTCCGAGTGGTCCCTGTTCAGCCGGGACGTCGAGCTCAGCGCGGTCGGCGCAGCCGCCGAACTGGGCGTGGCCTTCGTCCCGTACTCGCCACTCGGCCGCGGCTTCCTCACCGGCTCCTTCGCCGACGCCGGCAAGGACCTCTCCGGGGACGACTTCCGTCAGTACCAGCCGCGTTTCTCCGGTGACAACGCCGCGAGGAACGCGGCGCTCCTGGAGCCCGTCCACGAGATCGCCGCCGCCCGTGGCGGGACCGCCGCGCAGATCGCCCTGGCCTGGGTCCACCAGCGCGCCCAGGTCCACGGGCTGACCGTGGTCCCGATCCCCGGAACCCGCAGGCGCGACCGGCTGGCGGAGAACGCCGCCGCCACCCGGATCACCCTGGACGAGCAGGAGCTGGCGCGGCTGGAGCCGATCGCCGAACAGGTCGCGGGCGACCGCTACCCGGACATGTCGTCCACCTCCGCCGCCCGGGAGGGGTGACTCAGACCGGCCCCAGCGCGAAGACCGCGAAGCCCGCCGAGAGCAACCCCGCCGCCGCCCGGCGGGTCTTCGTGGTCCGCGTCCACGGCGTCTCGAAGACGTGTGCGTACCGCCCGATGAGGACCAGCAGCACCGCGAACACCGGCAGCCAGGCGAGCCGGGCGGCCATCCAGCCGTAGGTGTCCGGCGCCGTCGTCAGCCCCGGCACCGCGCCCAGCCGTGCCCCGGGGACGGCAGCGGCCAGCATCGCCGTCTGGTGCCAGCAGAGAATCGTCATGGCGCAGAGGTTGACGACGACGACCGGTGCCCACAGGGCGGGCCGCCTCAGCAGACGGGCTATTCGGTCCCGCAGCAGGATCGCCGCGCCGGACTGCGCCGCCGCCAGGGCGAGGACCAGCAGGGACGGCGGATGCGAGTTGGTGCGGGCCTCGCCGGGGACACCGACCATTGACGCCGGGTAACCGAGGAGGAGCAGCAGCGCCGCGAAGAGCAGGACGCCGCCGGCGAGGAGAATCCGGGCCTCGCGCCGCCCGATGCGCTTGTCTCCCCAGCAGACACCGAGCTGGTAGGCGAACAGCCAGCCGGGAACAAGGTTCAGCAGGCCCAGCCAGGAGGGCATCGCGCCGGCGTAGGGGCCGTAGCGCAGGAGGTCGACGACGGCGACGACGACGAAGGGCAGGGCCGCCGCCCCGGCTCCGAGCTTTCGCGCGGCCCGGAGGCAGTACGGGGTGAGGGCTGTCATGCAGGCGTACACCCCCACGAACCACAGCGGCTGGACCACCAGCGTCGACCCGGTCCGCAGGGTCGTTGCGGGCACTCCTGCGGTGTGCAGCACGCAGAGCAGGACCGCCCAGACGGCGGTGACGCCGAGAACGGGCCGCCCGAGCCGGGCCAGACGGTGCCTCAGCCAGGCGCCCGGCGTGCCCCGGTGGCGGCGGTACGAGAGCACGGAGGCGAAGCCGCCGACGAGAAAGAAGATGCCCAGCATCTGCAGCACCCAGCTGACGGGCGCGAAGCCGCCGAAGGCGGTCAGCGGGCTGGCATTGCGCAGTGCTCCGTCCTCGCCCAGCCGGAAACCGCCGAGCAGCCAGTGCCCCGCCGGCACGGCGAGCAGGGCGAGGGCACGCAGCCCGTCGACAGCGCGGTCCCGGTCTGAGGGGGTGCGCCGCTCGATCCTTCCGATCACCGCGGTGAGCGTCATCGCAGCCTCCCCTCGGTGATGGCCGCGAAGGCGTCGAGGGAGTCGGTACCCCGGGCGAAGTAACCGGTGTGGCCGTGGACGCGGGCGGCCGGGATCCGCCGCGCCCCGAAGGCGGGCTCCGTGGGGTCGGTGCCGTGGCCCAGACCCGCGACCTCCACGTTGGGGACCCTGGCGATCCAGTCCGATCGAGCCAGGGCGGCCCAGACCCGGGCGCCGGTGCGCAGTCCTGCCACGCTGTCCGCGCGCATCCCCGGTGATCCGAAGACGACCAGGTCGGTGGCCTCGCCGGAGCCGAGGTGCGGTGCGGCGAGCCCGCAGACGACCGAGCCGTAACTGTGGCAGAAGACGGAGGGCGTGCCGGTGACCGTGGCGTCCAGCCCTTCCAGGAAACCTCTCAGACGCCCGGCCCCGGCCTCGGCGAGTCCGCCGGTGGCGGCGTCCACCCCGACCCCGATGGGTGTGGTGTACCCGGCCCAGGCGACGACCGCCGTGTCCTCGCCGGCCCGGGAGCGCAGTGCCCGGGCCATGCCGGCCGGGGTGCCGAGCGGATCCTTCGCACGGTCGAATGTGTCCAGGTCGATGTCGGAGCCCGGGACGACGACCGCCGTGTGCGCGGCGCCCTCCAGGTCGCCGTACACAGCGGCCACCTGTCCTCTCCCGCGCGGGTCGAAGACCAGTATCCGCCGCCCGCCGGCCATCAGTTCCGCACAGCGCTCGGCACGCACACGCGCCTTCCGGTGGTCCTGCGCGGTGCCGACGGGGTCGGCGGCGCGCCGCAGCTGGCGGGCGCGCTCCTCCCGCAGGGCACGGGCATTGGCCTCGTACCGGAGCCGCACCGGGGCGCCGTCGAGGTTGCCGACGACGGTGGGGTGCCGGGCCGCGAGCCGCCGCCACTGAGGTCCCGTCAGGGTTCTGAAGAACGCGGCGACTTCCGCCGGCGCCGCCCCGGCCGGGTCCGGCAGGGGGCGCCCGAGCGTTTCCACGTCCGCCCGCCAGGCCGCCGTACCCGGCGGCGGGCCGGTCACGGGCCGCTGCGTGTCACCGGCCGCCCACCCGGCCGTTCCCGTCACGGCCGTCACCACGACCGCCGCCGCGACGAGGGCACGCCGTCCCCTGCCCGCCCCCGGGCGGCGGGTCCGCCCTGCGTGCCCTGACCCTCCTGCTCGTACAGCCCGTCCTGCCCGTTCCCTACGCGTGAAGCGCATGATTCCGTCTCCCTCCCCGTCGTTCACGGCCGGGAGGAAGGTAGGAAGACATCGGGGCACGGGGCGTCACACCGCGGAGCCAACTCCGGGGTAGTACCGGGGTAGGGGAGGGCACCGGTCGGCCGGGCCGCCCGACCCGGCCGACAGGGTCAGCCGGCCCGCCCCGGGGTGACGAGCCCCGACTCGTAGGCGAAGATGACCGCTTGCGCCCGGTCGCGCAGCCCGAGCTTGGCCAGTACCCGGCCGATGTGCGTCTTCACCGTCTGCTCGGCGAGGACCAGCGCCGCGGCGATCTCCTGGTTCGACAGCCCGCGGGCGATCAGTTCGAGTACCTCCGTCTCGCGCGGTGTCAGCCCGTTCAGCCGCAGTGAGGGGTCCTTGCGCGGCGCGGGCCGCTGCCGGGCGAAGTCCGCGATCAGACGACGGGTCACCGACGGCGCCAGCAGGGCCTCGCCCGCCGCCACCACCCGCACCGCCGAGATCAGGTCGGCGGGCGGGGCGTCCTTCAGCAGAAACCCGGACGCACCCGCGCGCAGCGCCTCGTACACGTAGTCGTCCACGTCGAAGGTGGTCAGCATCAGCACCTTCGGCACGTGCACCACCCCCGGCGGCGGGTCCAGCAGGGCGCGTGCCGCGGCCAGACCGTCCATGTCCGGCATCCGCACGTCCATCAGCACCACGTCGGGATGGGTGGCGCGGCCGACCTCGACGCCACGGCGGCCGTCCGGGGCCTCACCGACGACGTCGATGTCGGTCTGTGCGGAGAGCAGGGCGGCGAAGCCCGCCCGCACCATGGCCTGGTCATCGACGACGAGCACACGGATGGTCACGGGGTCTCCTCCGGGACGTCGGGAACACGGGGAGCGCCGTCGGCGCCGGAAGGGCCGTCGGGGTCGGCGGTGAGGGGGAGCCGGGCCGCGACACGGAAGCCGCCGTCCGGCAGCGGGCCGGTGTCGAGTGTGCCTCCGAGGAGGCGGACGCGTTCGCGCATCCCCACCAGTCCGTGGCCGGTTCCCGAGCTTTCCAGCCGTCGGCGCGCCCCGGAGAACGGCCGGCCGTTGACGACCAGGATGCCGAGGTGGTCCTGGTCCGCGCTCACGGACACATGGGTCTCGGCGCCCGGCGCGTGCCGTACGACATTGGAGAGGGCCTCCTGCACGATGCGGTACGCCGAGAGATCCACGGTCCCCGGCACCGGTCCGAGGCCGGCAGGCAGCGAGAGCCTGGCCGGCACCCCCGCTCTGACGGTGGCCTCCACCAGCTGCTGAAGCCGGTCCAGACCGGGCTGTGGCGCCCGTTCCCCCGCGGTGTCCTCGCTCCTCAGCACGGCCAGCAGCCGTCGCATCTCGGCGAGGGACTCCCGGGCGCCGGAGGCGATGGTCGCGAACTCCTCCCACGCCTGCGGAGGCAGCCCCGCAATGCGGTACGGCGCGGAGTCCGCCTGCACGGTGATCACCGACATGTGGTGCGCCACCACGTCGTGCAGCTCCCGGGCGATCCGGGCACGTTCCTCCAGCAGCGTGCGCCGGGAGCGTTCCGCCTCGCTGATGGTCTTCTGCTCGACGAGCCGGCGCTGTGCCTCCCGTCGTTCGCGCAGTGCGCCGGTCAGGGTCAGCATCACTCCGCTCAGCACGAAGAGCAGCAGATGGCTGCCGTCGCTCGGATGCAGCGGGAACAGTTCGAAGACGAACCCGACGACCCCGGTCACCAGCCAGACGGCGACCAGGGTGCGGCGCTTCTCACGCAGCCCCAGGCAGGCCATCAGCACCAGGTAGCCGACGATCGTCATCGGCGTCCACGGCCAGGACCGGCCGACGCTGCTCGCGGTCACCGCTGTCGCGACGGCGCCCGCGACGTTGCCTCCCAGGACGATCCACCAGGCTTGCAGCGGCCGGGTGACGGCCATCAGCAGCGGCGCGGTCTGGGTGACTGCCAGTGCGCCGGCAACCCCGCCGGGGACGGCGTAATCACGCGTGAGCACGTTGACGGTGACGGGCAGCAGCACCACGACGAACAGGAACAGGACGACGTACGGCGCCTTCTCCCACCGGCCCCCGGGCCGCTTGGCGTCCGGCGGCGCCGGGGCCTGCGCGGGAAGCGTCAGCGCGGCCCAGAACTCCCGCGCCAACCGCCGCCCGGTGTCTGGCACCTGAACCCGTAACCGTGCCCGCCGCACGTCCTGGCCGCCCATGACGCGATCAGCCTAGGGGCCGCCTGGGTCCCGCACGTCATACCAGGGGCCGGACTTGGGACTCATACCCTGGTACGAGGGAGGTTGCGAGGGCACGGCCTCGTGGCACGGCGTCCGGCCGTCACAGCTCCGCCAGCAGCTCCGCCTTCTTCGACGTGAACTCCTCGTCCGTCAGCAGCCCCGCCGAGTGCAGCTCGCCCAGGTGCCTGATCCGCTCGGCGATGTCCGCCGGATCCGGCCGGGCGGGCACCAGCGCGGCTGCGGCGGCCACCGGGGCCGCCGCACGGACGGCGCAGAGCACGGACGCCGCGAAGGGGAGGGACTCGTGGACGGGGCCGTAGCCGAGGCCGAAGACGACCGACGCGGGATCCTGGTCCGGCTCGCCATGCGGTCGGTCCTCACCCCTGCGCAGCAGGCGGAGGTGGCCGCCCATGCCCTCCGGCGTGCGCCACTCCACACCGCACAGCTCGGTGACGGGAAAACTCTGGTCGCCCGCCTTCCACTTGGCGGACGAGGCACCCGTCCACGACCAGCGGAAGCGCACCGAACGGCCGTCGAAGGACGCCTTGCCGTCGTACGCCTTGAAGTGCAGCGGGGGCTCGGGCGCCGCGACCAGATGTCGGTCGGCGGGTTCGCCGGAGCCCGGGCCGAGCACGGCGCGCAGTTCGTCGGCGTAGTACTCGGCGAGGGTCTCGCGTTCGGCGGGCAGCACGAGCCGGTAGGGGTCGCAGCTCTCCTTCAGCTGCCCGGCGGCCGCCTCCATGAGCGGGTCGGCGCCCGGTTTCGGCTCGGCGTGCAGCACCACCGTTCCCCGTCTGCCGGGGGTCAGGCGCACCGCAGAGAGCGCCTCGTGAGGTATACGCCGTTCGCCGAGGGCGGCGAAGAGCTTCGGCGTACGAATCCCCCGTTCGTAGCGGATGAGGACGGAGTCGCTGTCAAACTCCCAGGCGGCATGAAATCCGGCCAGCACATCACCCATGCGGGCCATCGTATGCGGCACCCGGCCGAACGTCGCCCCTCGATGCGACGGACGCTGCGCGCCAGGCCGGCGATGATCTACGCGAGTCACTCCGTTCCCGCGCCGTAAATTCCTTCGCTGCAGCCCTCCCTGGCAGCGGCGCATCGCACGGCGCCATAGGTACCCACACCGATCTCGGCGAAGTTGTCCAGGCTGTCGGTGCCCGGCGTGAAATAGCCGGTGTGTCCGGTGGCGCCCTCCGCCGACACCACGCGTGCCCCGAAGGCCGGCGAGACCGGGTCGACTCCGTGCCCGAGCCCGCCGAGCTCCAGGTGGGGGACGTCCTGGATCCAGTCGTCGGCGTCCCTGGCGGCCCAGATCCGGGCCTCGGTGCCGAGCTGTGACGCCGCGTCCGCACGCATGCCGGGGCTGCCGGAGACCACGATGTCGGTGACCCGGGCGGGTAGTTCCCGGGCGGCGACACCGCAGACCACGGAGCCGTAGCTGTGGCAGAACAGGGAGAGTTGGGAGCCGCCGGGCAGCGAACGGGCGAGTTCGTTCAGCCGCTCCGCCCCGTCCCGGGCGAGACGGCCGCTCATCGTGTCGATGTCGATGCCCGCGGGCGCGGTGTAGTCGGCCCAGGCGATCACCGCGGTGCGGGTCTGCGGACCGGCCCTGCGCTCGGCCCGGTGGAGCGCCCGGGCCATGCCGACCGGAGCGCTGAACACGCGGTCCGTCCGCTCGAAGTTCAGCAGGTTCGTGTCGGCGCCCGGGACGATGACGGAGACCCGGTCGGCCCGTCCCAGGTCGCCGAAGACCTCCGCGGCACGCCCCGACCCGGTCGGGTCGAAGGCGAGGATCTGCCGGCCGCCCGCCAGCATCGACTCGAAGCGGTGCATCCTGCGGCCGGCCTCCCGACGCCCCTCGGGCGTCAGCCGGGTGTCGGTCATCCGTTCCCGCTCGTGTGCGCGGGCCTTCGCGAGCCCGCGCCTGTTGGCGAGGTAGCGCAGCCGCAGGGGCACACCGGCGAGGTTGCCGACCACCAGCGGGTAGCGCTCTGCGAGCCCGAGCCGCTGGCCCGCGGTGAGGGAGGCGAAGAACCGGGCGATCCTGCGGGGTGAGGAGGAGTCGGTTTCCGGCAGCTCACGGCCGCCGACGGTGCCGTCCTCCCAGGCCGCAAGCTCCGCGGCGCGCAGCTGCGGACGCTCTCTGTGCTGGCGCACGGAGGTCCAGCCGGTGGTCGCCAGCATCATGAACACCACTGCCAGCGCGAGCAGTACGCGCCAGAGGGGAAGACCGGGGGAGGAGTCGAGCTCCGGGAAGGAAGTCACCGCGGAACACCCTAGGAGAACCGGAGGGGTCTCCGCGGCCACCGTGAGGCAGCTCACGTTTGAGAACTCTCACTTGCCCGTATTGCGCCAGTCCTCCTGCAGGCCGGGGCCCAGCAGGTCCAAGTACCGCATGGTCAGCGCTTTGAGGGACTCCATGCTGGCATCGCCGCTCGCACCCCAGAGACGGCCGGTGACCCGCATCACACTCCCGAAGGCGGCGACGGCGATTCTCGGCCGCGGGTCCTCGTCCACGTCGACCCCCTCCCTGCGGGCGATCTCGGCGGCGAGCCGGTCCTCGAGGTCCGCGAAGCGGCGCAGGTGCACCGCGATCAGGGCGGGTGTGCGCTCGATCATCTGGTAGGTGCGCATGTGCAGGTCGATGGGCACGACCTGCTCGATGGCCTCGCCGATGCTGTCCCAGGCCTGCGCCACGGCGTTGCGGAGCGCCTTCAGTGGCCGTTCCTCGGGGGGACGTTCGCACACGGCTCTGAAGAAGCACGCCTCCACCATGTCCTGGAGGGCGAACGCGGCCTCCTCCTTGCCCGCGAAGTAGCGGAAGAAGGTGCGCTGTGACACGTCGACGGCTTCGGTGATCTCGTCGACGGTCGTACGGTCGTACCCGTGGCTGGTGAACAGTTCGAGTGCGGCCCGCAGCAGCGCGTCCCGGGTGCGCTGCTTCTTGCGCTCCCGCAGTCCGGGCGCGCCCGGCAGGACCTGTGGATGCGGTGGATGCGACGGTCCCGCCGTGCCCCGGTCCGTCATTGCCGCTCGGCCTCTTCCCGTGAACTCCAGGCAGCTCAGGATACCCGTGAGCTACGTGACAGTTACCGACTCGTGAATCCGTTTGTCAATTGTCAGTGGCTGTCAATACGCTCATCCCATGACTACTCAGACCACCGTCGCCGACGCGTCGCCGGACCCCGCCGGCCCTGAGCCCGGCAAGGGAATGCGCGGTCACCCGTGGCTCACGCTCCTCACCGTCGCCGTCGGTGTGATGATGGTCGCGCTGGACGGCACGATCGTCGCCATCGCCAACCCCGCCATCAAGGACGACCTCGGCGCCTCGCTGGCCGAGGTCCAGTGGATCACCAACGGGTATCTGCTCGCGCTCGCCGTCTCGCTGATCACCGCGGGCAAGCTCGGTGACCGCTTCGGCCACCGCCAGACCTTCATCATCGGCGTCGCGGGATTCGCCCTCTCCTCCGGCGCCATCGGCCTCTCCGGAAGCGTCTCCCTCGTCGTCGCCTTCCGCGTCCTGCAGGGTGTCTTCGGCGCGCTGCTGATGCCGGCCGCGCTCGGCCTTTTGCGTGCCACCTTCCCCGCCGAGAAGCTGAACATGGCGATCGGCATCTGGGGCATGGTCATCGGCGCCTCCACCGCGGGCGGTCCGATCCTCGGCGGAGTGCTCGTGGAGCACGT
Organism: Streptomyces sp. GC420; assembly: GCF_009916105.1. Lineage (GTDB taxonomy): Bacteria > Actinomycetota > Actinomycetes > Streptomycetales > Streptomycetaceae > Streptomyces. Next base: position 9,867 of record NZ_JAAAXQ010000114.1, on the reverse strand, counting down.
CAGCTGGCAGTCCGTCTTCTTCATCAACGTGCCGGTCGGCGTCCTCGCTGTCGTCTTCGGCCTGACGATCCTCAGGGACCACCGCGCCGAGAACGCGCCGCGCTCCTTCGACATCCTCGGCATCGCACTGCTCTCCGGCGCCATGTTCGCCCTCGTCTGGGCCATCATCAAGGCCGGCGACTCCTGGGGCTGGGGCAGCGGGCAGACCTGGATATGGCTCGGCGGGTCGGTGCTGCTCTTCGTGCTGTTCGCCTTCTGGGAGACCAAGGTCAAGGAACCGCTCGTGCCGCTGGGCATGTTCAGGTCCGTACCGCTCTCCGCGGGCGTGGTACTCATGGTCCTCATGGCTTTCGCCTTCATGGGCGGCCTGTTCTTCGTGACGTTCTACCTTCAGGGCGTCCACGAGATGTCTCCGGTCGACGCCGGTCTCCACCTGCTGCCCCTGACGGCCATGATGATCGTCTCCTCGCCCGCCGCCGGCGCCCTCATCACCCGCTTCGGGCCGCGTGTCCCGCTGGTCGGCGGCATGGTGCTCACGGCCGTCTCCATGTTCGGCATGACCACCCTCACGGAGGGCACCGGCACCCTCCTGATGTCGGTTTGGTTCGCCCTTCTCGGACTCGGTCTCGCCCCGGTGATGGTGGGGGCCACCGAAGTCATCGTCGGCAACGCCCCGCTGGAACTCTCCGGTGTCGCCGGCGGCCTCCAGCAGGCCGGCATGCAGATCGGCGGAGCGCTCGGTACGGCGGTGCTCGGCGCCGTGATGTCCAGCAAGGTCGGCGCCGACTTCGAGGGCAACTGGAAGGACGCGGGAGTCCCGGTGCCCTACGACGCACGGCTGGAGGGCGCGGCGGAGGTCGGCATCGTCCCGAAGGAGGACCTTGCGAAGGCCGGCATGCCCGAGGAACTGATCGCCAAGGTGGGCGGCGTCATCCACGACACCTTCATGTCCGGCATGACCCTGGCCTTCACCGTCGCCGGCTGCGTCGCCGTGGTGGCGGCGTTCGTCGCCGCCCTCGCCAAGCGCGGTCACAACGCCGAGGCGGGCGCCGGGGCCGCGCACATCTGACCCGCCCCGCTCGCGCGGGACGGCGGCCGGATCCCTGACGGGGCCGGCCGCCGTTCGCCGTGCTCCCGCCTTGCCGCTGGTCCGGCCCGGGGTCGCCATGGGTCCTCTTCTGCTGTGGGTCCGAACGCCCGCGTCCCTCCCCGTGTTCGGGCGCCGACCGGGGGTACCCGCGGTGTACAAGCCCGAATTCGGGTACCGGAAATGGGAGTTGATGATGGCGGGCTTTGGAGGTACTTCGCGCGGGAACCCCCGTTCGCGCGGCCGTACGAGGTCGCGGACCGGGCCGGACGGCGCGACGCTCGGCATCGTGGGGCTGGTCTGCGCGATCGCCGGCTTCTTCGTCCTCGGGATCGTCCTCGGACCCGTGGCGGTCTTCTGCGGCTGGCTCGCCATGGGCCGCCGCTGGAACAGCGGCTCGGTCCCGGCCGTGGTCGCCGTCGTGCTCGGAGCGATCGACACGGTCCTGGCGATCGTCTGGCCCGCCGGGGCCGCGGGCCCCGGTACGGGACTGCTGTGACGGCATCCCGGTAGGACTCCCCGCCGACTGCTTGTCGGCGGACGATCAAGGGTTGTCCACAGGCACGGCCGCGGTCACGGCGCCTGCGCCATGCTGATCACTCACCGAAGCAGAAACCGGACGGAGAGTGATCAGCATGCGTGCGTTCCTGGCCCCGGCCCTCGCCGCCACCGCCCTTTTCCCCGTCGTCGCGACGCCCGCCCATGCGTCCGTGACGCCCGCCCACGCGTCCGCCGCGCCCGCGCCCCCGCTGGGCGACTGCGCGCCCGGAGAGCTGTGCCTGTGGAGCAGGCCGGGCTTCCAGGGCGTCCGTACGGTCCATGAGCTGGCCGACACGGACATGGACTCCTGCGTGCCGCTCCCCGAGGGGGTGAGCGCCAAGTCCTTCGCCAACCGCACCCGGAAGCTCGTCACGACCTACCAGAGCGCCGAATGCGCCACCGAGGGCGACTTCGTCACCTTCCCCTCGGGCGTCTGGGTGCCGGAGTCGCGGCACACGGTCAGGGCGTTCCAGATCGTGCATCAGTGACATGGGCGACCGCACCCGTCTCGCCTCGCATCGCCGCGACCTCGGCCCGCAGCGCGGCAACCTCCGCGGTGAGCTCCCGGAGCAGTCTCGCGTGGCGGACGTCGTGGGCGTCGTCCCGCTCGAAGCGCGAGACGAACCAGGCCGCGATGTTGGCGGTGACCACACCGAGCAGCGCGATGCCCGACAGCATCAGACCCACCGCGAGCACGCGGCCGAGCCCCGTCGTCGGTGCGTGATCGCCGTAGCCCACGGTGGTCATCGTCGTGAACGACCACCACACCGCGTCGCCCAGAGTCTTGATGTTCCCTCCCGGGGCGCGCCGCTCGACCTCCAGCACCGCCAGGGAGCCGAACATCAGCAGACCGGTCACGGCTCCCACGACATAGGTGGTCAGCCGGACCTGCTCCGCCATCCTGGCGCGCCGCCCCACCAGCAGCAGGGTGGAGACCAGACGCAGCAGCCGCAGGGGCTGGACCAGGGGCAGCAGCACCGCGGCGAGATCCAGCGGATGCCTCCGGACGAAGTCCCACTTGGCCGGCGCAAGCACCAGCCGTACCAGGTAGTCGGAGGCGAAGGCGGCCCACACCAGCCATTCCGTGATGGCGCACGCCGTCTTCACCGTCCGGTCCGCGTCGGGGCGGACGATCGGCACGGCGAACGCGACGGCGAAGACAAGGGCCAGCGCGAGCAGCGGCGTCTGGGTCCGCCGCTCCCAGCGGACCTGGGACGGAAGTTCCTTCATGGACGGCATTGTCCTGTACGCGGGTGCGGCCCCGGCCCGGTCCTACCGGGTGGGGCCGCACACGGAGCTCCGGCGCGAGGGCCGGGGCCGTCAGGCGTCGCCGCCCGCGGCGCCCGGGTCCGCCGCCGCCACGTCCAGCAGCCGGTAGCGGTCCAGCGCCTGCTTCAGCACGGAGCGGTCCACCCGGCCGGTCTTGGCGAGCTCGGTGAGCACCGCGAGGACGACCGACTCCGCGTCGATGTGGAAGAAGCGGCGGGCCGCACCCCGGGTGTCGGCGAACCCGAAGCCGTCCGCGCCGAGCGAGGAGTAGGGGCCGGGCACCCACCGGGCGATCTGGTCCGGCACGGACCGCATCCAGTCCGAGACGGCCACGAACGGGCCCTCGGCGCCGGAGAGCTTCCGTGTGACGTACGGGACGCGCTCCTCCTCCTCGGGGTGCAGCAGGTTGTGCTCCTCGCACGTCACCGCGTCGCGGCGCAGCTCGTTCCAGGACGTCGCCGACCACACGTCGGCCCTCACGTCCCAGTCCTCGGCGAGGATGCGCTGCGCCTCGACGGCCCAGGGCACGGCGACACCGGAGGCCAGGATCTGCGCCGGGATCGAGCCCGCCTCACCGCGCCTGTAGCGGTGGACGCCCTTGAGGATGCCCTCCACGTCCACGTCCGCGGGCTCCGCCGGGTGCTGGATCGGCTCGTTGTAGACGGTGAGGTAGTAGAAGACGTCCTCGCTCTCCTCGCCGTACATCCGCCGCAGACCGTCCTTGACGATGTGCGCGATCTCGAAGCCGAACGCCGGGTCGTAGGCGACGCACGCGGGGTTGGTCGAGGCGAGGAGCTGCGAGTGGCCGTCCGCGTGCTGCAGGCCCTCACCGGTCAGCGTGGTACGGCCGGCGGTGGCGCCCAGCACGAAGCCGCGCGCGAGCTGGTCGGCCATCTGCCAGAACTGGTCGCCGGTGCGCTGGAAGCCGAACATCGAGTAGAAGACGTACACCGGGATCAGCGGCTCGCCGTGGGTGGCGTAGGCCGAACCGGCGGCGATCAGCGAGGCGGTGCAGCCCGCCTCGGAGATGCCGTCGTGCAGCATCTGCCCGTTCGGCGCCTCCTTGTAGGCGAGGAGCAGGTCGCGGTCGACCGACTCGTAGGTCTGGCCGAGCGGCGAGTAGATCTTCGCTGTGGGGAAGAGCGAGTCCATGCCGAAGGTGCGGTACTCGTCGGGCGCGATCGGCACGAACCGCTTGCCGATCTCCTTGTCCCGCATCAGGTCCTTGAGCAGCCGGACGAAGGCCATCGTCGTGGCGATCGACTGGTTGCCCGAGCCCTTCTTCAGCGAGGCGTAGGGCTTGTCGTCGGGGAGGTTCAGCGGCTTGGCGCGCACCACACGGGTCGGGACGTACCCGCCGAGCGACTTGCGCCGGTCGTGCATGTACTGAATCTCCTCGGAGTCCCGCCCCGGGTGGTAATACGGCGGCAGGCCGGAGTCCAGCTCCTTGTCGGAGATCGGCAGGTGCAGCCGGTCGCGGAAGCGCTTGAGGTCGTCGACCGTCAGCTTCTTCATCTGGTGGGTCGCGTTGCGGCCCTCGAAGTTCGGGCCGAGCGTCCAGCCCTTGACGGTCTGCGCCAGGATCACGGTCGGCTGGCCCTTGTGCTCGACCGCCGCCTTGTACGCCGCGTAGATCTTCTTGTGGTCGTGGCCGCCGCGTCCCAGGTGCAGGATCTGGTCGTCGGTCATGCCCTCGACCATGGCCCGCAGCCGCAGATCGTCCCCGAAGAAGTGCTGGCGGATGTAGGCGCCGGACTCGGTGGCGTACGTCTGGAACTGTCCGTCGGGGGTGGTGTTCAGCTTGTTGACCAGCACGCCGTCGCGGTCCTGGGCAAGCAGCGGGTCCCAGGACCGGTCCCAGATCAGCTTGATGACGTTCCAGCCGGCGCCCCGGAACTGGGACTCCAGCTCCTGGATGATCTTGCCGTTGCCGCGCACCGGGCCGTCGAGGCGCTGGAGGTTGCAGTTGACCACGAAGGTCAGGTTGTCCAGGCTCTCGCGGGCCGCCAGGGACAGCTGGCCCAGCGACTCGGGCTCGTCCATCTCGCCGTCGCCGAGGAACGCCCAGACGTGCGACTGCGAGGTGTCGGCGATGCCGCGGGCGTGCAGGTAGCGGTTCATCCGTGCCTGGTAGATCGCCCCGATGGGGCCGAGGCCCATCGACACGGTCGGGAACTCCCAGAAGCCCGGCATCAGCCGCGGGTGCGGATACGACGACAGGCCGTGCGGCGCCTTCGACTTCTCCTGGCGGAACGCGTCGAGCTGCTGCTCGGACAGCCGGTCGAGCATGTACGCGCGCGCGTACACGCCGGGGGAGGCGTGGCCCTGGAAGAAGATCTGGTCGCCGCCGTCACCACCGTCCTTGCCCCGGAAGAAGTGGTTGAAGCCCACGTCGTACAGCGAGGCGGAGGAAGCGAAGGTCGCGATGTGACCGCCGACCCCGATGCCGGGCCGCTGGGCCCGGGAGACCATCACCGCCGCGTTCCAGCGGGTCGCGTTCAGGATGCGCCGCTCGATCTCCTCGTTGCCGGGGAAGAACGGTTCGTCCTTGGTCGCGATGGTGTTGACGTAGTCCGAGCTGCGCATCTCGGGCACGGCCACACGCCTTTCGCGTGCGCGCTCGATCAGGCGCAGCATGAGGTAGCGGGCACGTTCCCGGCCGCGTTCGTCGACTGCCGCGTCGAGCGAGTCGAGCCACTCCTGGGTCTCCTCGGGATCGAAATCCGGGACCTGGCTGGGAAGGCCGCCAATGATGATCGGGTTGCGATCGGATCCGGAAGCCACGCTGTTCCTTCGCTGTTCGGTCTTGAGCTGCACGGGCTGTGCAAGACGGGGTCTGCAGGGGGTGTTGCAACGTTCCCCATCGTGTACCTCGGGGGACGGAAACGTCATCTCTACCGATTGGTAACCCGTGCGTTCGGCCAAACCGCAACCATACGCCCGGTCCGGTGGAGAACGCGTGCCTGGCGCCCGTACGGTACAAACTAGGCAAATCATGGTGATGTGCATCACCATGGGGCGGAAGGCCGTGCCGTGAGTTGCGGCGACACGGCCGGGATCGTCACCGTTTCGGCGGTCTCGGTGGCCGGGTACTTGCGCGAACCGCCCGGCACGTGTGGACTACGCCCAATGCCTCGCGCACGCGTGGGGCACTCGTATATCCAAGAACGTGACAGGAGGAGATCGGTGAGCGCGACCGCGGACCACGCGGAGGAGCGGACCAACCCGGCCGCAAGGCTGGGGTTCGAACCCGGACAGGTGGTCCAGGAAATCGGCTACGACGACGACGTCGATCAGGAGCTCCGGGAGGCAATCGAGGCCGTCATCGGTCAGGAGCTCGTCGACGAGGACTACGACGACGTGGCTGACGCCGTCCTGCTGTGGTTCCGCGACGACGACGGCGACCTTACGGACGCGCTGGTGGATGCCATCGGTCTGATCGACGAAGGCGGAACCGTCTGGCTGCTGACGCCCAAGACCGGGCGCGAGGGGTACATCGAGCCGAGCGACATCAATGAGGCCGCGCAGACCGCGGGACTCTCCCAGAGCAAGACCATCAGCGTCGGCAAGGACTGGTCGGGCAGCCGGCTCGTGACGCCCAAGGCAGCCAAGTCCGGCAAGCGCTGACAGTCGTACGCGGCCCCGGGCCGTTTCGGGCCCCCGCCGGCGAAGTCCGGCGGGGGCCTGACGCATACTCGGGACCGATTCGGGCATCGACACCAGGTCAGCGAAGGGACGTACAGCCATGGCGACGATCGAGGCCGGCACCAAGGCCCCGGACTTCGAGCTCAGGGACAACCACGGCGCGACCGTGGCCCTCTCGGACTTCCGCGGCGAGAAGAACGTGGTGCTGCTCTTCTACCCGTTCGCCTTCACCGGGGTCTGCACCGGCGAGCTCTGCGCGCTCCGCGACGAACTGCCCCGGTTCGTCAACGACGACACCCAACTGCTCGCCGTCTCCGCCGACTCCATCCACACCCTGCGGGTGTTCGCCGAGCAGGAGGGGCTGGAGTACCCACTGCTCAGCGACTTCTGGCCGCACGGCGAGACCTCCCGCGCCTACGGCGTCTTCGACGAGGAGAAGGGCTGCGCCCTGCGCGGCACCTTCATCATCGACAAGGAGGGCGTGGTCCGCTGGAGCGTAGTCAACGGGCTGCCGGACGCCCGTGACCTCAATGATTACGTCCGGGTGCTCGACACCCTGTGATCCTTCGGCGCAAGTGCCTGTCCCGGCCGGGAACCGCTCACTAGGATCAACGCGTTTGATCCGATAGGAAACGCACGAAGGGGGCCTGGCTCTCCCCAGCCCCTCGAAATCTCAATGGGAGGACCTCGTGGGAGTCAGCCTCAGCAAGGGCGGCAACGTCTCGCTGACCAAGGAGGCTCCGGGCCTCACCGCGGTCACGGTGGGCCTGGGCTGGGACGTCCGTACCACCACCGGTACCGACTTCGACCTTGACGCCAGCGCCATCCTGACGAACGTCGACGGCAAGGTCAGCAGTGACCAGAACTTCGTCTTCTTCAACAACCTCAAGAGCCCCGACGGCTCCGTGGAGCACACCGGTGACAACCTCACCGGTGAGGGCGAGGGCGACGACGAGCAGATCAAGGTGAACCTGGCGGCCGTCCCGGCCGACGTCACCAAGATCGTGTTCCCGGTCTCGATCTACGACGCCGAGAACCGCCAGCAGTCCTTCGGCCAGGTCCGCAACGCCTTCATCCGCGTGGTGAACCAGGCCGGAGGCGCCGAGATCGCCCGCTACGACCTCAGCGAGGACGCCTCGACGGAGACCGCCATGGTCTTCGGAGAGCTGTACCGCCACGGCGAGGAGTGGAAGTTCCGGGCCATCGGCCAGGGGTACGCCTCGGGCCTGCGCGGCATCGCGCAGGACTTCGGCGTCAACGTCTGAACCGAGCGCCCTGCCGCATCCGGCGCCGCACATCTCCGTGCGGCGCCGGATCTGCCTCTACGCCGAAACGGCGCACGGGCCGTACGGGGCCCCGACCGCCGCATGCCATGCCGTACGTCACCCGGGGAGGACAAAGATCATGGGCGTTACGCTCGCCAAGGGGGGCAATGTCTCCCTCTCCAAGGCCGCACCGAACCTCACCCAGGTGATGGTCGGGCTCGGCTGGGACGCGCGCTCCACCACCGGAGCGGACTTCGACCTCGACGCCAGTGCGCTGCTGTGCCAGAGCAACAACCGAGTGCTCGGCGACGAGTGGTTCGTGTTCTACAACAACCTCAAGAGCCCCGACGGCTCCGTGGAACACACCGGGGACAACCTCACCGGCGAGGGCGACGGCGACGACGAATCGATCCTCGTCGATCTCTCCAAGGTCCCGGCGGCCTGCGAAAAGATCGTCTTCCCGGTGTCGATCCATGACGCGGACAACCGGGGTCAGACGTTCGGGCAGGTCACCAACGCCTTCATCCGGGTGGTCAACCAGGCCGACGGTCAGGAACTGGCCCGCTACGACCTCAGCGAGGACGCCTCGACGGAGACCGCGATGATCTTCGGCGAGGTGTACCGGTACGGCGGCGAATGGAAGTTCCGGGCCGTTGGACAGGGGTATGCGTCGGGCCTGCGCGGCATCGCCCTAGACTTCGGGGTCAATGTTTCGTAAAACGCGTCCCTCGGCGGTGCAAACTGTATCCGCTTCGAGGGCTCGGCCCGGGGGTCTGGGGACAGACCTCCGGGGAGATGCAGCGTAGATCCGCGCGCGGCGCGGGGGAACCTCGTACTTAACGATTGGGTAGGCAGTGGTCCTGAGAACCTTCGGCTGGTCGTTCGCCATCACGGCGCTCGGCCTCGCCTTCGCCGCGTGGCAGTGGGGATGGGAGGCCTTCGGGGTCGTACTGATCCTTTCGATCCTCGAAATCTCCCTGTCCTTCGACAACGCGGTCGTCAATGCCGGAATCCTGAAGAAGATGAATGCCTTCTGGCAGAAGATCTTCCTCACCATCGGCATCCTGATCGCGGTGTTCGGCATGCGGCTGGTCTTCCCGGTCGTGATCGTGGCCATCAGCGCGAAGGTCGGTCCCATCGAGGCGGTCAACCTCGCGCTCGACGACCCGAACCGCTACGAGGACCTGGTCACCGACGCCCACCCGGCGATCGCGGCCTTCGGCGGCATGTTCCTCCTGATGATCTTCCTCGACTTCATCTTCGAGGAGCGCGACATCAAGTGGCTGCACTGGATCGAGCGCCCGCTGGCCAGGATCGGCAAGGTCGACATGCTGTCGGTCTGCACCGCGCTGATCGTCCTGCTGGTCGCCGCGATGACCGTCGCCACCCACGCGCACGTCAGCACGGGCCACGCGGACAAGTCCGCCACGGTGCTGCTCTCCGGCGTCGCCGGACTGATCACCTACCTCGTGGTCGGCGGTCTCTCCGGATACTTCGAGGACAGGCTCGAAGAGGAGGAGGAGCACGAACACGAGGAGGAGGAGAAGGCCAAGGCCGAGGGCAAGCAGGTCTCGGCGGTCGCCCTCGCCGGCAAGGCCGCGTTCTTCCTCTTCCTGTACCTGGAGGTCCTCGACGCCTCGTTCTCCTTCGACGGTGTGATCGGTGCCTTCGCCATCACCAACCAGATCTTCTGGATGGCGCTCGGCCTCGGCATCGGCGCCATGTACGTCCGGTCGCTCACGGTCTACCTGGTCCGCCAGGGCACCCTGGACGACTACGTCTACCTGGAGCACGGCGCGCACTACGCGATCGGCGCGCTCGCCGCCATCCTGGTCGTCACCATCCAGTACCAGATCAGCGAGATCATCACCGGCCTCATCGGTGTCGTCCTGATCGCGGCCTCCTTCTGGTCGTCGGTGCGCCGGAACAAGGCGCTGGCGGCTGCCGAGGGAAAAGGCCCGACCTCGGACGAGAAGGCTGAGGTCTCGTCCGGGGTGTGACCCGGCTGCGGTTGAGGGAACGCTCTGAGCGGGGCGGCCAAGAGGTCCTGGGCCTCTGGGC
>NZ_JAAAXQ010000113.1 GCF_009916105.1 Streptomyces sp. GC420 | reverse complement strand
GGGCGTGACCGGGGGCCGCCGAGGGGGCGGCCGGGCGCTATCGTCTTGGCGAGGCGAGACAGGGGGCTGAGCAGGTGGAGCACATGGAGATTCCGGCGCAGGCGCATCGTTACGGCGGCGGCTGGCCGGGCAACGAGCTGGAGGAAGTGCTCGCCGCCTCCCTCGGCAATCCGAACGCGGGCGCCCGGATCATCGAGGTGCTCCAGCGCAGCTTCGTGTGGGTGCCCCTGCCCAACGGCGGCGGCCCCGACAGCAGGGACCTGGACCTGCCGACCATGGACGTCGGCGGCGCGGCCCACGTCCCCGTGTTCAGCTCCGAGCAGCAGTTCCTGCAGTGCGTCGGTCCCCACATGTCGTACACGATCGCCCCCGCCGTGGAGTTCGCCCGCGGCCTGCCCCCGCAGCTCGGCGTGGCGGTGAACCCGGGCGGGACCGTCGGTGTGCCGCTGCCGCCGCCGGCTGTCGCGGAACTGTGCCGCGCCGGGCGGAGCCCGCTGGACGGGCCGGCCTCCGGCGGCCGGGTCAGGCTCTTCGAGCCGGACTGGCAGGAGGAGCCCGTCGACTTCCTGGCGGCCGCGGCCGGCGAGTTCCAGGAGAGCGGCGTGGTGCTCTCCGCCCGCCGCTGCCTGGCCAGCATCGAGGCGGGCGCGCCGGTGATGTTCGTCGGCGTGGAGCTCGGCGGCTGGGAACCGGAGCACCGCACCGCGCCCATGGACGCGCTCGGCCGGGCACTGGGCCGGGTCCAGGTCCCCTGGCCGGTCAACCTGGTACTGCTGGACATCGCGCAGGATCCGGTCGGCGAGTGGATGCTGGAGAAGATCCGGCCCTTCTACACCCGCCACGGCCAGGCCGTGCCGTAGCGGTGACACCGCCGCCGACTCGGTCAAGTCGGTGTCAGAGCGGCGGCTTAAGCTGGTTTGATGACCGGGCGAATGCCGGTCGAGGGGTTGTACGGCACGTAGCGGGACAAAGACGAAGGGGCGGTCCGAGGTGAGTGCGTCAGGCACGGCGGCGGCCGGGCAGGTCGAGCACATGCTCCGCCAGGTGACGCCCGGGCGATTCGACGCCTACGAAGCACTGCTGCACGCCCTCGCCGACGGCCAGGTCTGGATGCTGCTCTGGAACGGCCAGTCCGGGTCCCCCGACGCCCAGTACGGAAACATGGAGGTCGAGGGGTACGGCTATGCGCCCTGCGTGACCTCCGCCCAGGAACTCGCGGCCAGCGGCTGGAACCGCGCCTGTGAAGTCGTGAGCGGCCGTGACATCGCCCGCGCCCTGTATCCCGACCGCTGGGGGATCTGGCTCAATCCGCACGCCCCCGGCGGTGGAGTCGGTGTCCCCTGGCTGGACCTGCGCCGTGTCGTCGCCGGACTGGACCGGATGCCCGCCGGGCCGCTGCGGATGTCCGAACCCGCCCTGGAGATCCCGCAGTTCTACGCCCTGCTGGCGCAGAACGCCCACCGCACACCGGCCGTCCGCTCCCTGCGCCGCGCCTGGGTGCAGCCCGCGCTCGGCGCGCCCTACCTCGCCATCGGCCTGGACCTGTACGACACCGGCAGGCAGGCGGTCGAAGCGGTGCGGGCGATGATGCAGCAGTCCGTCGCGGCGGTCCCCGAGGGGCTGCCCGTCTCCACCGTCGCCATGTCCGACGAGTACGACCCGGTGGCCATGTGGCTGCGCGCCAACTCCCGGCCGTTCTACGACCGTGAGGCCCACGGCGCCCCCGCCCCCACCGCCGGGTACGGCTACCCTCCGGCGCACGGCCGGCAGCAGGGCTCCGCACCCCAGGCCTACTGAACGCATGCCCGCCCGCCGGGCGGGACAGGCGCGCGGCCCCGTGGCGGCGGGCCGTCGGCCCTGCCGCGCGGCAGACGCCCGCGGCAGACGCCCGCGGCAGACGCCCGCGGCAGACGCCCGCGGCAGACGCCCGCGGCGGGCGTGCGGGGACCCGACGCCGGACACGGTTCCCGCCGGTCTCCGGCGACCCGCACGGCGCCGTCCGTCACGCGAGACGCCCCGGGCCGCCCCAAAGTCCGCCCAAGGGCGTGCCAGTTCTCCGCAAAATCCCCCCGACCCCCTCGCGACCTCCGCGAACGTCGCCCGAGTCGACGGCAGAAGGGCGCCCGTGGCCGGCATGTCCGTTCTGTGGCCTTCGACGGTGCGTCAACCGCTGAGGCGACCGACTCGTCCGGATAACGGAACCTCTCCACCCACATCACGGTTGCGCATCCTTTCCCCGTGAAGTCTGGTCAGTGATCACGAGACCGTTGAAGACTCCCCGCTAACAAAGGACCTTTCGGTCCTGTGTGCGACCAACTCCCCGAGTAAGGCCCGCACGAGCAGTACAGAGCACAGCACTTGTGAAGAAGCCGCTACCCGCGGCGAGTGTGGGCCGGTCACCGCCGGCCGAGAGGGGTCCCCACACCGATGACGGCACCACTGCATGACACGAGCGCGGCCGAGACCGCGGCCGTCGACGTCGCCGCCGATGTTCCACAGAAGGCGATCGAGGGCCGCTCTCCCTGGAAGATCGCGTGGATCCGGCTGCGGCGCGACAAGCTCGCGCTGGCCGGCGGGTTCGTGGTGCTGCTGCTCATCCTGGTCGCGCTCTTCGCCCCGCTGATCGTGAGCGTTTTCGGTCACCCGCCGAACGAGTTCCACGAGGACCAGATCGACCCGCTGTTCGGTACGCCGATCGGTTCCTGGGGCGGCATCAGTTCCGAGTTCCTGCTCGGCGTCGAGCCGGTCAACGGCCGCGACGTCTTCAGCCGCGTCGTCTACGGCGCCCAGATCTCGCTGCTCGTCGCATTCCTGGCCGCGGTGTTCGCCGTCGTCCTCGGCACCGTCATCGGTGTCGTCGCCGGCTACTTCGGCGGCTGGATCGACTCCGTCATCAGCCGGGTCATGGACGTCCTCCTCGCCTTCCCGCAGCTGCTGTTCACCATCGCGCTGGTCTCGGTCCTGCCCAACGAGATGCTGGGGCTCGAGGGTTCGGGCGTCCGCATCCTGGCGCTCGTGGTGGTGATCGGGTTCTTCGGCTGGCCGTACGTCGGACGCATCGTGCGCGGCCAGACGCTGTCCCTGCGCGAGCGTGAGTACGTCGAGGCGGCCCGCAGCCTGGGCGCCGGCCGGCTCTACATCCTGCGGCGGGAGCTGCTGCCCAACCTGGTCGCCCCCATCACCGTGTACGCGACGCTGATGATCCCCACCAACATCCTCACGGAGGCCGCGCTCAGCTTCCTCGGCGCGGGAGTCAAGCCGCCCACGGCGTCCTGGGGCCAGATGCTCTCCAAGGCCATCAACACCTATGAGTCCGACCCGATGTTCATGATCATTCCGGGTGTCGCCATCTTCATCACGGTGCTGGCCTTCAACCTCTTCGGCGACGGCGTACGAGACGCGCTCGATCCGAAGGGGGCCCGCTGACCCGTACCGGGTACGCACCCGCACCGAAGAGCCGCAAGCGCAAGCCATCATGCCGCCCCTGCCGATGAGTCAGGAGGCCAGCCAAGACCGACGGTCCGCAGCGAGGACCGTCACTATCCCGGAGGTTGCTGGAACGTGACAACCAACAGTTCATCGAGGCGCAGGCTCGCCGCGGGTTCGGCGCTCGTCGTTGCCGCCCTGCTCGGTACCGCCGCCTGCGGTGGCGGCGGCAAGGACGACGAGGGCGAGGGCAAGACCGGTGCCCCGGGCTTCAACGCCGCGGTCGGCAAGGTCGCGAACGCGTCCAGCAAGAAGGGCGGGACGCTGAAGTTCATAGGCTCCCAGGACGCCGACTTCTGGGACCCGCAGCGCGGCTACTACGGCTTCATGTGGGACTTCTCCCGCTACTACACCCGCCAGCTGGTCACCTACAAGGCCGCGCCCGGCGCGGAGAGCACCGAGCTGGTGCCCGACATGGCCACCGACACGGGCAAGGTGTCGGACGACGGCAAGACCTACACCTTCACCCTGAAGGACGGTCTGAAGTGGGAGGACGGCAAGCCCGTCACCTCCAAGGACATCAAGTACGGCATCGAGCGCATCTGGGCGCAGGACGTGCTCTCCGGCGGTCCGATCTACCTGCAGCAGGTGCTCGACCCGGAGAGTGAGTACAAGGGCCCGTACAAGGACAAGTCGGCCGACAAGCTGGGCCTGAAGGCCATCGAGACGCCCGACGACAAGACCATCGTCTTCAAGCTGCCGAAGCCCAACGGTGACTTCCTGCAGATGCTGGCCATGCCCTCGGCGACCCCGGTCCGCGCGGACAAGGACACCAAGGCCAAGTACACCCTGGACCCGTTCTCCAACGGCCCCTACAAGATCGACTCGTACACGCCGAACAAGTCGATGTCCCTCTCGCGCAACGAGGAGTGGGACGCCAAGACGGACGAGGTCCGCAAGGCCCTGCCGGACAAGATCACCGTCACGTTCACCACGAACGCCGACGACATGGACAACCGGCTGATCGAGGGCGAGTACGACCTCGACATCAACGCCACCGGTGTCGGCCAGGCCGCCCGCGCCAAGGTGCTCCAGCAGCACAAGGAGAACGCGGACAACCCGCAGACCGGCTTCATCCGCTACGCGGTCTTCCCGCAGACGGTCAAGCCGCTCGACAACGTCGACTGCCGCAAGGCGATCATCTACGCGGCCGACCACAAGTCCCTGCAGACCGCCCGCGGCGGCCCGCAGGCCGGCGGTGACATCGCCTCCAACATGCTGCCCCCGGCCATCCCCGGCGCCGACCCGAAGTACGACCCGTACGACGTCCTGAAGGACACCACGGGCAACGTCGAGAAGGCCAAGCAGGCGCTGAAGGACTGCGGCAAGCCGAACGGCTTCAAGACCACCATCGCGGTCCGCAACAACAAGCCGGTCGAGATCGCCACCGCCGAGTCCCTCCAGCAGTCGCTGAAGAAGGTCGGCATCGACGCCCAGATCGACCAGTTCGACGGCGCCCAGACCTCCGGCATCATCGGTTCGCCGAAGGTCGTGAAGGACAAGGGCTACGGCATCATCATCATGGGCTGGGGCGCCGACTTCCCGTCCGGCCAGGGCTTCCTGCAGCCGCTGGTCGACGGCCGGTTCATCCTCGAGAGCGGCAACAACAACTTCTCGGAGCTCGACGACAAGGCGATCAACGAGCTCTTCGACAAGGCGCTGCTCGAGACCGACCCGCAGAAGGCCGGCGAGTACTACAAGCAGATCAATGAGAAGGTGTCGGAGGCCGCGGTCTACCTGCCCTTCACCCACGAGAAGAACATCATCTGGCGCAGCTCCCGCCTGACCAACGTCTACACGGCCGACGCCTACAACGGCCGTTACGACTACGCCTCGCTGGGTGTCGTCAAGTGACCGTCGTCAACACGCTCCACCGGCGCACCCGCCGCTAGGTCCGAAGGGCAGGTGAGGGCCGCGCGCGGCGGCCGGGAAGCCCGCACAGGCTTCCCGGCCGCCGCCGGGCCGACTGCATGCTTGCATATCTCATCCGGCGGCTGACCGCCGTCGTTGTGATGCTGATGGTCGTCACCCTGGTGACGTTCGGCATCTTCTTCCTCATTCCCAAGATGACCGGCAGTGACCCTGCCGCGATGTTCGTGGGCAAGCAGGCGGACCCGGCCGCCATCGAGGGCGTCCGTCAGAAGCTGGGCCTGGACCAACCGATCCTGGTGCAATTCTGGCACTTCATCACCGGCGTCGTCGCGGGCCGGGACTACACGGGCGGCGGCGAGACCGTCCACTGCTCCGCCCCCTGCTTCGGCTACTCGTTCCGCACCGAGCAGGACGTCTGGCCACTGCTCAAGGAGGCCTTCCCGGTCACCATCTCGATGATCTCCGGCGCCGTGGTGCTGTGGCTGCTGATCGGTATCACCACCGGTGTGATCTCCGCGCTCAAGCGCGGCACGGTCCTGGACCGCACCGCGATGATGACCGCGCTGGCCGGCGTCTCGCTGCCGATCTACTTCACCGGCATGCTGCTGCTGGCGATCTTCCGCACCCAGCTCGGCTGGGTCGACGGCAACTACGTGCCCATCGAGGAGAGCTTCACCGGCTGGCTCGACGGGCTGATCCTGCCCTGGTTCGCGCTGGCGTTCCTGTACGCGGCGATGTACGCCCGGCTCACCCGGGCCACCATGCTCGAAGTGCTCGGCGAGGACTACATCCGCACCGCCCGCGCCAAGGGCCTGCGCGAACCGGTGGTCCTGGGCAAGCACGCCATGCGCTCCACGATGACCCCGATCCTCACCATCCTCGGCATGGACCTCGGCGCCCTGGTCGGCGGCGCGATCCTCACCGAGACCACGTTCTCCCTGCACGGCCTCGGCTATCTCGCCATCGACGCGATCGGCGACCGCGACCTGCCCATCATCGTCGGCGTCACCCTCATCACCGCCGCCGCCGTGGTGATCGCCAACCTGGTCGTCGACCTCCTGTACGCCGTGATCGACCCCCGAGTGAGGCTGGCATGACGGACCTTACGCAGACCGGCACGAGCGCCCCTGGCGAGCCGGTCGCCGCCGGAGCCCCGTCCGACGCCTTCCTCGACGTCCGAGACCTGAGGATCCACTTCCCGACCGAGGACGGTCTGGTCAAGTCCGTCGACGGCCTCTCCTTCCAGCTGGAGAAGGGCAAGACCCTCGGCATCGTGGGCGAGTCCGGCTCCGGCAAGTCGGTCACCTCGCTCGGCATCATGGGCCTGCACACCGTCGGACAGTACGGCCGCAACAAGGCCCGGATATCCGGCGAGATATGGCTGAACGGCCAGGAACTCCTCTCCGCCTCCCCGGACCAGGTGCGCAGGCTGCGCGGCCGCGAGATGGCGATGATCTTCCAGGACCCGCTGTCGGCCATGCACCCGTACTACACGATCGGCCACCAGATCGTGGAGGCCTACCGGGTCCACCACGACGTGGACAAGAAGACCGCCCGCCGGCGGGCGATCGAACTCCTCGACCGGGTCGGCATCCCGCAGCCCGACAAGCGCGTGGACTCCTACCCGCACGAGTTCTCCGGCGGTATGCGCCAGCGTGCCATGATCGCCATGGCGCTGGTCAACAACCCCGAGCTGCTCATCGCGGACGAGCCGACGACGGCGCTCGACGTGACCGTCCAGGCGCAGATCCTGGACCTCATCCGGGACCTGCAGAAGGAGTTCGGCTCGGCGGTCATCATCATCACCCACGACCTGGGCGTCGTCGCCGAACTGGCCGACGACATCCTGGTGATGTACGGCGGGCGGTGCGTGGAGCGCGGCCCCGCCGAGAAGGTCTTCTACGAGCCCCAGCACCCCTACACCTGGGGCCTGCTCGGCTCGATGCCCCGCATCGACCGCGAGCAGACCGAACGGCTCATCCCCGTCAAGGGCTCCCCGCCCTCGCTGATCAACATCCCGTCCGGCTGCGCCTTCCACCCCCGCTGTCCGTACGCCGATGTGCCCAAGGGCGATGTGACGCGTACCGTCCGCCCGGAACTCCAGGAGGTCGGCAGCCGGCACTACTCGGCCTGCCACCTGAGCCCGGAGGAGCGGACGCGGATCTGGAACGAAGAGATTGCGCCGAAGCTGTGAGTGAGACGAAGGATCAGACGGTGTCTGACAAAGACGTGACGATCCCGGAGCAGGCCGCAGCCTCTTCGACCGAGACCTCGCCCGCCGCCTCGGCCGAGCCGCTGCTCAAGGTCGAGGGGCTGGTCAAGCACTTCCCCATCAGGAAGGGGCTGCTGCAGCGCCAGGTGGGCGCCGTGCAGGCCGTCGACGGGCTGTCGTTCGACGTACGGCCGGGGGAGACCCTCGGCGTCGTGGGCGAGTCGGGCTGCGGCAAGTCGACCATGGGCCGGCTCATCACCCGGCTCCTCGAACCCACCAGCGGGAAGATCACGTTCGAGGGCGTGGACGTCACGCACCTGGGCACGGCCAAGATGCGTCCGCTGCGCCGCGACATCCAGATGATCTTCCAGGACCCGTACTCCTCGCTGAACCCGCGGCACACTGTCGGCACGATCGTCTCCGCGCCGTTCAGGCTCCAGGGCGTCACGCCCGAGGGCGGCGTCAAGAAGGAGGTCCAGCGGCTGCTGGGGCTGGTGGGCCTCAACCCCGAGCACTACAACCGCTATCCGCACGAGTTCTCCGGCGGGCAGCGGCAGCGTATCGGCATCGCCCGCGCGCTGGCGCTCAAGCCGAAGCTCGTGGTGGCGGACGAGCCGGTCTCCGCGCTCGACGTCTCCATCCAGGCCCAGGTCGTCAACCTGCTGGACGACCTCCAGGACGAGCTCGGCCTGACGTATGTGATCATCGCGCACGACCTCTCCGTCATCCGGCACGTCTCCGACCGCATCGCGGTGATGTACCTGGGCAAGATCGTCGAACTGGCCGACCGCAAGTCCCTGTACGAGGCGCCCATGCACCCGTATACCAAGGCCCTGCTGTCGGCCGTGCCCGTGCCCGACCCGAGGCGGCGCGGCGCCAAGAGCGAGCGCATCCTGCTCAAGGGTGACGTTCCCTCACCGATCTCCCCGCCGAGCGGCTGCCGCTTCCACACCCGCTGCTGGAAGGCGACCGAGGTCTGCCGGACGAACGAGCCGCCGCTGCTCACCCTGAAGACCGGTCACCAGGTCGCCTGCCACCACCCGGAGAACGCACCGGACCAGGCCCCGCAGGACGCCTCCGCGGTGCTGCCGTCGGCGCGCGAGGCGATCGAGATCGTCGACGCGACGCCGAAGGCGGAGGTGGACGCGGAGGCCGAGGCAGTGGCCGGGGCCGAGGCGGAATCAGTGGCCGGGGCGGCGGCCGGGGCCGGCGACGGCTCGGCGTCCGCCGATCAGCCCGACTCGTCCGCGGACGGCTCCGAGGCCGTGAAGGATCTCGGCAAGGACAAGTGACCGCCCGGCGCACGGGGCCACCCGCCCGCACAGGCGGGCGGGCGGCGCGGCGCCCGGCGGGTGCGGGGCGGGTCCGGACCTGAACCCGACGGGGCCGGAGCCCCCCGTGCGGCCTGTTGCTGTCCGTGCGCACCAGAGGACCGCGGAGCTGCCGGACGTGGAGGTGGTCGAGCAGGCGGCCGACGGTCCCTCCGCCGTCGAGGCGGTGGAACGGCTGCGGCCCGACGTGGTGCTCATGGACCTGCGGATGCCCGGCATGAGCGGACTGGAGGCAACCGCCAGGATCACCGCGTCCCATCCGGGCGTCGCCGTGGTGGTGCTCACCATGGACGAGGACGACGACTCGGTCTTCGCGGCTCTGCGCGCGGGGGCCCGCGGCTATCTGCTGAAGGAGTCCGACGGTGACGTGACGACGTGCACCGCGCGCTGCTGGGTGTGGCGCGCGGGGAGGCGGTCTTCGGGCCACGGATCGCGGAGCGGGTGCTGGCCTTCTTCGCCCGCACTCCGGCCGGGGCCGTGCCGGCGGCCGTGCCGTTCCCGCAGCTGACGGACCGCGAACGGGAGGTGCTGGACCTGCTCGCCCAGGGACTGGACAATGCCTCCATCGCCCGCCGCCTGGTGCTGTCGGAGAAGACGGTCCGCAACCGGGTCGGTGAGGTGCTGGCCAAGCTGCGGGCCCGCAGCCGTGCGGAGGCGGTGGCCCTGGCACGGGACGCGGGACTGGGTTCGGGGACGGGCACGGGCACGGCGCCGGGGCGGGCTTCCGGGCCGGCCTGACCGCCGGCCGGCCGCGGGGGCATTTCCGGGGCGGCCCCGGCGAGCGGCCGTCTCCGTGGGAACGCCGTTCCCGGGAGGCGGCCCTGCCCAGGAGGCGGCCGTTGCCGGGGAACGGCCTCTTCCAGCAGGCGGCCCTGCCGTCCGCCGGGGATCGCCGGTGCGGCCCGCAGGCACAATTGTCCGGTGCACCACGATCTGCTCAACCTTTTCACCCCCTCCGTCCAGCACACCCTGGACGTGGCCGGCATCTTCGTCTTCGCGATCTCCGGTGCGCTTCTTGCCGTGCGGAAGAACTTCGACGTCTTCGGGATCGCGGTGCTCGCCGAGGTCACCGCGCTCGGCGGTGGGCTCTTCCGCGACCTGGTCATCGGCGCGGTGCCGCCCGCCGCGTTCACCGACCTCGGGTACTTCGTCACCCCGCTCGTCGCGGCGGCCCTCGTCTTCTTCCTGCACCCCGAGGTGGAGCGGATCCAGGGCGCGGTGAACGTGTTCGACGCGGCAGGTCTCGGGCTCTTCTGTGTCACCGGCACGACCAAGGCGTACGAGTCCGGCCTCGGGCTGACGGCCTCGGCCGTGATGGGGCTCGCCACGGGCGTCGGCGGCGGCGTCCTGCGCGACGTGCTGGCCAACGAGGTGCCCTCGCTGCTGCGCTGGGACCGGGACCTGTACGCGGTGCCCGCCATCGTCGGCTCGGTCATCGTCGTGCTCTGCATACGCCTCGACGCGCTGAACGCCGCGACGGGTGGCCTCGCGGCCCTGACGGCGTTCACCCTCAGGTTGTGCGCCATGCGGTTCCACTGGCGGGCGCCCCGTGCATGGAACCGCAGGTCGACGGCGACCGAAGAGGCGTAGCGGGGAATTGATTGCCTTTTAAAGGAGTCGTCATACATAAAGCTACCGCTTAGTAGGCGGTCGGTGTACGGTGCATCGCATGGCACAGGCGACGACAGGGGACACCTCCCTCGCGAGCATCGGCGACAGCGAATTCGACCGCGACACGACGGTCGTCCCCCGCTCCGGGGTGACAGGCGTCTATGACGCCGAGCTCTCCGCCGGCTGGACGATCATCCGCGCGGTCAACGGCGGCTACCTGCTCGCAATCCTCGGCCGTGCTCTGGCCGATGCCCTGCCGCACCCCGACCCCTTCAGCATCACGGCGCACTACCTCACCGCCTCCCGGCCCGGACCCGCCGTCGTCCGTACGGACGTCGCCCGCACCGGCCGTACGCTCTCCACCGGCCAGGCCTCCCTCTTCCAGACCGCCGAGGACGGCACCGAGGTCGAACGCATCCGGGTCGTCGCCTCGTACGGGGACCTGGACGCCCTGCCCGACGACGCGCGAACCTCGGCGGTCCCGCCCGCCATCCCTCCGTACGAGCACTGCTTCGGCCCCCAGGACGGCCCGGCACCCGTCCCCGGGAGTTCCGCGATCACCGACCGGCTCGCGCTGAGGCTGGACCCCTCGACCTGCGGCTGGGCGCTCGGGAAGCCCTCCGGCAAGGGTGAGATGCGGGCCTGGTTCGGGCTGGCCGACGGCCGCGACCACGACCCGCTGTCGCTGCTCCTCGCCGTGGACGCGCTGCCGCCCACCGCCTTCGAGCTGGGGCTCTCCGGCTGGGTCCCGACCGTGGAGCTCACGGTCCATGTCCGCCGCCGTCCGGCCCCCGGACCCCTCCGGGTCTCCATCACCACCCGCAACCTCGCGGGAGGCTTCCTGGAGGAGGACGCCGAGGTCTGGGACAGCGAGGACCGGCTCGTCGCCCAGTCCCGCCAGCTCGCGCGCGCCCTGCTCGGCTGATCCCCTGCCCGGGCCGCCCGTGTCCGGGCCACCGCTGGGCAACCGGCTGCCGGGTGGCCGGTGCCCGGCCCGCGATGTCCGGGGGCGCCCCGGACATCGCGTACCGGATGCCGGGCTGTCGGGGCGGGGCGGCGTCGTGTGCGTGGCCGCCCGTGGGCCGGGATTGTGTGCGGGCCCGAGCCGGCCCTCAAGGGTGCCCTCCGGGCGTCGCGTTCCGCGATTTCCGCTGCGCTCCAACCCTTGACCGCCGACCCGTTCCCGCAGGAAGGCTCTTGTCGGGCGGACCCGGGGGTGGCCGGGTCCCGGGCGGGGCACGGCTCCTGATCCGGTTTCGTTGCCGAACGCAGGACCGGACGGGGTGTGAGCTTCGTTGCCCGCCGTGACGGGGTGGCCGGGTCCGGGTCCGTTGCCCGCCGTGACGGGGTGGCCGGGTCCGGGTCCGTTGCCCGCCCGGCCCGGTTGCTGCCGGCCGAGCCGAATGTGGGCTCAAAGGCCACCTTCACTGCCCGATATGCCTGTTTCCGGGCAGAGTGGGGGCCCGAATTTGAAACTGGAATCAATTCCGTGCCCCGTGCGATGCCTTCCGGTCCACTCCGGCATGACGTGTGCCCGGCCCTGCCTCCGATTTCGTGCGGCCTCCAGCGGAACCCGCAGGCTCCCGCTCCCTGGCTCCCGGGCCCGCGCCCCCAGGCGCGGGCCGGGTCCCCCGATTGCACGGCGGGCTTGAAAAACGGGGCGGCGCCCTCGCTGGAGGCGCTGGGCGGCAGGTGGGGAGCGAAGGCGACCGAGGGCGGTCAGTCCAGCCAGTGGCGGCGGCCGAGGCCGATCAGGCGCAACTGGCGCCGTGCCAGCGAGGCGACCCGCTGCCGGGCCCGCGCCGCCGCCGGTTCCTCCTGCTCGTCGGCCTCCAGGAAGCCCGAAACTGTCATCACCATGTGGTCGACGTAGATCCCGGCGAGCATCAGCAGATCCTCCGGCGTCCATCCGCGCGAACCGGGGTCCCGTGCGAACACCGCCGCCACCTCCTCCGCGAAACGGCGGAGCTGGGCGCCGATGGCCTCCCGCACCGGGCGCACCCCGCCGTGCCGCTCTCGGATGATGAACCGGACGTGCGCGGGGTACTCGCGCACGTGACGGGCTATGAGGTCGATGGTGCGGTCGATGCGTTCGGCATCGCCCTGCTCGGTGTCGGCGGTCTCGGCCAGGATCGTGACGATCATGCCGTGCAGTCCGTCGAGCGTCTCCTCGACGAGGGCGACGCCGAGGTCCGCGGTGTCCTTGAAGTGCCGGTAGAACGCGGCGGGGGCCACGCCCACCGCCCGGGTCACCTCGCGCAGTCCCAGGCTGCTCAGGCTCTGGTGCTCGAGCAGCGACAGGGCGGCGTCCAGGAGGGCCTGACGGGTCTTCTGCTTCTGGGCTCTGCGGATGCCGGCCGGTGGCCCGGGGGTGTGACTCACGTCATTCAGTAAACAACCGGTCTCCAGCATGTTCACCACCGGTGCGGTTTAGACTCCTGAGTCAGTGAACACTCGTATACGCAAACCTCGGAACCCTTCCTCTCGTCCGATGCGAGCCCACGACGTGAAAGGCGGATCATGATCTTCCTCGTCGCAGCCCTGCTCCTCCTCGGGGTCATGCTGGGTCCGGTGGCACACCTGCCGGTACCCGCCACCCTCGTCGCCGCCACCGCGATAGGCGCCTGGCTGCTCGTCTTCGCCGTCCGCGAGCACCGGCGCCAGAGCCACGGAAGGAGCTGACCCGCCGTGGAGATCACCGCGTCCGCCCGCAGGCGCACCGGCACACGGGACGCCGACGGCATGGCCGTCGCCTCCTTCGTGCTCGGTCTGATCGGCCTGCTCGTCATGAACATCCTGTTCGGCCCCGCCGCGCTGGTGCTGGCCTCTCTCGCCCTGTGGCGTGGCACGGCCCGCAGGGGGCGCGCCTACCTCGGTCTCTTCCTCGGCATCACCGACCTGGTGGTGCTCGCGGTTCTGGTCGGTGCCGACAACACCGTCGGCTGGAGCCTTTCCTGACGGTCCTTCGCGTCGCCGTGTGCCCGTCCGGCCGGGCTTGACCCAGGTTTTGCCGAATGAACAGGCGGTGCACAGGCCGGGCCCAAGGACGTGTGATGGTCTCGGGGGCCCCGAGCGAGGAGATCGATTCATGACACGTGTCCGGGCCCTTCCCGTGGTGGTTCTGCTGGCCCTGTCGCCGCTGCTGGTGACGGCCTGCGGTTCCGGCGCGTCCGAGGATGCCGGTACGGGGCAGGGCGGACAGCAGAGCGCCGAGGACTGCGAGCGGCCGAGCGGCATGCCGACGGACATGCCGAGCGGTATGCCGACGGACATGCCGAGCGGCGCGCCTTCCGGTCGGCCCAGCGGTATGCCCTCGGGCGGTCCGGGCGGTGGCCGGGGTACGGACGGCTGCGGGCCCGGCGGGGGCCAGGGCGTACCGCCGCAGGGCGCGCCGAGCGTTTCCGCGTCCGCGGCGAAGAACTGACCGCGCCCCGGCCTGCGCCCCGGCCGGAGCCTGCGCCCGTGCCCGGCCGTGTCCGCCCCGGCGGGAACCGGGCCGGGGCGCCGGGGCTTCCGCAGGCCCGCCGGGCGGGGTACGGCGGACGGAGGTGGGTCCAAGAGCCCTCCGGCCGCCGTGGCTCGTAGAATCGTGGACATCATGGCTTACCTCGATCACGCCGCGACCACGCCGATGCTTCCGGAGGCCGCGCAAGCGATGACGGCGCAGTTCGCCGTCACCGGCAATGCCTCGTCCCTGCACGCGGCCGGCCGGCGGGCGCGCCGTACGGTCGAGGAGGCCCGCGAGACCCTGGCGGAGTCGCTCGGCGCGCGGCCCAGCGAGGTGGTGTTCACCGCGGGCGGCACGGAGGCGGACAACCTCGCCGTCAAGGGTCTCTACTGGGCACGCAGGGACGCCGATCCCCGCCGGACGCGCGTCCTCGCCAGTCCCGTCGAGCACCACGCCGTACTGGACGCGGTGCACTGGCTCGGCGAGCACGAGGGCGCGACCGTCGAGTACCTGCCGGTCGACACCCACGGCCGGGTGCACCCCGAGACGCTCCGCGCGGCCATCGCGCGCGAGCCCCGGGACGTGGCCCTGGCCACCGTCATGTGGGCCAACAACGAGATCGGCACGATCATGCCGGTGCACGAACTGGCCGAGGTGGCAAACGAGTTCGACGTGCCGCTGCACGCGGACGCCGTGCAGGCCGTCGGCCAGACCGAGGTGGACTTCGGCGCGTCGGGCCTGGCCGCGATGACGGTCTCCGGCCACAAGATCGGCGGTCCCTACGGCATCGGGGCGCTGCTGCTCGGCCGTGAGTACACCCCCGTACCGGTGCTGCACGGCGGCGGCCAGGAGCGGCACGTGCGCTCCGGCACCCTCGACGTCCCCGCGATCGCCGCCTTCGCCGTGGCCGGGCAGCTGGCCGCCGAGCGGCGCGAGCATTTCGCGCGGGAGATCGGCGCGCTGCGCGACGAACTGATCGCCGCGGTCCGCGAGGCGGTGCCCGACGCCGTCCTCGGTGGTGATCCCGTCGACCGGCTCCCCGCCAACGCCCACTTCGCCTTCCCCGGCTGCGAGGGCGACTCCCTGCTGCTGCTCCTCGACGCCCAGGGCATCGAGTGCTCCACCGGCTCCGCCTGCACGGCGGGGGTGGCGCAGCCCAGCCACGTCCTGCTCGCCACCGGCACCGACCGGGACCTCGCCCGCGGCACGCTGCGCTTCTCGCTCGGGCACACCTCGACGAAGGCGGACGTGGCGGCCGTCGCCGAGGCCATCGGCCCTGCCGTGGAGCGCGCCCGGGGCGCGGGCCTCGTCTAGGCCGCCGACCGACGGCCGGCACCCGCCGTCGGCGCCCGGTGTCCTGCGACCCGGGAACGCGCGCAGCCGAAGGCCGTCACCCGTGCACCGGTAACGCGCCGCCCTCGCCCGGCGGCCCGGGACCCGAAGGCCGTTCCGCTGCCGGGCGGCCGTCCCGCTACCCGGCGGACGTCCCGGTCCCGGGCGAGGCCTCCACCGCCCGTACGAGCTTCAGGTACCGGTCCCAGTCCCAGTGCGGACCGGGGTCGGTGTGGTCCGAGCCCGGCACGTCCGAGTGGGCGATGATGTGTTCGCGGTCCCTCGGTATGCCGTACCGGTCGCAGATGCCGGCCGTCAGCCGCGCCGAGGACTCGTACATGGCGTCCGTGAAGGCGTCCGGGTCGTCCACGAAGCCCTCGTGCTCGATGCCGATGCTGCACTCGTTGAAGGAGCGGTTCCCCGCGTGGTACGCCACGTCCAGCTCGCGGATCATCTGCGCGACATGCCCGTCCTCGCGCACGACGTAGTGGGCGGCCGCCTTGTGCCCCGGATCCCTGAAGACCTTCAGCGCCGTGCGGTAGCTGCCCTGCACGACGTGGATGATCACGCGGTCGATGCCGTAGTCGTCGGGACGGTCCGCGCGCCGCCAGTTCGCCGCGGACGCCGCTATCCACTCGGCGCCCCTGTGGTCCAGCTCGCCCTCCACCCGCTTCCTCTCGATGCCGGGCAGCCGCCACCAGGCGCGGTAGATCCCGTCCCAGGCCAGAGCCCCCGCGCCGGCGGCGGTCGCCGCGCCCCCGATCAGCACGACCCGCCGGCTGACGCGCCGCCCCGACTCCTTCTCCGCGTTCCCCATGTGATCGACAACGGATATCGGCGGGCGTCCGGTTCCCCCGGACCCGTACCCTGGGGGAGTTATGACTTCTCAGCCTCGCCGCCTCCGTGTCCTCGCCGCCATGTCGGGCGGTGTCGACTCCGCCGTAGCCGCCGCGCGCGCCGCCGAAGCCGGGCACGACGTGACCGGTGTGCACCTCGCCCTGTCCGCCGACCCGCAGTCCTTCAGGACCGGGGCGCGGGGCTGCTGCACGATCGAGGACTCCCGCGATGCCCGGCGTGCCGCGGACGTCATCGGCATCCCGTTCTACGTCTGGGACCTCGCCGAGCGGTTCCGCGAGGACGTCGTGGAGGACTTCGTCGCCGAGTACGAGGCCGGGCGCACCCCGAACCCCTGTCTGCGCTGCAACGAGAAGATCAAGTTCGCGGCGCTCCTCGACAAGGCCCTCGCGCTCGGCTTCGACGCCGTGTGCACCGGCCACTACGCGACGGTCGTGACCCGCGAGGACGGCTCCCGCGAGCTGCACCGCGCGAGCGACATGGCCAAGGACCAGTCGTACGTCCTCGGGGTGCTGGACGAGAAGCAGCTCGCCCACGCGATGTTCCCGCTCGGCGACACCCTCACGACCAAGGAGGAGATCCGCGCCGAGGCGGAGCGGCGGGGACTGGCCGTGGCGAAGAAGCCCGACAGCCATGACATCTGCTTCATCGCCGACGGCGACACCCAGGGCTTCCTCGCCCGGCGGCTCGGCCGCGCCGAGGGCGCCATCGTCGACGAGACCGGGCAGAAGGTCGGCACCCACGAGGGCGCATACGGCTTCACCATCGGCCAGCGCAAGGGCCTGCGCCTCGGAGTCCCCGCCGCCGACGGCAAGCCCCGGTACGTCCTCGACATCTCCCCGGTGAACAACACCGTCACCGTCGGCCCCGCCGCTGCCCTGGACGTCACCGCCCTCACCGCGATCAGGCCCCGCTGGTGCGGCACCCCGCCCACCGGCCCCGGCACGTACACGGCCCAGCTGCGCGCCCACGGCGGCGAGACCCCGGTCACGGCCGAGGCGGTCGACCGCGAACTGCGCGTCACCTTCACCGAGCCGGTCCGCGGTGTCGCCCCCGGCCAGGCGATCGTCCTCTACGACGGCACCCGCGTCGTCGGCTCGGCCACCATCGCCTCCACGGTCCGCGCGAAGGCGGCGGGCGCGGCGGTCTGACCCCGCCGGGCCCGGTCCCTCGACGAAACCGGCGACGGTGGGCCCCACCCCGGTGCTGCGCTTCCCCGCTCTGCTCCTTCCTCGACGGCGACCGTCGCCCTCATGTCCGGTGCCCGGCCGACGTCAACCCCCGACTGACGGAGCTGTACGGACTACCCGTAAGAAGTACCCTCAGGCGGAGTCCAGACCCCCGCCTCGTCAGGAGGCCGGCCGTGCTGCTCAGCTTCCGGGTGGCCAACCACAGATCCATTCGGGAGGAAACCGAACTCTCCCTCGTGGCGACGGAGTTCAATGAGGGCACCCCTCGCGAGACGAGCGCGCGCTCTGAGGGCAGACCGGGTTCCGTCCTGCCTGCGGTCGGGATCTTCGGGGCCAACGCGTCGGGCAGGAGCGATGTGCTGCGCGCCCTTCGGTTCATGCGGACGGCGGTGCTGGACTCCTTCGCGGACTGGGGCAGGAGGGACGGGGTGCCGCGAGAGCCGTTCGCACTCGCGGCGGAGGCGCAGGAGGAGACCAGCCTCTTCGAGGTCGATCTGCTGCTCGGCAAGCAGCGTGTCCGGTACACCTGAGGTTTCGAACTGTCGGACGTGCGCGTGGAGGCCGAGTGGCTGAATGCCCACCCGTCCGGCCGGCGCCAAGTGTGGTTCGACCGTGAGGCGGACCGAGAGGAGGACGAAGGCGGTGAATTCCGCTTCCCCGGCAACGCGGCGCCGTCCGGCGGGAACGCCGGTCACCCCGCTTCGGCGACCACCTCCGTCTCGTAGAAGCAGAAGTGTCCCTTGATGGCGGCCACCTCGTCCTTCGGGACCTGGTACGACCACACCAGGTCGGGTGCGCCCGGGCGGGACCAGTAGGAGGCGTCGCCCTTGAAGGGGCAGTGGGTGCTGGTGGCCGACGGGGCGAGCAGGTCCGTGCGGACGTCCTCGGGCGGCAGGTAGTAGCGCACCGGCAGGCCCGTCTCACGGAGGAGGAGCGGGCGGCGGCTCTCGGCGAGGACCTCGCCGTCGTGGACCACACGGACGTGCTGGGTGCCCTGTTCGATGGTGATGCGGTGTCCAGCGGGCATGAACGGCTCCTTCGGGCTCCGTCGGGGAGTGCGCGCACTTCACCCGTACAGCACCCGCGGGCCCGGGGTTCTTCCCGGCCCGGTTCCGGGTTCCAGGGAGTGCGCGGGGCCGTGGGCGGTGCCAGGCTGTCTCGCATGGAACCCGGGAGACTGTCCAGGAACCGGCGCTCCCCGCTGCACCAGGTGCGGTACGCCGCACAGCACCCGGAGCGCGTGCCGCGCCACCTGCGGCGGCTGGCCCGTGATGCCTGGCTGCGCGTCCGCCACCGCGGGGACCATGTGGCCTACTACCGCGCGGTGATGGCCTCCGACGCGGCCCGCAGTGCCGAGGCCGCCGTCGGCGGCGTGGCGTCCAGTGAGAGCTGGGAGCGCATCGGAAGGATGCAGTACACCTACCTGGTGGACGGTCACGGGCTGAGGCCCGGCCACCGGATGCTGGACATCGGCTGCGGGAACCTGCGCGCGGGCCGTCTGTTCATCGCCCGTCTGGAGCCGGGCGACTACTACGGCATCGACATCTCCCCGCACATCCTGTTCGCCGCCCAGCGGACCCTCGTCCGGGAAGGACTCCAGCACAAGCTGCCGCACCTGGCGGTGGTACAGGACCTCACCCTCGACTTCCTGCCCGAGGGCCACTTCGACGTCGTGCACGCCCACAGCGTCTTCTCGCACTCCCCGCTGCCGGTCATCGACGAATGCCTCGCCCACGTGGGGCGGATCCTCGCCCCCGGCGGGTTCTTCGACTTCACCTTCGACCGCACCACCGGGGCCGAGCACCACGTTCTGCGCGAGGACTTCTACTACCGCACGGAGACCCTGGTCGCGCTGGCCGCCCGGCACGGGCTGCGTGCCCGGTTCATGGAGGACTGGGAGAAACTGCCGCACGGGCAGTCGAAAATTCGCGTGACGCACGAGGGCGGCCCGGCCGTACCGTGACCCTCATGAACATCTGCGTCTTCCTCTCCGCCGCCGACCTCCACGAGCGCTACACCGGGCCCGCCCGCGAATTCGCCGAGTTGATCGGCAAGGGAGGGCACACGCTGGTGTGGGGCGGCTCGGACGTCGGCCTGATGAAGGTCGTCGCCGACGGCGTCCAGGAGTCGGGCGGCCGGCTCGTGGGGGTGTCGGTGGGCTTCCTCGCCGCGAAGGCACGGGAGGGCGCGGACGAGATGATCGTCACCAGGGACCTCGCCGAGCGCAAGGCGGAGCTGGTGGCCCGCGCCGACGCCGTGGTGATCATGGTGGGCGGGACCGGGACGCTGGACGAGGCCACCGAGATTCTGGAGCTGAAGAAGCACGGGCACACGGCGAAGCCGGTGGTGCTGCTCAACACGGCCGGTTTCTACGACGGGCTGAAGCAGCAGTTCCGGCGCATGGAGGCCGAGGGCTTCCTGCCCGTCCCCCTCAACGAGCTGGTCTTCTTCGCCGAGGAGCCCGCCGGGGCGCTCGCCTGTCTGGAGGAGGCCCTGGGAGTGCGCTGACCCCGGCCCGGGCCCCGGCGGCGGATGGCAGCATGGGCACATGGCAATCCACCTGATCACCGGGGCCGGCTCCGGCATCGGCGCGGCCGTCGCCCGCCGCCTGCACCAGCGCGGCGACGAACTGTGGCTGCTGGCGCGCGACGCGGGCCGCGCCAAGGAGCTCGCGGACCGCTACGAGGGCGCCCGCACACTGGTCGGCGACCTCACCACCCCGGACCGGCTGTCCTGGGCACTCAGCCACCAGAGCGTCCCCGACCGGCTGGACTCCCTGCTGCACATCGCGGGCGTGGTCGACCTCGGTACGGTCGAGGAGCTGAGCACCAAGACCTGGCGCCACCAGCTCGACGTCAACCTGCTCTCGCCGGCCGAGCTGACCCGGCTCTTCCTGCCGCAGCTGCGCCTCTCGCGCGGCCATGTGCTGTTCGTCAACTCCGGCTCCGGGCTCAACGCGCATGCGCAGTGGGCCGCTTACGCCGCGAGCAAGCACGGCCTGAAGGCGCTCGCCGACTCGCTGCGGCAGGAGGAGCACGCCGGCGGGGTGCGCGTCACCTCGGTCTACCCGGGGCGGACGGCGAGCCCGATGCAGGCGAAGGTGCACCAGCAGGAGGGCAAGGCGTACGACGCGTCGAAGTGGATCGACCCGGAGTCGGTGGCGACGACGATCCTCACCGCGATCGACCTGCCGCGCGACGCGGAGATCAACGACCTGACGGTCAGGCCCGGTCCGGGCGAGGCCCGCTGAGCCC
>NZ_JAAAXQ010000112.1 GCF_009916105.1 Streptomyces sp. GC420 | reverse complement strand
CGGGGGGAGGAGCGTGGCGGCGGGGACCGGGCGGTCCGCGAGCTTGTGCATGAGGAGATCGACAGCGCGCGCCCCCACCTCCGCGGCGGGGATGGAGACCGAGGTCAGCGGGATGCGGGACTGCTCCGCGAGTTCGTCGGGGCAGATGGCCACGACGGACAGGTCCTCCGGCACCCGCATGCCCTCCTCGCGGAAGGCTTCGATCAGAGGTCCCAGCAGTGGCTCGTTGTGGATCACCACACCGCTCAGCGCGGGGTGCTCGCGCAGCAGTCGCCGCGCCAGGGCGCGCGCGGCCGCCGGGTCGGACTCGCACGGATGGACGGTCGAGGACAGCCCGACCCGGTCGGCGGCGGCCGTGAAGCCCTGGGCCACCCTGCGGGCGAACCCGGTCTCCCGCACGTACACCTCGGGCGGTGAGCCGATCAGTCCCACACAGCGGTGACCGAGCATGGCCAAGTGTTCGACGCAGGCCTCGCCGGCGGCCCGGAAGTCGAGGTCGATGCAGGTCAGCCCGGCCGGGTCGGCTGGGAAGCCGATGAGGACCGCGGGACGGTCCAGGGCGCGCAGCTGCGGCAGCCTGCGGTCGTGCAACTGCACGTCCATGACGACGAAGGCGTCGACGAGCGCGCTGTCCGCGACCCGCCGCACGCCGTCCTCCCCCTCTTCCCGGGTGAGGAGGAGGACATCGTGGTCGTGCTGCCGTGCGGCGGTGACCACGGACATGGCGAACTGCATGACCACGGGCAGGTGGATGCCGCTGCGTAAGGGCATCACGAGCGCCAGGACCTTCGACCGCGCGCTGGCCAGGGCACGTGCCCCGGCGTGCGGGCGGTAGCCGAGCTGGCGGATGCTGGTCTCGATGCGGCGTCTGGTCTCCTCCGATATGGGCCGCTTGCCGCTGAGCGCGTAACTGACCGTGCTGGGGGAG
Organism: Streptomyces sp. GC420; assembly: GCF_009916105.1. Lineage (GTDB taxonomy): Bacteria > Actinomycetota > Actinomycetes > Streptomycetales > Streptomycetaceae > Streptomyces. The sequence goes on along the minus strand of NZ_JAAAXQ010000112.1, from coordinate 19,721 downwards.
ACCCCCGCGTGCTTCGCCACATCGGTGATCTTGACCACTGCCGTTTGTCCTCTCAGACGCCGTCGACGACCAGGTGCCAGGGCTTTCCTCCCGAGCCGTGCTCGCTCACCCGTACCGCGTCCCCGTCCCGTACGACGGTGAATACGGACGCCGTTCCCGTGGCGCTCGGCACCCGCACCGTCACCTCGGCCCCGTCCCGCAGGCCGTAGGCGTGGAGGGTGACCCCGTCCGCCCAGTCGTAGTCCGGGCGGTCGTCCACCGCGCCGACCGGGATCACCGCGCCGGGCCTGACCAGTACGGGGGCGCTGAGGAAGCCGTGCGTCTCGCGCACCCAGCGCGGGCCCGTGACCTGCTCACCGGTCGTGAAGTGCGTCCAGGTCCCGTCGGGCACGTAGTACGAGACCTCGCCGTCGTCCGAGAAGACGGGCGCGACCAGCAGGTCGGGGCCGAGCATGTACTGCCGCTCCAGGTGCGCGCAGGCCGGGTCGCCGGGGAACTCCAGTGCCATGGCCCGCATCATGGGCAGTCCCTCGGTGTGGGCCTGCCGCGCCACCTCGGCCAGGTAGGGCATCAGCCGCAGCTTGAGCCGGGTGAAGACCCGCAGCACGTCGACGGACTCCTCGTCGAAGAGCCACGGCACGCGGTACGAGGACGAGCCGTGCAGCCTGCTGTGCGAGGACAGCAGCCCGAAGGCGATCCACCGCTTGAACAGGGCCGGGTCCGGGGTTCCCTCGAAGCCGCCGATGTCGTGCGACCAGTACCCGAAGCCGGACAGCCCCAGTGACAGGCCGCCGCGCAGCGACTCGGCCATCGACTCGTACGTGGACTCGCAGTCGCCGCCCCAGTGCACCGGGAACTTCTGCCCGCCGGCGGTCGCCGACCGCGCGAAGACCACCGCCTCCCCCTCGCCGCGCTCGCGCCGCAGCAGCTCGAAGACGGTCTCGTTGTACAGCTGCGTGTAGTAGTTGTGCATCCGCTCCGGGTCGGAGCCGTCCGCGTACACGACGTCGGTGGGGATCCGCTCGCCGAAGTCGGTCTTGAAGCAGTCCACCCCCATGTCGAGGAGCCGCTTCAGCTTGCCCGCGTACCACTCACGGGCCTGAGGGTTGCTGAAGTCGACCAGTGCCATGCCGGGCTGCCACAGGTCCCACTGCCAGACGCCGCCGTCCTCCTTGCGCAGCAGGTAGCCGTGGTCGCGGCCCTCCGCGAAGAGGGGGGAGCGCTGCGCGATGTACGGGTTGATCCAGACGCAGATCCGCAGGCCCCGTCCCTTCAGCCGGCGCAGCATGCCCTCCGGGTCGGGGAAGACCCGGGGGTCCCACTCGAAGTCGCACCAGTTGAACTCGCGCATCCAGAAGCAGTCGAAGTGGAAGACGGAGAGCGGGAGTCCGCGTTCGGCCATGCCGTCGATGAAGGAGGTGACGGTCTCCTCGTCGTAGGAGGTGGTGAACGAGGTGGACAGCCACAGGCCGAACGACCAGGCGGGCGGCAGCGCGGGGCGGCCGGTCAGCGCGGTGTACTTGCGGAGGATCTCCTTGGGCGTGGGCCCGTAGATGACGTAGTAGACGAGCTGTTGGCTCTCGACGCTGAACTGCACCCGGGACACGGCCTCGGAGCCGACCTCGAACGACACCTTCCCCGGGTGGTCGACGAAGAGGCCGTAACCGCCGTCGGTGAGGTAGAACGGCACGTTCTTGTAGGCCTGTTCGCTGGAGGTGCCGCTGTCGGCGTTCCAGATGTCGACGGTCTGGCCGTTCTTGACCAGCGGGCCGAAGCGTTCGCCGAGACCGTAGACGCTCGTGCCGACGCGGAGGTTCAGCTGCTCGCGCAGGTAGTGGCCGCCGCCGGCGGTCTCCATGATGCCCATGCCCTTGACGCCGCTGCTGGTCAGCGTCCGCCCGCCGGCCCGGAAGTCCAGCTGCCAGGGGCCCTTGCGGCCGACCCGCAGCGACAGTTCGCCCGAGGTGAGGACGGCCTCGTCCCCGTCGTATGACGCCTCGGCGGTGAAGCCGTCCTGCCCGGAGAGCTCGAAGTGCGGGCCGGGGGCGGTGCCGCCGGAGAAGTGGGTGAGGCGCACGCCGATCACGTCCGGCATCGGGGAGGTGCAGGAGATCGTGACGACCGGCCCCTTGAGGAGGTCGCCGCGGTGGCGGATCGGCCGGGTCGGCGCGTGGATCTCCAGCGCGCCGGAACCCGTGGTGACGTCGAGCACCTCGACCGGATAGGCCGGGGTCACTCCCTCGCGCATCAGCCAGTAGCCGTCGGTGAACTTCATGCATCAGGCCTTTCGGCTCACTTGATCACTTGACCGCGCCCACGGCGATGCCGCGGGTGAGGGTCCGCTGGAAGAGCAGGAAGAAGACGATCGCCGGGAGCACGCCCAGCAGGGCGGCGGCGTTGGTCATCGTGGCGTCCATCAGCCGCTGGCCCTGGAGTACGCCGAGGGCCACCGAGACCGTCTGGTTGTCGTTGGAGATCAGCATGACCAGCGGCAGCAGGAACTCGTTCCAGGTCCAGATGAAGAAGAAGACCAGGAGCACGCCGATGGTGGGCCGGCTGACGGGCACGACGATCCGCCACAGGATCTGCCACTTGCCCGCCCCGTCGATCCTGGCCGCCTCGATGATCTCCCTGGGGAAGGAGCCCAGGACCGAGGAGAGCAGGTAGGTGCCGAACGCGGCCTGGATGACCGTGAAGACGATGATCACGCTCAGCCGGGTGTCGTAGAGGCCCGCCTCCTTGGACAGGTAGTAGACGGGGTAGACCAGGGCCTCCTGCGGCAGCATGTTGGCCAGCACGAAGAAGGCCAGCACATAGGGGCGGCCCTTGATCCTGCCGATGCCGATGGCGTACGCGTTGAGGACCGAGAGGACGACGGCGCCGAGAGCCACCGCGCCGCTGATCAGTACGGAGTTGAGGAGTTTCTGCCCGAAGTCGACGCGCTCCCAGAAGTCCTTGAGGCCGTCGAGGTAGAACCCCTCCGGCAGGCTCAGCGGGCCGTTGGCGCTGTACTCGGCGGGGGACTTGAAGGCGTTCAGCGTCACGATGAGGAAGGGCAGCACCATGAAGGCGGCGCCGACGCACATCGCGGCGAGTACGGGGTAACGGCGGATGGCGGTGGTCACCGGTCTTCGTCCTCCGCCCTTGTCTGCAGGCGCAGCCCGAACAGGGCCAGCGCGAGGATGAGTACCGTGAGCACGGTGGCGACCGCCGAGCCGTAGCCCACCTGGGTCTTCTCGAAGAAGTTCTGGAAGGAGAAGTAGGAGGGGACGTTGGTGGCCCCGCCGGGGCCGCCCTTGGTCAGGACGTAGATCGCGCCGAAGACCTTCAGCGCGGCGATGGTGCACCACACCAGGACGACGTAGATCTCGGGACGGATCTGCGGCAGTGTGATGTGCCAGAACCTGCGCCACCAGCCGGCGCCGTCCAGCTCCGCCGCCTCGTACAGGCCGGGGTCGACGCGCTGGAGACCCGCCATGAAGACGACCAGCGGGAAGCCGAGCTGCACCCACACCATCACAGCCATCACGCTGTAGAGCGCGATGTCGGGGTCGCCCAGCCAGTCCTGCTGGAGGGAGCCGAGACCGACGGCCTCCAGCAGCTCGTTCAGGGAGCCGCCCTCGGGGGCGAGGATCCAGGACCAGACGATTCCGGCGACGGCGATCGGCAGCACCTGCGGGAGGTAGAAGCAGGCGCGCAGCACGGCCGCCCAGCGGGAGCCGAAGTGCTTGCCGATGAAGTCGAAGATGACGGCGGCGACGACCAGTCCGAAGGCGGTCGGCAGCACCGCCATCGCGACGACCATGGAGAGGCTGTGCCGGAAGGACTCCCAGAAGGCGGAGTCCTGGGCGAGCGCCTTGTAGTTGTCGATGCCGGTCCAGTGCGGGGTGCCCACGCCCTGCCAGTCGGTGAAGCCGACGTACGTGTTCATCGCGAACGGGACGACGATGACGGCGAGGAAGGCGAGGGTGCCGGGGAGCAGGAAGGCGGCGTACGAGTCGCGGCGGTCGGGGCGGTGGCGGGGACCGCCGGTCCGCCGGGAGGCTCCCGCCCGGCGGACCGACGGCTGCTTGGCGACGGTGCTCACTGCTTCGGCGCGCCCGCGTCGTACGCCTTCTGCAGGGCGTCGAGGTATTCGCCGGTGGAGGCGCTGCCGGTGATGAGCCTCTGCGTCTCGGAGACGAGGACGTCGTAGAAGCCGGGGACCGGCCAGTCCGGGTAGAAGGCCAGACCGTCGTTCTCGGACAGGGTGTTGAAGTTCTCGATGAGGGTCTTCGACTGCTCGTCGGTGATCGCGGCGGGGTCCGCTGCGACCGGGACGCCGCCCTTGTTGCCGAGGATGTTCTGGATGTTCTTCTTCATCGTGATGTCGATGAAGTCGTAGGCCAGTTCCTTGTTCTCGGCCCCCTTGGGGACCACCCACAGGTTGCCGCCGGAGCCGAGAGTCAGCTTGGAGCCGGGCCACAGGAAGGTGCCCCACTCGAAGTCCTTGATCTCGCTCTGGAAGCGGCCGAACCACCAGCTGCCGGAGAACAGGATGGGGTACTTGCCTGAGATGAAGGCGACGCCGGCGTCCTCGGCCTTGGTGCCGCTGGAGTTCTTGGCGATGTAGCCCTTCTTCACCCAGTCGGCGAAGGTCTCGGCGGCGTAGGTCCAGGCCTCGTCGTGGAAGTCGGTCTTCCCCTTGTAGAGCTCGTAGGAGTCGACCCAGGAGCGGTCGGCCTTGGAGAGCGCGAGCTGGTAGACGTACTGGTGGGCGATGTACTCGGCGCCGGAGTTGTCGAGAGGGGTGACGCCCTTGGCCTTGAACGCGGCGAGCGCGTCGGTGAGTTCGGCGAAGGTGGTGGGGACCTCGACGCCGTGCTTGTCGAAGAGGTCCTTGTTGAAGTACGCCATCGTGTACTCGGCGTAGTTGGGGACGCCGTACCACTTGCCGGAGCCCATCACGCCCTGCGCGTCGTACATGCTGGTCGTCTTGACGCTGTCGCTGAGCCGCTTGTCCCAGCCGCGCGCGGTGGCCTCGGAGCTCAGGTCGGTCAGCAGCCCCTGCTTGGAGAGCAGGCCGGCGGTCGCGTTGCCCTTGTTGTACTCCATGAGGTCGGGCGCGTCGTCGGAGTTGAGGATCATCGGGGCGGTCTTCTGGATCTGCTCGAAGCCCTTCTCCTCGAACTCGACCTCGACGCCCGGGTGGGTCTTCTCGAACTCCTTGACGGCCTCCGCCCATGCCTGACCCATGGCGCTGTCGGGGCCCTCGTAGTGCCAGAGTCTGAGCGTCTTTCCGTCACCGGCGGCCGAGTCGTCCGAGCCGCCGCAGCCGCTCAGGGCCAGGGCCATGGCTCCCGCGAGGGCGGCTGCCAGCAGGCTCACGCCGCGCTTTTGTGCCTTGAACATCCGCTTCCTCCAGGAGAGTGGAATTCGGCGCAGGAATGGATCAATGGATCATGTGCAGCACACTTCTGGTGCTTCGTTCTGGTGATTCGAACCGCTTCGACGAAATCGTCGAAGCGCTTCGACGGGGAACGTAGGCCTGGGCCCCGGGTATGTCAATGGTGTTAACGAAATGCATGCTGGAGGCTCTGGGGGCCGCCGGTCAGTGCGGAAATGCGGATGTCCGGGGCGTCCGTGACGCACGGGACATGCCGGGCAGGGCGAGTGCGGCAAGGAGCAGCGCGAGCACGGCGGCGCCCAGCGGCACGGTGTAGGCCGCGGCCGCGCCCGCCTGCTCCACCAGGCGGCCGCCGGCCGCCGAGCCGGCCGCGATGCCGCCCAGCAGTCCGGTCACGGCGAGGGTCATGCCCTCGTTCAGCTGTGCCGGGGGCGTGAACCGCTGGACCAGAGTCATGCCGGTGACCATCGTCGGAGCCGTCGCCACGCCGGCGAGCAGCAGCGATCCGGCGAGGACGGGCAGTGATCCGCTGTCGGCCGATGCGGCCAGCAGTGGCAGGCCCATCAGAGCGGCCATGGCGGCGACGCACAGGAGCAGCCTGCGAGCGGCCGGGCCGGCGGGCTTCAACGCCCCGTACAGCAGGCCGGCGGCGCAGGAACCCGCCGCCTGGAGCGCGAGGACGGCGCCGGCCGCGGAGGTGCGGCCGTTCTCGTCGGCGTACGCGACGGTGACGACCTCCATGGAGCCGAACACGGCGCCCGTCGCGGCGAAGACGGCGAGCAGGGCGGCCATGCCGGGCCGCCGCAGCGGCGACCGGGGCCGGGGCGGGCGTCCGGTGCCGCCGCGCGTCGTGCTCGCGCTCGCGTCCGTGTTCGTGTTCGTGTCCGTGTTCGTGTCCTCATTTGTGTCCGTGTCCGTGTCCGTGTCCGTGTCCGTGTCCGTGTCCGTGCCCGTGCCCGTGCCCGTGCCCGTGCCCGTGCCGGTTTCCGTGTTCGCGTTCGCGTTCGCGACCGGTGGCTCGGTGTCGCGCCGCGCGGTGAAGAGCAGCACGCCGGTGAGGAAGAGGACGGCCCCCACGAGCGTGCCCGCCTCGGGGAAAAGGGCCCCGCAGAGCAGCGCGGCGAGTACCGGACCCAGCATGAAGCAGAGTTCGTCGGCGGCCTGCTCGAAGGAGTTCGCGGTGTGCAGCGCGGAGGGGTCGTCACGGTACAGGTGCGCCCAGCGCGCCCGCGACATGCCGCCGGTGTTCGGGGTGGTCGCGGTCATGGCGTACGCGGCGAACAGCGTCCAGTCGGGTGCGTCGAGGCGTACGCACAGCAGCAGCGCCAGTGAGCCGAGCACGGCGACCGCCGTCGCGGGCACCGCCACCCTCGCCTGCCCGTGCCGGTCGATCAGCCGCGCGGTGTACGGCGCCACGACGGCGGTCGCGGCGAGCCCGGTGGCGGTGACCGCCCCGGCGAGTGCGTAGCTGCCGCGCGAGCCGGCGATCATGATCACGGCGCTGATGCCGAACATGCCCATGGGGAGCCGCGCGATCAGATTCCCGATCGTGAACGCCGTGGTGCCGGGGAGCGCGAAGAGTCGCCGGTACGGGTTGCGTACGGCTGCGCGTCCCCGTTGACCGCCCCCGGCCCGCTCCCCGGCGGAGACCCCGACTCCGGAAGGGCCCCGGTGCCGGTGCTGGGCCTGTGCTTCTTCCTGCTCGCGGCGGGCTTCCGCATGGTCACCGCGGTGGGCCCCGGCCTGCTCGCCGGCCTCGGCCCTGCCTTCGGCCCCGGCGGGGTCCTCGGCTCGGGCCCGGCCGAGGCGGTGGGCGTCTGCCCGCTCGCGGACGTCGGCCTGGCCCGCGAGGGCGGGGCCGGTCTGCGCCGTGGTCGCGGCACAACCACCCGGGCCGGCCCGGTGCCCTGTGCCGCCTTGCCCTCGCTTCCCGGCCTCGCGCCCAGCCGCGTTCTCGTCCTGTCCTTCGAGCCGGCCTTGGGCTCCGGTCCCGTCCGCAGGCGCGGCGCCGGACAGGGGTTGGGGAGTGGCCCGAGGCGTAGTGTCCGGGCCGGGCCCAGTGTCGGTCTGCGGAGGACAGGTCGAGGGGGCGGCGCGGTCTCCGGGGGCCGCTGTGTCGGCCGCGTCGGACGTGCCGGATACGTTGGATGCATGGGACCTGCCGGACGTGCCGGGTGTGCCGGATGTTCCGGACGTGCCGGGCGGGCGCGTGGCGGCCCGTCGCGCGGGCCGGGAGCCGCCGCCCGCCCGCCGCCCGGTCGGTGGCCTGGGCGTGGCGACCAGGGTGCTGCCGGAGACGGCCAGGATCAGCGGGGCGGGAGAGTAGTCGGTGGGCATGTCTTCACCCTCGGCGGCGGACCCCGGCGCGGTCCAACACCTGGTCAGCAGCCATTCACGCGCTTCTGTTGTCAATCCCGGCACGGGCGGTGCCCGGCGAAGTCCGGTGCGGGCCGGCGGCGGCGCCCTCTGAGCGAGGGGGCCGTCTCGATCACGTACGGACGGTCCGCATGGACGGGGACCGGCCACGACGGACCCCGCGGATGACGCACCGGATCTCCGGCGGAGCGCTTAGCCTTCCGGCCGTGCCCCGAGACCTCGATCCCCGCCTGCTCCGCGCCTTCGCCGCCGTGGCCGAAGAGCTGCACTTCACCCGGGCCGCCGCGCGCCTCTACACCGCGCAGCAGGCGCTCAGCCGTGACATCCGGCGCCTGGAGCGGGAGCTGGGCGCCGAGCTGTTCGTCCGCACGACGCGGCAGGTCGTCCTCACCCCCGAGGCCGAGCGGCTGCTGCCCTACGTACGCAGGGTGCTGGCCGCGCACGACGAACTCGACGCCGCCCGCTCTTCCCGTGAGAAGCGGCCGCTGCTCGTCGACGTGGGGGCCCGGGTGGGCACCGGTTACGAGGTGCTGCGGGCGGCCAGGGCCGAGGCTCCCGACATCGAGTTCGTGGCCCGGTTCCACAGCGGACTGACCGGGGCCGCGGCCGAGATCCTGGCCGGGCGGCTCGACGTGTCGTTCGGCCGGGTGGCCGGGCTCGACCCGGCGGTGCTTGCCCGCCTCGGGCATCTCCCCGTGCGTTTCGAGCGGATGGCGGTGCTGCTTCCCGCGAGTCATCCCCTCGCCGCCCGCGAGGAGGTCCCGCTCGACGCCCTCAAGGGTGAGACCCTCTACGCCGCCGCGGGCAATCCGTCCACAGCGGAGTGGACGGATCTGGCCACCCGGCTTCTCGCCGGGCGCGGCATCCGTCTGGCCGACCCCTTCCCGGAGATCGACGGCGCCGAGGAGTTCGTACGCATCGTCGGCCGGCGCGGCTGGTCGGTCCTGGCCAGCACGGAGTTCATCGAGATGCCGGGAATGGTGCTCCGGCCGATCGTGCGGCCGGTGCCGCTCTCGCCGGTCTCCCTGGTGTGGAGCCGTGGCCTTCGTCACCCCGGTTTGCGTGTTTTGCGAGAAGTGGCGGACCGGTCTTCGCGACAATTCGGCTGGCTGGAGCGTTCCGCCGGCGCCTGGCTGCCCGACGAGGACGCTCGGCTGATGCTTCCTGCATGCTGAGAAGAACCGGACACCGCACGCAAGGCGGGTGCGCGTGCGCTACATTCGACGCCCGGGCACGTGTGGTCAAGGGGGCGCTCGGATACGGGTGGGGGCCCGGTCCGACGGCAAGTGTCCGGAACGTCGCGCGCACCCGGTTATTGGTCAGGGGGGTGTGCAGCAACATGGAAATCTGGCGGAAAACAGACGTGGCCACGAGGCGTGTCGATGACTCAGCCGACGACGCCTACGAGGCGGCCGGCGCCGGCAATCCGCACGAGGCGACCTACGCCGACGAGATGACCATCCAGCTGGAGGGCGTCGGCCGGACGCTCGGAAATCTTCCGCCGGTTCCGGGTGGTAGTCCTGAGGGCGCCGACGGCCCGGTCTTCGTGGACGAGAGCGGCAACCGCAGGCGCAAGCTGCGCCGCGTCGGCATATTCTTCGGCGTCGTATTCGGCTGCTATGCCGTGGTGCTCGTCTTCTCCCTGCTCGGCGGCAACGCGAGCGCGCCCTGGCTCGGCATACCCGGCCAGGAGGAGAAGAACGCCGACACCGTCGAGCCCGCACCGAGCGGTTCCGTCCCGCTGAGCCCCGGTGTCACGCCTTCCCTGAGCCCCGGCGTGACGCCCACCGTCTCCAACGGCGTCACCGTGACACCCAGCGGCAGTGTCGCCGGCAGCGGCCCGGCCACCGAAAAGGAGACGAAGAACCCCGCCCCCTCCAAGTCGACGGCCGACGGCACCGGCGGGACAGGCTCCGATCCCGATCCTGTGGACCCGGACCCGACCGAGTCCACCGCGGGTCCGGTCGACCCGGTCGACCCCGTGGAGCCCTCCGCCTCCACGAGCGAAGAGCCGACCCCCGACCCCAGCGACGAAATCTCCGGTGGCGCCGCCGCCCAACTCGTGTCGGAAGGCGGACAGTAAGACATGGCGCGAAGCTCCAGGGCCAAGGTGCGGCGCCGTCGGCTGCCCCTGCGCTACCTGCTCCCCTCGCTCTTCCTCATGGCACTTCTCGCCATGCTCATGCTGCGTGGATACGTGCACAGCGAGATCCTGGCCGACCACCGGGTGCGCGAGCCCGCCCCCACCGACCTCGTGCCGGAGGACATCCTGAGCGGCGGGCCCGTCCTCGACGCCCGCGGCACCAAGGCCAAGACCCTCGGCATACCCGAGGGCAGGCTCGTACTGACCTTCGACGACGGCCCGGACCCGACGTGGACGCCGAAGGTCCTCGACAAGCTCGCCGAGTACGACGCGCACGCCGTTTTCTTCATCACCGGCACCATGGCCTCGCGCCACCCCGACCTCGTCGAGCGGATGGTGAGCGAGGGCCACGAGATCGGGCTGCACACCTTCAACCACCCCGACCTGTCGTTCCAGACCGAGGGGCGCATCGACTGGGAGCTGTCCCAGAACCAGCTCGCCCTGGCCGGTTCCGCCGGAATCCGCACATCCCTCTTCCGCCCGCCGTACTCCTCCTTCTCCGACGCGCTGGACAACAAGTCCTGGCCGGTCGCGAAGTACATCGGCGGCCGCGGATACATCATCGCGTTCAACACCGCCGACAGCCGCGACTGGGCCAAGCCCGGAGTGGACGCCATCGTCCGCAACGTGACCCCCAAGAACGAGGGTGACGGCGCGATCGTGCTGATGCACGACTCCGGTGGTGACCGCTCGCAGACCGTGGCCGCGCTGGACCGGCTGCTGCCCGAACTGCAGAACAAGGGCTACAAGTTCGCCAACCTCACCGAGGCCCTGAACGCACCCAGCGCGCACACCACCGTCACCGGCCCGGAGCTGTGGAAGGGCAAGGCCTTCGTCGCGGCCGTCTCCGTCTCCGAGAACGTCACCCGCGTCCTCGTCGCCGGCCTTGCCGTCATCGGTGTCCTCGTCATCGCCCGCTTCGGCCTGATGCTGCTCCTGTCCGCGCTGCACGCCCGCCGCGTCCGGCGCAAGGACTTCCGCTGGGGCGACCCGGTCACCGGACCGGTCTCCGTCCTCGTGCCCGCGTACAACGAGGCGAAGTGCATCACCAACACGGTGCGCTCCCTCATGCAGAGCGACCACCCCATCGAGATCATCGTCATCGACGACGGCTCCAGCGACGGAACCGCCGACATCGTCGAGTCGATGGGCATACCCAACGTGCGGGTGATCCGCCAGGCCAACGCGGGAAAGCCCGCGGCGCTCAACAACGGCCTGCGCAACGCCCGGTACGGCATCGTCGTGATGATGGACGGCGACACGGTCTTCGAGCCCTCCACGATCCGCGAACTCGTCCAGCCCTTCGCCGACCCGCGGGTCGGCGCGGTCGCCGGCAACGCCAAGGTCGGAAACCGCGACTCGCTCATCGGCGCCTGGCAGCACATCGAATACGTGATGGGCTTCAACCTCGACCGCCGCATGTACGACGTGCTGGGCTGCATGCCCACCATCCCGGGTGCCATCGGCGCCTTCCGCCGCGACGCGCTGCGCCGTATCGGCGGGATGAGCGAGGACACCCTCGCCGAGGACACCGACGTCACCATGGCACTGCACCGCGAGGGCTGGCGGGTGGTGTACGCCGAGAAGGCCCGCGCCTGGACCGAGGCACCGGAGACGGTCCAGCAGCTCTGGTCGCAGCGCTACCGCTGGTCGTACGGCACGATGCAGGCCATATGGAAGCACCGCAGGGCCCTCATCGAGAGCGGACCCTCCGGGCGCTTCGGACGTGTCGGGCTCCCCTTCGTGTCGCTGTTCATGGTCGTGGCGCCGCTGCTGGCCCCGCTCATCGACGTGTTCCTGCTCTACGGACTGATCTTCGGCCCCACCGAGAAGACGGTCATCGCGTGGCTCGGCGTCCTGGCCATCCAGGCCGTGTGCGCCGCGTACGCCTTCCGGCTCGACCGCGAGTCGATGCGTCACCTGATCTCGCTGCCCCTCCAGCAGATCCTCTACCGGCAGTTGATGTACGTCGTACTGCTGCAGTCCTGGATCACCGCGCTGACCGGCGGCCGGCTCCGCTGGCAGAAGCTGCGCCGCACGGGCGCCGTCGAGTCGGCGCCCGTGGAGACCGGCGCGGTACGGAGGAACGAGAAGAGGCCCGTCGCGTGACGCACAGCCCCACCACAGGTTTCCCGGACGCCGCCGGTTCCGTCCCGGCGCCGGCGCCCGCCCCCGACCGCGCCGCCCCCGCGCGCACCGCTCCCGGCCGCGACCGCTACCTGGACCTGCTGCGTTCCATCGCCCTGGTCCGTGTCGTCGTCTACCACATCTTCGGCTGGGCCTGGCTGACCGTCCTGTTCCCCTCGATGGGGGTGATGTTCGCCCTCGCCGGGTCCCTGATGGCCCGCTCGCTCGCCCGCCCCGCGCTGGGCGTGATCCGCAGCCGTGTCCGCCGTCTGCTGCCCCCGGTATGGGTGTTCAGCGCCGTCATGCTGACCATGCTCTTCGCGGCGGGCTGGAAGCCGGTCAAGGAGGAGGGGATCTGGTGGTTCGTCTCCCTGGCGAACTACATCGTCCCCGTCGGCGCCCCGCCGTTCCCGTGGCTCATCGGGGACAAGGCGGGCCTGCTGGAGGACACCTGGGCCGTCCAGGCCCTCGGTCCCCTCTGGTACATCCGTGCCTACCTGTGGTTCGTGCTCCTCTCGCCGCTCATGCTGTGGCTGTTCCGCCGCTTCCCCTGGCCCACGCTGCTCGCGCCGCTGGCACTCACCGCGGTCGTCGGCACGGACCTGGTCAAGATCCCCGGTGAGACGGGCAACGCCGTCACCGACTTCGCGGCGTACGGGGCCTGCTGGATGCTGGGCTTCGCCCACCACGACGGGCTGCTCAAGCAGGTGCCGCGCTACCTGCTCATCTCCTGCTCGGCCCTGGTCATGGCCTTCGGCCTGTGGTGGGCCTCCAACCACCTCGGTCCGGACGGCTGGGACCTCAACGACATCCCGCTGGCCCAGGCGACCTGGTCCTTCGGCTTCGTCGTGCTCCTGCTCGTCTACTCACCGTCCTGGCAGCAGCTCCCCGGCCGGCTCGCCAAGTGGGACAAGCTCGTCACGCTCTCCAACAACAGGGCCGTGACGATCTACCTGTGGCACAACACCCTGATCATGGCCACCATCCCGCTCCTCGACCTGCTCTGGGACGTCCCCTTCGTGTACACGCACCTGGAGGGTTTCTTCGAGGCGACCTACACCACGTGGATGTTCGTGCTGGTCTGGCCGCTGATCGGCCTGATGATCCTCGCCGTCGGCTGGATCGAGGACCTGGCGGCCAAGCGCAGCCCCCGCCTGTGGCCGGACGGCAGCCGCTCCACCCGCCGCCGCCCGGCGGGAGCCCACGGCCGCTGACACCCTGGCCTTTGAGCGCCCCGCCCGGTGCCGCCCGGCCGGGGTGCCCGGAGGCCGGTGCGCGGTACCGAGGTGCCCAGCGGCGGGGGTCGGCGCGGAGGGAGACCGCCTCCGTTGCAGTCCCCCTCCGTGGCCGAGGCCGACGCGGGGTGCTGGAAGACACGTGGCGGGTCATCCGCCGGCGCACCCGCCACCGCGGCTGACTCTCTGCGGCTGTGGGCCGCGCCAGTACGGGCGAGGCATCCAGCCTTGTCTACGCGAAGGCCTTGGCACCTCATGGGCCACCAAGGGGGCTCATATCCACATCGGGAAGAATGAGGTAAGGATCTTTCCGAATGGTCAGCGGGATTGGTGCTGAGGGTATTCGCCTTCGGTGCGGGACGGCTAGTCCGAAAGAGGTCCAGAAGGTTCTGGACGAGATCCATTCGAATCCGAGCCTAAGGGCCGACATCATCGATAAGGCCAAGTCGGCTCGCGCCGGTATGAATGCTGGAGAGTTTGGTATGCAGCCCAATCGGGCAGCCGAGATACACTTCCTCATCAAGGCGTTGGATAAGATGGGGTGACCAATCCGTCCTTGAAGTCGGTGTCAGGATAGAAGGGACGCGGATGTGGGCGGTTCTGCCGCGCAGCGGCGCCTTCGCGTACGGCGAGGGAACGGGGTGAGGGAGAGGCTGCGGGTCGCAGGGTGAGGGCGGTTTCCTGCTCGTCGGCGGCGCTGAGGAACGCGGCCTCTGCGCCGGTGAGGTCGCTGGCCGTGAAGGCGGGTGCTCCGGCGCGAGACGGCGGAGGTGGAACGCGCCCTTGCCGCCCAGGCTGCCTGCGAGGCCCGCCGCGAACTCGCCACCGAACACGCCGTCTGCAGTCACGACCTCAAGGAGAACCGATGAATCACAGCAAAAGGAGGACCCGCCGCCACCCGTCGGCTGACCGGCGAACACCTCGACGCCGACCCCGAGTACGACCGCGTCCACGAAGAAGCCGGCCTGGCCATGACGCTGGGCAAGGCCGTCCACGACCGGCGCAAGCAACTCGGACTGAGCGAGGCCGACCTGGCCGAGCGCCTGCACACCACGCTTGGCCCGCGCCCTGGACCTCTCGGTCGACATGCACCTTGCTCCCGGGGCTGACCCCACCGTCACCATCGCCACACCGGCTCCCTGAGCGCGTGACCTGACCAGCGGTCAGCATCGTGGCCGACGTCGGGCTCAGCCCACGCGCAGGGTGCGCTTCGCCAGTTCGAAGGCCGGGAGCATCTCCTTGTGCTCCTCCGTGTCCAGGCCGCCGAGGTGGAGGACGACCGGGCCGGTCGGGGTGGTGACGGCGAGGGCGGTTTCCTGCTTGGGCTCGTCGGCGGTGCTGAGGTAGACGACCTCGGCGCCGACGAGGTCGCCGGCCGTGAACTCGGAGTACTTCTCCTTGCTGATGCCCGTCTCGTCCCCCAGGAACGCTTCGAGGACGTCGCGCGGCGAGTCGTCGGTGCGCTCGCCCGTCCAGACGCGGAGGAAGCCGATGTTCCCGGCGGGCTTGGCGTCGATCTCGCAGACGAGGGTGACCGAGCCCTGGCGCAGCAGGATTTCGCCGAGTTCGCTGTCGGGGTCCGTGTCGACGGCCTCGGCCTTCCAGGACTTGGCGAGGCCGAAGGTGACCGGCAGTTCGCAGGGGGAACCGGAGCCCCCGATGGAGCCTCCGCGCGCGGCGGCCGTGTCCGTGGCCTCCGCGGCCGCCGAGGTGCCCTTGGTGCCGGACGGCTTCGGGTCCGCGCCGGTCTCCGATGACGACGAGCAGGCCGTCAGGACTCCGATCAGCGCGGCCGTTCCCGCCGCACCGCGCACCGCATACCTCGCTCGCACCGGACGAGCCTCCTCTCGCGCAGGGACGCAGGGACGATCACCGTACCGGAGCCGTGCCGGACGACCCCGGCGGCCGAGCGCACGGCCGCCGTGACGCGGTGAAGCCCCGCCGGACGTCCGGCGGGGCAGTGGCCGCCCCCCGTAGGCGGTCACTGCCCCGGACTGCGAACCCCGTGCGGTGTCAGAAGTCGCAGGTGGGTACGCCGTCCAGCCAGGCCGGGCCCTGGATGTAGATGTTGGTGACCCAGGCCTTGTAGTCCGGCAGGTACGACCAGGCGTCGTTGGTGTACCCGTCGGCGGTGACCGGTTCGGCGTGCTTCTGGCACTGGACGCGGATCGTCGTCGGGCCGGGGAAGGCGTAGACGCGGGCGGCCGAGACGGACGGCTTCGCCTTGGTCCAGACGCCGGTGCCCCAGGTCTTGAAGACGTGCCCGGTCACCGGGCCGGTGTTGACGCGGAGTGCCCCGTAGTAGCTGCTGTTCAGGCGGACGTCGCTGACCATGATCTTGGTGCCGGACTGCTTGGCCTCCACCATCTTGCCCGCGCCGAGGTAGATGGCGATGTGCTTGAGATCGGCGGAGGTGCCCCAGGCGAGGAGGTCTCCCGGGAGCAGCGGGGCGAGGCCCTGGGCGGCGGTGAAGCGTTCGGCGGCGCGGTGCGTGTAGTACTGCGCGCTGGCGTCCCCGTTGAGGATGTCCGAGCCGGCGGCCTGCGCGTAGGCGTGGCGGACCAGGCCCGAGCAGTCGAAGCCCAGCCGCTCCGGGTCGTGTTCGCTGGCCGGGTCCTCCGGGTCCACCTTCCCGTAGGTCGGACCCGGCTGCGGACCGTGGCCGCCGCCCCACGTGTACCAGGTGCCCGCCGCGACGTGCTCGCACGCGGCGGCGATGGCGCGCTGGGCTGCCGCCGAGGCTCCCGGCGCCAGCGGGGCGCACTCGGCGGCCGCGGCCGCACGCGCGGCCGGGGCCGACAGCGCGGCGGCGGAGGCCCAGGCGGCGGGTGCCCAGAGGAGGAGGGCGGACAGTAACCCGGCGAGTACGGCGGTGAGCGAGGTGGTGAGGGTGCCGGTAAGGCCCGGTCGGCGATGGCCGGGAGTCGGGTGAGTCATGTGAGTCCCCGTTTCGTGGTGCGTGGACGGACAGTGAGAGAAACGTGCGTGCACGTTGGGCGGGCTGGTTGCGTCCGGTCCGTGCAACAGGCCGCCGACAGCAGCCTGACGGGCCGTCGTCCCGCGCGTCGAGGATCCGGCGGCGCCCCGTCCGAACGGGCAACGGGCAACACCCGGGAAACCCCCGCCGAGCAGGGCTGCTCCGAACCCGCCGAGCACCCGGCCTCCGCGGCGCCCGCACTGCCCGGCGGTCGCACCGACGCCGGCACCCCGCACTGCCCTGCGGTCACGGTGCCGGGCGGTCACGGCGGCGTCGTACGGTCACGGCCGGGCGCAGCCGTCGGCGAAGGACACGGGCAGACCGGGCATGAGCGTCTCCCGTTCCGCGGGCCGGATGTCTTCGCGCAGCCGGCAGATCTCCGCCAGCCGCGCCCCGACGTCCAGGTCCCACAGCCGCACCGTGCCGTCGTTGCTGCTGCTTGCCACCGTCCGCCCGTCCGGCGCGAAGTCCACACCCCGCACCGCGTTCGCGTGGCCCGTCAGCGTGGCCCACGCGCGCCGGCCGGCCACGTCCCACAGCCGCACCGTACGGTCGTTGCCGCTGCTGGCGAGGGTCTGGCCGTCAGGCGCGAAGCCGAGGCCCCGTACGGAGCCCGTGTGACCGGTCAGCGTCGCCGTGTGCCGGTGCCGCCGCGCGTCCCACAGGCGTACGGTCCCGTCGTTGCCGCTGCTGGCGACGGTCCGCCCGTCCGGGCTGAAGGCCACGCCCTGCACCGCGCCCGTGTGGCCGGTGAGTTCGACCGGCCTCCGGCGCCCGGTGAGGTCCCACAGGCGTACGGTCAGGTCGTCCCCGGCACTCGCGAGGGTGCGCCCGTCGGGGCTGAACGCGACGTCGTTGGCGAAGTCCGTGTGGCCGGCGAGCTTGGTGAGTTGGCGCCGTCCGGCGACGTCCCACAGACGGACGGTGCGATCCGCGCCGGCCGATGCCACGGTCCGCCCGTCGGGGGCGAACGCCACCGCGAACACGTCCCCTTCGTGTCCGGTGAGGGTGGCGAGGCTGCGGCGCGCGGCCACGTCCCACAGGCGGACGGTGCCGTCGGAGCCCGCCGAGGCCAGCGTCCGGCCGTCCCGGTCGAAGGCCACCGAGAACACCGACCCGCGGTGACCGGGGAGCGTCGCCAGGACCCTGCGCCGTGCCACGTCCCACAGCCGCACCGTGTGATCGGCGTCGGCGGTGGCCAGCAGCCTTCCGTCCTTGCTGTACGCCGCCTGCCAGATCTCGGTGAACGGCCGCGGGGTCAGGGCCGCGGCGCGCAGGTCCCACAGCACCACGGTCTTGTCGAACCCGGCGGTGGCGAGCACCGTGCCGCCGGAGCCAACGGCCACCCCGAGCACATAGTCGGTGTGTCCGGCGAGCGTGGTGGTCAGCCGGCCGGCGCGCACGTCCCACAGCCGGGTGGTGCCGTCGCCGCCCGCGCTGACGACCGTGGTCCCGTCGGGCGTGTACGCGAGCCCGTTGACGTCGTCGCTGTGCCCGGTCAGCGTCGCTTTCGTACGGCTCTCCTCCATGTCCCACAGCCGTACGGTCCGGTCGCCGCCGCCGGTCGCGAGAGTCCGGCCGTCCGGGGCGAACGCCGCGCCCAGCACCTCGTCGGTGTGCCCCTTGAGGACGGAGAGCGGGCGGGCGCGCACCGGGTCCCAAAGCCGTACGGTCCCGTCGGCGCCGGCCGAGACGAGGGTCCGGCCGTCCGGCGCGTACGCCAGGCAGTTGACCCTCCCGACGTGTCCGAGGAGGGGCTCGAGGGGCCGGGGCTCCGGACGGTCCCGTGAGTCCCCGCGGTCCCGGGGGCCTCCGCGATCCCGGGACGTGTCCCACAGGTGTACCGTCCCGTCGGCCCCCGCGGTGGCGAGCGTCCGGCCGCCGGGGTCGAAGGCCACTGCCCTGGCGCCCTCGGTGAGCGCGGGCAGGACCACCTCCGTACGGTCCCCGGCGGTGTCCCACAGGCGTACCGGCCCCTTGGTGGAGGTGGCGGCGAGCGTCCGGCCGTCGGGGCTGAAGGCGACCGAGCGCACGCGTCCGGGGACGGTGAACCGCGCGGTCGTACGGCGGTCCGCCACCCGCCGGAGGGTCACCGTCCCGTCGGAACCGGCCGTCGCGAGCGTTCGGCCCCCCGGTGCGAAGGCCACCGCGTTGACGGGCCCCTCGTGCCCGCGGAGCCGGGCGGAGAACGGCTGGGACTGGGTGCTCAGGAGCGCGCCGCGCGCCTCGGTCGTCGCCTCGGCGCGGTACGCCTCCTCGGCGAGCAGCATCGAGGACTCCGGCTGCCCGGAGGCCAGCGACGTGGACTGCACGGCGAGCGCCCGCGACCGCGCGACGCGTTCCTGGTCGAGCGCGCCCTCGCGCTGCTGGTAGGCCAGGCCCCCGGCGGTCAGGGCGAACAGCAGCAGGACGACGAGCGCGGCCAGCATCCGCTGCTGGAGCCTTACCTGGCGCTTGGTCTGCTGCTCCCGGCTCTCCTCCTCGGCCCGGCTCGCCCGCAGGA
The DNA here is from genome assembly GCF_009916105.1 of Streptomyces sp. GC420. GTDB lineage: Bacteria > Actinomycetota > Actinomycetes > Streptomycetales > Streptomycetaceae > Streptomyces. The sequence goes on along the minus strand of NZ_JAAAXQ010000112.1, from coordinate 974 downwards.
ACGCCTCCTCCCGGGGGCCGAGCCGGCTGCGGCCGTCCGACCCGTCCAGCCCGCCCCGCTCGGCGGCCCAGGAGCGTACGGTGTGCAGCCGGGTGCCGCGGTAGAGGAGGGACGGGTCCCGGTCCTCGCGCTCCCATTCCTCGGCCGCGAGGGTCAGCTGCTGGTGGATCAGCAGCCCGGCCCGGTCGGCGTCGATCCAGCCGCGCAGCCGCGGCCAGGCGTCCAGCAGGGCCTCGTGGGTGATCTCGACCGTGTCGCTGTCGATGGTGATCAGCCGGGCGCGTACGAAGGCGTCGAGGGCCGCCGCGGCGCCGTCCGCGTCCGCAAGCTGCTCCATCTGCTCCGTCAGGGCGGTCCTGCTCATGCGTCGCCGCGTCGCCCCGGCCGTCGCCCCGGCGCCCTCGGTGACATGGACCAGCCGCACCAGGATGCGGCGGATCGTCCGCTGCTCGGCCGGGTACAGGCGGGCGAAGACGTCCTCGGCGGTGCGGGCGACCGCGCCCCGGATCCCGCCGGTGCGCTCGTACCCGGCGACGGTCAGGGTCGAGCCCTCGCGCTGCTGCCAGGTGGCCATCAGGGCATGGGACACCAGGGGGAGCACACCGGACAGCGTGTCGTCGGGCGCGGTCGCCGGGGACGGGGCCGCCCCGGTTGCCGCCCGCGCCGGTCCCGCACCCGCTGCTCCTGCACCCGTCGGGCCCGGCTGCGCCGGTTCCGCTCCCGCCCCCGCCGGGTCGTCGCGGAGCCCGGCGTCCCGCAGGAGGAGGGGGACGAGGCCGGGTTCGAGCGTCACGCCTCCGAGTTCCGCCGGGCGGGTGATCGACTCCCGCAGCTCCGCCACGGACATCGGGGGCAGCACGAACAGCCCGTCGGTGAAGACCGGGGCCAGCTCGGGGAAGTCCAGGCAGTTCCCGGAGAAGTCGGCCCGCAGGCCGAGCACCACGACGGCGCTGTCGACCGGCCCGCCCGCCACT